>JAACTG010000045.1 GCA_009993585.1 Sphingomonadales bacterium
CTTTACGAATGCATCCTGTGCGCCTGCTGCTCGACCAGCTGCCCGAGCTACTGGTGGAACGCCGACAAGTTCCTCGGCCCCGCGATCCTGCTCCAGGCCTATCGCTGGCTCGCCGACAGCCGCGACGAAATGACCGGCGAGCGGCTCGACGAGCTCGAGGATCCCTATCGCCTCTATCGCTGCCACACGATCATGAACTGCGCCAACGCTTGCCCCAAGGGACTTAATCCCGCGCGCGCGATCGCCGAAACCAAGAAGCTGATGGTCGAGCGCCGGCTCTGAGCGCGAGAGGTCCGGTGACCGGCCCCGACATCGACCCGCGCTTCGCGTTCGGGCCCGATCCCGATCATCCCGGCTGGTTTCGCTGGGAGATCCGCGAAGGCGAGCGATTCAACCATTTCCTCGGCCCGATGCGGATCCAGCCGACCGGCAAGACGAGCGCGCGCGTGCGCATCGTGCCGCAGCGCCAGCACAGCAACCTCGCCGACAACGTCCATGGCGGGATCAGCCTCGCCTTCGCCGATATCGCGCTGTTCGCCGCGGCGCGCACGCTCGGCATCGCGATGGGGCCGCGCACCGTCACGGTCGACCTGTCAATGCAGTTCGTCGGCGCGGGCCGGCTCGGCGAGCCGCTCGATGCCGAGGTCGAAATCGTCCGCGACAGCAGGCACCTCGTCTTCCTGCGCGGGCGGCTGGTCCAGGCGCCCGCCGAAGACGCCAGCGGCAGCCCGCACATCGTCGCGAGCTTTTCGGGCATGCTGAAGAAGGGCGGATGACCCGTCTCGCCGCGCGCTACGCGGAACTCATCGACGGCGGCGAACTCAGGCCCGATCCGCAGCAGGCAGCGGCGGTCGCGGCGCTCGACGACCTGCAGGACCGGCTCGAGGCGCGCTGCGCCGATCGCGGCTGGATCGCGCGGCTGCTCGACCGCAAGCCCGACCGCACGCGCGGCGCCTATCTGTGGGGCGCGGTCGGGCGCGGCAAATCGATGCTGATGGACCTGTTCTACGAGACGCTGAAGATCGAGCGCAAACGCCGCGTCCATTTCCACGCCTTCATGATCGACGTCCACGCCGCGCTCAAAAAAGCCCGCCAATGCGAACAGGGCGACCCGATCGCGACCGTCGCGCAAACGATCGCCAAGGGCGTGCGCCTGCTCGCCTTCGACGAGATGGTGATCAACAATTCGGCCGACGCGATGATCATCTCGCGACTGTTCACAGCGCTGCTCGACCACGGCGTGACCGTCGTCGCGACGTCGAACCGGCCGCCGCGCGATCTTTACAAGGACGGGCTCAACCGCGAGCATTTCCTGCCCTTCATCGCGACGATCGAGGCGGAGAACGACGTCGTCGCGCTCAACGGCCCGACCGACTATCGCCGCGACCGGCTGGGCGATGCCGGCCTGTGGCACGTCCCCAACGGCCCCGCGGCGACGGCGGCGCTGAGCGAAACCTTCTTCCGCCTGACCGATTATCCGCCGAGCGACCAGGCGCATGTCCCAAGCTGCGACCTCGCGCTCGGCGGCGGCCGCACGTTGCATGTGCCCAAGGCGCTCAAGGGCGTCGCGGTGTTCAGTTTCAAGCGGCTGTGCGGCGAGCCGCGCGGGGCGAGCGACTATCTCGCGATCGCGCGGACCTTCCACGCCGTAATCGTCGTCGGCATTCCGGTAATGGGCCCCGAGATGCGCAACGAGGCCGCGCGCTTCGTCACCCTGATCGACGCGCTCTACGAATATCGCGTCAAGCTGCTCGCGAGCGCCGACGCCGAGCCCGACGGCCTCTATCCCGCCGGCGACGGACGCTTCGAATTCGACCGCACCGTCTCGCGCCTGCTCGAGATGCGCTCCGACGCCTATCTCGACCTCGGCCATGGCAGCGATGCGACGACAGCTGGCGACTAGGCCCGAGCGATCCTCGCGAGGACGAAGGTCTTGGGCTTATTGATATTGCGAACAATGCGCAAAGATAGTTGCCCCCGCCCGGTTGCGGCGGCGGAACAATCCGCGTAATTGCGGCTTTCATCATTGTCCCCCCGCGCGCGCGGCAGATGCCGAGTCGCTGCAATTCGTCATGAAGGAAGACCTATGGCCCGCAAAAAGCTTGCGATGATCGGTTCGGGCATGATCGGCGGCACGCTCGCCCATCTCGCCGCGATGAAAGAACTGGGCGACGTCGTCCTGTTCGACATTGCCGAGGGCATGCCCGCGGGCAAGGCGCTCGACCTGGCGCAGGCCGGCCCCGTCGCGGGCTATGACGCCGAATTGAAGGGCACGAGCGATTATGCCGACATCGCCGGTGCCGACGTCTGCATCGTCACCGCCGGCGTGCCGCGCAAGGACGGCATGAGCCGCGACGACCTCATCGGCATCAACCTCAAGGTCATGAAGGCGGTCGGCGAAGGCATCAAGCAGCATGCCCCCAATGCCTTCGTCATCTGCATCACCAATCCGCTCGATGCCATGGTCTGGGCATTGCGCGAATTTTCAGGCCTGCCGCACCACATGGTCGTCGGCATGGCGGGCGTTCTCGACAGCGCGCGCTTCCGGCACTTCCTCGCCGACGAATTCAATGTCTCGGTCGAGGACGTCACCGCCTTCGTCCTCGGCGGCCATGGCGACACGATGGTCCCCGTCGTGCAATATTCGACCGTCGCGGGCATCCCCGTCCCCGACCTCGTCGAAATGGGCTGGACGAGCCAGGACAAGATCGACGCCATCGTCAAGCGCACGCGCGGCGGCGGCGGCGAGATCGTCAAATTGCTCGGCAACGGCAGCGCCTTCTACGCACCCGCCACCAGCGCGATCGCAATGGCCGAGAGCTTTTTGAAGGACAAGAAGCGCGTCCTGCCCGCCGCGGCGCACCTGACCGGCCAGTACGGCGTCGACGACCTGTATGTTGGCGTCCCCGTCGTGATCGGCGAAGGCGGCGTCGAACGCATCGTCGAGATCAAGCTCGACGACGAAGCCAAGCAGGGTTTCCAGGTCAGCGTCGACGCGGTCAAGGAACTGCTCGGCGCGTGCAGGGAGCTGGACAGCAGCCTGAATTAGTCGCCGTCACCCCAGCGGAAGCTGGGGTCTCATGCGGCACGAGATGCCAGCTTTCGCTGGCATGACGGTAACGGAGAAAAAATGTGAGCATCCTCGTCGACAAGAATACCAAGGTCATCACGCAGGGCATGACGGGGGCCACCGGCACCTTTCATACCGAGCAGGCGATCGCCTACGGCACCAAGATGGTCGCGGGCGTCACGCCGGGCAAGGGCGGCAGCACGCATATCGGCCTGCCCGTCTATGACACCGTTGCCGAGGCGCGCGACGCGACCGGCGCCGACGCCAGCGTCATCTACGTGCCGCCCAAGTTCGCCGCCGCCTCGATCATCGAGGCGATCGACGCCGAAATCCCGCTGATCGTCGCGATCACCGAAGGCATCCCCGTGCTCGACATGGTCAAGGTCAAGGGCCGACTCGAAGGATCCAAGTCGCGGCTGATCGGCCCCAACTGCCCCGGCGTGCTGACCCCCAATGAATGCAAGATCGGCATCATGCCCGGCAGCATCTTCAAGAAGGGATCGGTCGGCGTCGTTTCGCGATCGGGCACGCTGACCTATGAAGCCGTGTTCCAGACGAGCGCCGCGGGCCTCGGCCAGACCACCGCGGTCGGCATCGGCGGCGATCCCGTCAACGGCACCAACTTCATCGACATCCTCGAGCTGTTCCTCGCCGACGACGCCACCGAGTCGATCATCATGATCGGCGAAATCGGCGGCAGCGCCGAGGAAGAGGCGGCGCAGTTTTTGAAGGACGAGGCGAAAAAGGGCCGATCGAAACCGACCGTCGGCTTCATCGCCGGACGCACCGCGCCTCCCGGCCGTCGCATGGGCCATGCCGGCGCGATCGTGTCGGGCGGCCAGGGCGGCGCCGACGACAAGATCGAGGCGATGCAGTCGGCGGGCGTGCGCGTATCGGACAGCCCGAGCGAACTCGGCACCACGTTGGTCGACGTCCTCGCCGGATGATGACCGGCCGCCGCGCCGCCAGGAGCCCCGCATGAACGCCGAAGCGCAGACATTCGAACAGGACGAGCGGCAGGGCCCGAGCTGGGCCCGCGCGAACTGGCCGCTTGCCGATCTCGACGCGCTCAACGAAGCGATGGACCCGACCGCGATGGCGGTCGCGATCAAGGATGCGGTGCGCGCCGATGCGGCCAAGGGCGGCGGCGCGCCCGACGATGCCGCGGTCGAACGCGCGGCGTCGGACTCGATCCGCGCGATGCTGCTCATCCGCACCTATCGCGTGCGCGGCCACCTCGCCGCCAATCTCGATCCGCTGCACCTCAGCCATCGCGACCTGCCCGCCGATCTGACCCCCGAATATCACGGATTTGCCGGCGCCGATCTCGACCGCCCGATCTATCTCGGCGGCGTACTCGGCGTCGAGCGCGCCAGCATCAACCAGATCGTCGCGATCCTGCGCGGCAATTACTGCGGCAATGTCGGCCTCGAATACATGCATATCTCCGACATCGAGGAGCGGCGCTTCCTGCAGGACCGGATGGAGGGCGCCGACAAGGGCGTCGACTTCACCGCCGAGGGCAAGAAGGCGATCCTCGGCAAGGTGATCGAGGGCGAGCAGTGGGAAGCCTTCCTCGCGAAGAAATATGTCGGCACCAAGCGCTTCGGCCTCGACGGCGGCGAAGCGATGATCCCCGCGCTCGAGGCGATCATCAAATATGGCGGCGCCTATGGCGTCAAGGAAATCGTCTACGGCATGGCGCATCGCGGGCGATTGAACGTCCTCGCCAACGTCATGGCCAAGCCCTATCGCGCGATCTTCCACGAATTCCAGGGCGGTAGCGCCAACCCCGACGACGTCGGCGGTTCGGGCGACGTCAAATATCACCTCGGCACCAGCACCGACCGCGAATTCGACGGCATCAGCGTCCATATGTCGCTGGTCCCCAATCCCTCGCATCTCGAGGCGGTCGATCCCGTCGTCCTCGGCAAGGTCCGCGCGCAACAGGCGCTGGCGGGCGATATCGGCAAGCACGACAAGGCGTTGCCCGTGCTGATCCACGGCGACGCCGCCTTTGCCGGCCAGGGCATCGTGTGGGAATGCCTCAGCTTCTCGGGCATTCGCGGCTACAACACCGGCGGCTGCATCCATTTCATCGTCAACAACCAGATCGGCTTCACGACGAGCCCACAATTCGCGCGCTCCTCGCCCTATCCGAGCGACGTCGCCAAGGGCGTCCAGGCGCCGATCCTGCACGTCAACGGCGACGATCCCGAGGCGGTGACCTTCGCCTGCAAGCTCGCGATCGATTTCCGCCAGCGCTTCAAGCGCGACGTCGTCATCGACATGTGGTGCTATCGCCGCTTCGGCCATAACGAGGGCGACGAGCCGAGTTTCACCCAGCCGCTGATGTACGCCGCGATCAAGCAGCACCCGAAGGTCAGCGCGATCTACGGCAAGCGGCTGATCGACGAGGGCGTCGTCGACCGAGCCTGGATCGAAGCGGCGACGAGCGATTTCACCGCGCATCTCGAAAGCGAATTCGCCGCCGGCAAGGATTACCAGCCCGACAAGGCCGACTGGTTCACCGGGCGCTGGTCGGGACTGCATACCCCCGCCGACCCCGAAACCGCGCGCCGCAACGTCGAGACCGGCATCGACAAGAAACTGTTCGACGCGATCGGCCGCACGCTGACGACGGTTCCCGACGATCTCGATATCCACAAGACGCTCGGCCGCATCCTCGATGCCAAGCGGAAGATGTTCGAAACCGGCAAGGGGTTCGACTGGGCGACCGGCGAGGCACTGGCCTGGGGCAGCCTCCTGTCCGAAGGCTATGCGGTGCGGCTGTCGGGGCAGGATTCGGGGCGCGGCACGTTCTCGCAGCGCCACGCGGTATGGCTCGACCAAAGCCAAGAGACCAAATACATCCCGCTCGGCACGCTGCCGCACGGTCGCTTTGAGGTCTATGACAGTCCGTTGAGCGAATATGGCGTGCTCGGGTTCGAATATGGCTATGCCATGGCCGACCCCAAGGCGCTGGTGCTGTGGGAAGCGCAGTTCGGCGATTTCGCCAACGGCGCGCAGATCATGATCGATCAGTTCATCGCCAGCGGCGAGGCGAAATGGCTGCGCGCCAACGGCCTCGTCCTGCTGTTGCCGCACGGCTATGAGGGCCAGGGGCCCGAACACAGTTCGGCGCGGCTCGAACGCTTTCTCCAGCTGTGCGCGGGCGACAATATCCAGGTCTGCAACATCACCACCCCGGCGAACTATTTCCATGTCATGCGCCGCCAGATGATGCGCAATTTCAGGAAACCGCTGATCATCATGACCCCCAAGTCGCTGCTGCGGCACAAAATGGCGGTGTCCGACGCGCAGGATTTCCTCGGCGAGGAACATTTCATGCGGATCAAGTCCGATCCCGCGAAACCCGCCGACAAGGCGGTAAAGCGCGTCGTCCTGTGCTCGGGCAAGGTCGCGTACGACCTGATCGAGGCGCGCGACAGCGCGGGCGACGACGATGTCGAGATCATCCGGATCGAGCAGCTCTACCCCTTCCCCGGCGAACCGCTTGGCGAGCGGCTCGGGCGCATGCCCGCGCTCGCGGACGTCGTCTGGTGCCAGGAAGAACCCAAGAACCAAGGCGCGTGGAGCTTCGTCGAGCCGCTGATCGAGGACTGTCTCGGCAAGCTGTCGGGCAAGGTCAAGCGCGCGCGCTATGCCGGGCGCGCCGCCGCGGCATCGCCCGCGACCGGGCTGATGAGCCGTCACCAGGCCGAACAGGGGGCGCTGGTCGCCGATGCCCTGGGCCATAACGTCCGCAAGGAAATCCGCCGCACCCGCAAAAAGGCGGGATCGTCGCCCGCCCCGGCGAGCGACTGACAGAGGAACGATCACTCATGGCAAGCGAAGTCAAAGTCCCCACGCTGGGCGAATCGGTTACCGAGGCGACCATTGGCGAATGGCTGAAACAGCCGGGCGACGCGGTTGCGGTCGATGAACCGATCGCGAGCCTCGAAACCGACAAGGTCGCGGTCGAGGTGCCGAGCCCGGTCGCCGGCACGATGGGCCAACACAAGGCCGCCGAAGGCGATACCGTCGAGGTCGGCGCGGTCATCGCGACGATCGAGGAAGGCGGGGCCGCATCGTCGCCCGCGCCCGCGCCCGCCGCGAGCGACGCCCCCGCCGCCGCCAAGACGTCGGCGCCCAGCGGCGACGGCGATCCCGACGACGCGCCCGAGGCGCCCGATGATCAGCGCGCGGCGATCGACGGCAGCGCGTCGGGCGACGCGCCGGCCGACAAGGAAATGCCGACGCTGTCGCCGTCGGTCCGCCGCCTCGTCCTCGAACACGGCATCGACCCGTCGCGGATCAGGGGCAGCGGCAAGGACGGCCGGCTGACCAAGGAAGACGTGCTCGAGGCGGCCAAGCGCCAGGGCGACGCCCCGGCGGCTGCCCCCGCTCCCGCCCAGGCCGCGGCGGCGCCGAAGGCGTCGGGCGATGCTAATCGCCGCGAAGAGCGCGTCAAGATGACGCGGCTGCGCCAGACGATCGCCAAGCGCCTGAAATCGGCGCAGGACACCGCCGCGCTGCTGACCACCTTCAACGACTGCGACATGACCGCGGTGATCGAGGCGCGCACGAAGTACAAGGACCTGTTCGAAAAGAAGCACGGCGTCCGCCTGGGCTTCATGGGCTTCTTCACCAAGGCCGCGTGCCTGGCGCTCAAGGACATCCCGAGCGTCAACGGCCAGATCGACGGCGACGAGATCGTCTATCACGATTATGTCGACGTCTCGGTCGCGGTCAGCGCGCCCAATGGTCTCGTCGTCCCCGTCATCCGCAATGCCGAGGCGATGAGCTTCGCCGAGATCGAAAAGACGATCGGCGATTTCGGCGCCAAGGCCAAGGCGGGCAAGCTGACGATGGACGACATGGCGGGCGGCACCTTCACCATCTCGAACGGCGGCGTGTTCGGATCGCTGATGTCGACGCCGATCATCAACCCGCCGCAATCGGCGGTGCTCGGCCTCCACCGCATCGAGGATCGCCCGGTCGCGATCGACGGCAAGGTCGAGATCCGCCCGATGATGTATCTCGCGCTCAGCTACGACCACCGCCTGGTCGACGGCCGCGAGGCGGTAACCTTTTTGAAGACGATCAAGGAGGCGATCGAGGATCCCACGCGCCTCCTGATCGATTTGTAATCCCAAAGGGGTAAAGACATGACCGACCAGACTTACGACTATGACGTGCTTGTCATCGGCAGCGGGCCGGGCGGCTATGTCGCCGCGATCCGCGCCGGGCAGCTCGGCCTCAAGACCGCCTGCGTCGAGAGCCGCGAGACGCTGGGGGGCACCTGCCTCAACGTCGGCTGCATCCCGTCGAAGGCGATGCTCCACGCGTCCGAGTTTTACGACGCCGCCGCCAACGGCACGATGGCGAAGATGGGCGTCGAGGTGACCCCCAAGCTCAACCTTCCCGTCATGCACGACCAGCGCAAGGACGCGGTCAAGCAGCTGACCGACGGCATCGCCTTCCTGTTCAAGAAGAACAAGGTCGACTGGATCAAGGGCCGTGCCACCTTTACCGACGCGCACAGCGTCACCGTCGCGGGCAAGACCGTCACCGCGAAAAACATCGTCATCGCCACGGGATCGAGCGTCACCCCGCTGCCCGGCGTCGAGGTCGACAACGAAAGCCAAGTCGTGGTCGATTCGACCGGCGCGCTCGAGCTGGCGAGCGTGCCCAAACATATGGTCGTGATCGGCGGCGGCGTCATCGGGCTCGAGCTCGGCAGCGTCTGGCGCCGGCTCGGCGCGACGGTGACCTGCGTCGAGTTCCTCGACCAGATCCTGCCCGGCTTCGACGCCGACATCCGCAAGGAAGCCAACCGCATCTTCAAGAAACAGGGATTCGACTTCAAGCTCGGCACCAAGGTCACCAAGGTCGCGGTCAAGGGCAAGACCGCGACGCTGACGATGGAACCCGCCAAGGGCGGCGCGAGCGAAACGATCGAGGCCGATTGCGTCCTGGTATCGATCGGGCGGCGGCCCAATACCGACGGCCTCGCGCTCGACAAGGCGGGGCTGAAGACCAACGAACGCGGCCAGATCGAGATCGACCATGAATTCCGCACCGCGGTCGACGGCGTCTGGGCGATTGGCGACGTCGTGCCCGGCCCGATGCTCGCGCACAAGGCCGAGGACGAGGGCATCGCCGTCGCCGAAAACATCGCCGGCCAGACCGGCATCGTCAACCACGACGTCATCCCGTCGGTGGTCTATACCTGGCCCGAAATCGCCGGCGTCGGCCTGACCGAGGAACAGGCGATCGAAAAGCTCGGCGACAAGGCCAAGGTCAAGGTCGGCAAGTTCCCGATGCTCGGCAACAGCCGCGCCAAGACCAATCATGAGCCCGACGGCAGCGTCAAGATCATCGCCGACGCCGACACCGATCGCGTTCTCGGCGTCTGGGCGATCGCCTCGGTCGCCGGCACAATGATCGCCGAGGCCGCGCTGGCGATGGAATTCGGCGCAACGAGCGAGGATATCGCCTATACCTGCCACGCCCATCCGACGCATTCCGAGGCCATCAAGGAAGCGGCGATGGCGGTCCAGGGCAAGCCGATCCACATCTAGCGCGCCGATGATCCGCTCCCCGATCGCCCTGGCATTTTGGGGCCTCGGCATCGCCGGGGGGACGGGCATCGCCTATATGCTCGGCGCCGGCGCGCCAACTCACCTGCCCGCGATCAACGCCGGCGCGATCGTCGTCGCGATGGCGCTGGTCTGGGTCCGGGCGCGTCGTCAGCCAACGCCGCCAGCGGGCATGACGATCGCAATCGGCGTATCGGTCGCTCTGCTGGCGACCGCGCTGTTCGGCCACGAGGTCGAGGGCATCCGCCGCTGGTGGTCGATCGGGCCGGTCAGCGTGAACGTCGCGCTGCTGGCGTTGCCCGCGCTGGCGGTCGCCTATGCCCGCCGGCCGGCATCGGCCGGCGACCGGATCGCCACGACTGCGGCCATGGCGCTGGCCGCATTGGCGCTGGCGCTACAGCCCGACCGCGGATCGGCGTTCGCGCTGCTCCTGGTCACGTTGGTCGTCGGACTATGGCGTCGCCACGCGAGCGACTGGATCGTGCTCGTCATCGCCGCCACGGCATTCGCCGCGACCGTGTCGCGCGCCGACCCGCTCGACGGGGTCCGCTTCGTCGAGGGCGTGCTGGCCGAGGGCTGGCGCGCCTCGCCCGGCTGGGGCCCTGCCCTGGCGGCAGCCTCGGCGGCGCTGCTGCTGCCGCTGACCGCGCTGCCCCGCCTCCCCGCCGATGCGCGGCTGGCGATCGTGGCCTTTAGCGCGGCGATCGGCGGCCTCGTGGCGGCGTCGATAATCGGCCAGTATCCGACGCCCGTCGTCGGCGCGGGCCTGAGCGCGATCGTCGGCTACGCGCTGGGCGTCCTGATGTTTCCCCGACTGGGTCCGTCGGCGATGCCGGGCGCCGACGCGCCTTAGCCGGTTGCGGAAATCCTCGCCGCCGGTCAAAGGAGGCAATGGCCATCGTCGATCCCCCGCTCGTCCAGACCGCGCTCGTCTATCTCGATCTGCTCGGCATCGCCGTGTTCGCGATTTCGGGGGCGCTCGCGGCGGCACGCAAGCAGCAGACGTTGGTCACCTTCGCCTTTTTCGCGCTGATCACCGGCGTCGGCGGCGGCACCGTGCGCGACCTGCTGATCGGCGCGCCGGTGTTCTGGGTCCACGATCCCGCGGTCGCGCTCGCCTGTCTCGCCGCCGCCTTGATCGTGTGGATCGCGCCCAACCGGTTCTGGGAAGGCCAGGCGGTCGACTGGTTCGATGCGATCGGGATCGCCGCCTATGCCGTGTTCGGCGCGGCCAAGGCGTTGCGATACGGCATCGACCCGGTCCCCGCCGCGATGATGGGCGTCATCACCGCATGCGTCGGCGGCGTCATTCGCGACGTCATCGCCGGCGAGCCGTCGATCATCATGAAGCCAGAACTGTACGTCACCGCCGCCGCGCTGGGATCGTCGCTCTATATCGGCCTGGTCTTTGCCGGAATGGCGATCGTTCCCGCCGCCGGCCTCGCCTTCGCCGCGGGCTTCGGCCTGCGCGCGCTGGCGATCTGGAAGGGGCTGGCGCTTCCCGGTTACGCCTCAGCCGGCAAAAGCAGCTACAACGCGCGCCCATAGGCCGGGCGAGGAGCGCGCCGGCGCCGTCAGCGCGATCGCCGGGCGGCATTCGAGGCATTCGGCCTGCACCGCGCCGCCGCTCGTCGCCAGCCGGTCGATATCGGCAAAGGCGTTCGCCAGCATCGCTTGGCGCCGCTGCGTCATGATCGCGATCATCCCGCGCGCGCTGCTGTCGTCCTCTTCGCCGCTCCTCAGCGCCGCGATCATCTCGGCAAAGGGGTCGGGCTGCGGCTCGTAATAGCGCGTGTGGACCGCGTCGGGGTCGAGCTTGGCGAGCTTCGCCGCCGCCGCGACGGCGTCGTCGAGGCCGCCGAACGCATCGACCAGCCCGAGCTGCCGCGCCGCCCCGCCCGACCAGACGCGGCCCTCGCCGAGTTCGCGGACGCGCGCGACCGGCAGCTTGCGGTTGTCGGCGACGATTCCCACGAAGCGGCGATAGATATCCTCGACCGTCGCCTGGACGATGCGGTCGAACTGTTCGTTGGTGCCGCCATAGAGATCGGGCTGGCCCGACAGCGGCGTCGTCGCGACGCCGTCGGCGCCGATGCCGAGCTTGTCGAGCGAGCCCTTGAAGGTCGGGATGACCCCGAACACGCCGATCGAGCCGGTGATGGTATCGGGTTCGGCGATGATCCGGTCGCTCGCGGTCGCGATCCAGTAGCCGCCCGAGGCCGCGACATTGGCCATCGAGACGACGACGGGCAGGCCCTTGGCCCGCGCGGTGAGCAGCGCCTGGCGGATTTCCTCAGACGCCAATGCCGATCCGCCCGGCGAATCGACGCGCAGCACGATCGCCTTGGCGTCGCCGCCGGCGACCGCGTCGAGGATGTTCTGCGCGACCGTCGTGCCGCCGACGGTCCCCGCGCCGGCTTCGCCGTCGACGATCGTGCCGACCGCCGGGATCACCGCGATTTCGTCGCCGTCGCCGTCGGGCTCGTGAGCGGCGACGTAGTCGTCAAGGTCGATCGCCGCATAGTCCCAGGGCCGCTGGTCGCTCGGGCCAGTGCCGGCGACGCTGGCGACATGGCGTTCGAAGTCGATCCGCTCGCCGATCTTGTCGGCAAGGCCCATCGCGACCGTCGCCTTGGCAAGGTCGCCGGCGGCGGCATCGAGCGCGCCGGCGGGATCGGCGGCAAAGGCGCTCGCCTGCGCCTTGGGCCGCGCCGCGGCGATGTGGCGCTGCCACTGCTCCCACACGCTATCGGCATAGGCCTGGTTCATGCGCCGCGCCTCGGGCGACTGGTCGTTGCGGATATACGGCTCGACCGCGCTCTTGAACGTGCCGACGCGATAGACGTTGGCGGCGATGCCGAGCTTGTCCATCAGCCCCTTGTAATAGAGGCGCGATCCGCCGGGTCCGGCAAACGCCATGCCGCCCATCGGCGCGACCCAGATTTCCGAAGCATTGGCGGCGAGCGAATAGGCGTCGTCGCCATAGGCGGTGGCATAGGCGTAAACGGGCTTGCCCGCCGCGCGCGCGGCGCGCACCGCGTCGCCGACGCGCGTCAGCGTGACCTGCCCGCCGCCGAGAAAGCGGTCGAGATCGAGGACGATCGCCTTGACCCGGTCGTCGTCCTTCGCCGCATCGAGCGCGGCGATGATGTCGCGCGCGCGATACTGCCTGATCTGCGGCCCGCTCAGCGCGGCAAACGGATCGATATCCGCGGGCTGTTCCGAAATCGCCCCGTCGAGATCGAGCACCAGCGCGCCGTCGTGGATCGCGGCGGCATTGGGCCGGCTCGACAGGATCATGAACACCAGTCCGAAGAACAGCAGCATGAAGGCGAGCACCAACGCGTCCTTGATGCCGACGAGCAGCGCCCAGACGCGGCCGAGGAACTGGCGGTTGGATCGCGACGCGCGCTGGCCGTCGGGGTTCGATGGGGCGGCGGTCGATGGAACGGTGGTGGTCGGCTGGGTCATGCGGCGACTTTATGCAAGGCCCCTGGCGATGTAAAACGCTTAGGCGCCGCCATGGCCCGGGGATTGCGCGAGCGCCGCCGCTCTCGCGGCGGGACGGACGATTCTTTCGCGCCGATCGACGCCGTGCCTCTTGAACCGCGCGGCCTCCCCCCTCATATGGCGGTCTGTTGGCACTCTCCCCCGGCGAGTGCCAAACCTCTTCAACCATCCGCTCGCAAGAGCACAGAAAGGCAAGGGTTTGCGTATGAAATTTCGTCCGCTCCACGACCGTGTCCTCGTCCGTCGCGTCGAGGCCGATACCAAGACCGCTGGTGGGATCATCATCCCCGACAGCGCCCAGGAAAAGCCGCAGGAAGGCGAAGTCGTCGCCGCCGGGTCGGGCACCAAGGCCGAAGACGGCAGCGTCACCCCGCTCGACGTCAAGACCGGCGACAAGATCCTGTTCGGCAAATGGTCGGGCACCGAGGTCAAGATCGACGGCGAAGACCTGATCATCATGAAGGAAAGCGACATTTTGGGCATCGTCGGCTGACGACCCCGCAATGCGTTTTCCCACTCGAAATTAGACAGAAAGCAGAGGTAGAAAGCTTATGGCTGCCAAAGACGTGAAATTTTCCCGCGATGCGCGCGAGCGCATCCTCAAGGGCGTCGACATCCTGGCCGATGCGGTCAAGGTCACGCTCGGCCCCAAGGGCCGCAACGTCGTCATCGACAAATCGTTCGGTGCGCCGCGCATCACCAAGGACGGCGTCACCGTCGCCAAGGAAATCGAGCTCAAGGACAAGTTCGAGAACATGGGCGCGCAGATGGTCCGCGAAGTCGCTTCGAAGACCAACGACATCGCCGGCGACGGCACCACCACCGCGACCGTTCTCGCCCAGGCGATCGTTCGCGAAGGCATGAAGTCGGTTGCCGCCGGCATGAACCCGATGGACCTCAAGCGCGGCATCGAGCTCGCCGTCAAGAAGGTCGTCGAGAACCTCAAGGCGCGTTCGAAGGACGTGTCGGGAACCAAGGAAATCGCCCAGGTCGGGATCATCTCGGCCAATGGCGACGTCGAAGTCGGTGAGAAGATCGCCGAAGCGATGGAAAGGGTCGGCAAGGAAGGCGTCATCACCGTGGAGGAGGCCAAGGGTCTCGAGTTCGAACTCGATGTCGTCGAAGGCATGCAGTTCGATCGCGGCTATCTGTCGCCCTACTTCGTCACCAACCCCGAAAAGATGTCGGTCGAACTCAACGATCCCTACATCCTGATCCAC
>JAACTG010000046.1 GCA_009993585.1 Sphingomonadales bacterium
CGCGGCGAGATCGAACGGCAGCGCGAGCGTACCGAAATGCTCGACGCCCGGCTGGCCGATCTCGAAGAACGATCCGCGACCGCCCTCGCCGCGCGGGACGAAGCGCAGGCTCGCCTCGACGCGCTGCCCGCCGCCGACCGCTCGACCGACCGGCTCGCCGCGCTCGAAGCGCGCGCCGCGCAGGCGCGCCAGGCGGCCCAACAGGCACGCGATGCCGAACAGGACCTCAAGGCGATGCTTGCCGAGCTGCGCGAACACCAGGCAGGGACTGCCGCCGAGGAAAAAGGCTGGCGCGCCCGCGCGGGCGAGGCGGCGGCACGCATCGACCAGCTCGCCGAACGCCACCGCCTGCTCGAGGGCGAAGGCGACAGGCTCGGCGAGATGCCGACGCAGCTGCGCGACGACATCGCCCGGCTTGAGGCGGCGCAGGTCGAACTCGCCGCGCGCCGCGACACCATGCGCGCCGAAGAGGCTGACGCCGAGGCCGCGCTGGCCGCTCGCGAGGACGAGATGACGGCAACGCGCGAGGCGCTGTCGAGCGCGCGCGAGGAACGTGCCGGGGCGCAGGCGCGCGCCGAGGCGCAGGAATTGCGCCGCGTCGAAATGGGGCGCGTGTCGAACGAGCGCTTCGAATGCCCTCCCCCGCTATTGCCGCAGGTTGCCGAATTCGACGACGCCGACGTCGCCGATCCCGCCGCCGAATCGCAACGGCATGAACAGCTCGCCGCCGCGCGCGAACGGATCGGCCCGGTCAATCTCGTCGCCGCGCAGGAACTCGAGGAGCTCGACGGGGATCATGCCCGCTCGGCCGAGGAAGCCGAGGAATTGCGCCAGGCGGTGGCGCGGCTGCGCGGATCGATCGGCAGTCTGAACCGCGAAGGGCGCGTGCGCCTGCGCCAGGCCTTTATCGATGTCGATACGCATTTCCAGCGCCTGTTCGCGACCTTGTTCAACGGCGGCGCGGCGCATCTCGAACTCGTCGATTCGGACGACCCGCTCGAAGCCGGGCTCGAGATCATGGCGCAGCCGCCGGGCAAGAAGCTCGCCTCGCTGACCCTGTTGTCGGGCGGCGAACAGGCGCTGACCGCGATCGCGCTGATCTTCGCGCTGTTCCTCACCAACCCCGCGCCGATCTGCGTCCTCGACGAGGTCGACGCCCCATTGGACGACGCCAATATCGAACGCTTCTGCGACCTGCTCGACAAGATGACGCGCGAAACCGCAACGCGTTACCTCATCGTCACGCACAACGCCGTGACGATGAGCCGCATGCACCGCCTGTTCGGCGTGACGATGGTCGAACAGGGCGTCAGCCGCCTGGTGTCGGTCGATCTGGAAGCGGCTGAGGAATTGGTCGCGGCGTGAGGGTATCGGATCGGCGAAGGTTGAATGTTCGCTATCGGTGAAAAGGCGGACATCCGCCGCTCGATTGCGCAACGCTACCGATTTACCGTCAGGTCGTCCAAGCCGGAGCCCTGCCATAGGACAGGTGCACCGAACGGGGGCTAACTAGCGATTCTCAGCATTTCGCCCTGTGGGACTGAAAATTCTTCGAACCAGCTACCGAACATATTTGCGGTCATCGGCCGACCATATAAATATCCTTGAGCCTCATCACAGCCCATTTCCTGCAAACAGTCGCGGGCTTCGGCGGTTTCGACCCCTTCCGCCACAACTTGGAATTCGAGATCGTGCGCCAACGAAATCATCGAGCGCACCAGTTGGCGCTCGCGTCGGCCACGGTGCATGTCCATGACAAACGATTGATCGATCTTGATGATCTTGGCTGGAAGTTTCTGCAGATAGGCCAAACTGCTGTGGCCCGTGCCAAAGTCATCGATCGCGACGTGGATCCCGGCATCGACCAGGATTTGGAGTTGGGTGGTCGCGTTGACGATATCTCCCATCACCGCGCTCTCGGTGACCTCAAGTTCGATCCATTCGGGCCGGACCCGGTGTTTAAGCAACAACAGCTGGACTGTCTGGGCGAACCCGGCTTGCTTGAGGTTTGTAGCCGAAACATTGATCGAGAGACGTAACATCTTGCCCCCGGCATGCCATTGGACAAGTTGCTGCAGCGCAGCTTCCAGCACCCATTTCAGCAACGGTTCGGCCAGTGACGTTTGTTCGACGATCGGGATGAATTCAGCAGGCGAAACTTGACCCAGCTTCGGATGCTGCCAGCGCAACAGCGCCTCGGCGCCGGTGCATTCGCCCGACGCCAGGTCGATTCGCGGTTGGAAGACGAGTGACAGTTGTCCTTCATCCCTCATGGCTTGGCCAAAATCGCCGAGTAGGTGAAATTGCCGTTGGTGTGCACTGTCGGAGGCCAATGAATAGGTCGTTATCATGGGCGAACGGGAGCGAGCGGCCTGAGCGGCGCTATGAATCGTTCTCAGAACGGCAGCGGGGGCGGTTTCGCCCGCAGTGTACGGGGCAACTCCTACGCTGGCCGTTGTGATGAACCGCTCGTTTGAGTTACCGCGCAGACGGTCCAGCATATTGCTCAGACCCGCAATGAATTTTCCTTTTTGCACGCCCGGTGGCGCAAGGATGGCAAACTGCGTTGCGGCAACATGATAGGCGGTGCGCTCGCGACCGATTGCGCCTGCAACGATGCGCGCGGCATCTTCCACTATCTTGTCGAGGTAAGCTGCGCCCATCGCGCTGACGCCGTTGTTCAACTGTTCGGGGCTCACGAGGTCGATCAGTGCCGCGAAGCGACGTTGGCCGGGTCGATCGCACCCCTGATCGGCCAGATCCTCGAGAAACTGGGTTCGATTCGGCAGGCCGCTTAGCGGATCGATCCGCCCAAACGCATGCTGAAGCTCAATCTGATCCATCACCATCTTGGCGAGATCGTTCAGGGCATCCATCTCGAGAGCGGTGGTTTCGCGGGGCTCGGTGCCAAGTACGCAAAGCGCGCCAAGACTGTACCCTTCTCTGGTCGTCAGCGAAGCTCCGGCATAGAAGCGCACACCCTGATCCGCGAGAATGCTATTACGATAGCAGCTGTCGGCTTGGAGATCGGGAATAAGCACCTGCTGCGCCTGTTCCGCCACTTGCGCGCAGGGTGCCTTTTCGCGTGGTATGGAGTTGTGAGCTACGCCCACGCGCGACTTGAACCATTGCCGGTCCCGGTCGGTCAGAGAAACGGCAGCGATCGGGAGGCCGAATATCTGGCTGGCCATTCGCGTGATGCGATCGAAACTCTCGCTGGGCGCAGTATCGAGCAGATTCAATCGGTACAACGCGTCCAAACGTTCCACCTCATTCTGATCATGGTTGATACGGTTTTTCATCCCTAAGTGTTTGTGACACAGAGGTTTCGATCTACTTAACGAAATGAGCGGGAATAGCCATCCAAGCGACCGACTTCCGACGGCCGGGGCCCAGTCAGCCGGAAACCGACGAGTGAGTGCGCACGGGCGCGGGGCGCTCAGCTCACCCGATCGGGACCAACGTTTGATTCTGGCTGGTCGGTGGCGATGCCTGGCGAGAGATATAAAATTTCACGCTGTTGAAATTTTAAGCGTCGCGTGCTATCCAATGCTCATGACAAAACTAGACAACACCAACTTCTACATCTTCGACAAGTCGCAGGAAGCCGCTTTGGACGGTTTGCTCAGCGACATGGAGGGCGCGGGCCCCATCGTTCCCACCGATTGCGGCCCGATGGTTCGCATCACGGACGAAAAAGACGCCAAGTTCCTCGAGCAAGCGCTCGCCTGAACCCGTTCTTCGCTCTCGGGCGGAACGGTCATAGCAAGCGATTCGACGTCGTCATTCGCGCGCGTGCGTAGCTGCGCCTAGGCGCTGCCGACGACGAGGCACGCCAGCGCGACGAGCAATCCCGTCGTTCGATTGGAGCGGAATTTCGCCAAGGCATCGGCCCCGTCATCGGGATCGAGCGATGCCACCTGCCATAACAGGTGCAGCGCGGCGGGGATCAGCGCGACGAGCGCGATCCAGTCGCTCCTGACCTGCCAGATCGCGATCAGCCAGAATCCCAGCGCCGCGCAATAGCAGGCGCCGATCCCGAACCTGACCCGCTCGCCCATCGCGCGCGCGCTCGAGCCGATGCCGACCAGCGCGTCGTCCTCGCGGTCCTGCAGCGCATAGATCGTATCGTAACCGACGACCCAGAAGACGCCGCCCAGCCACAACAGATAGCCGGCGCGCGGCAGCATGTCCCACACCGCCGCCCAGCCGACCAGCGCGCCCCAGGAAAATACCAGGCCGAGCCATGCCTGCGGCCACCAGGTGACGCGCTTCATGAACGGATAGGCGGCGACGAGCGCGAGACTGGCCAGCGCCACGATCTGCGCGAACCGCGGCAGCTCCAACAGCACGACCAGGCCGATAGCGCATAACAGGCCGAGCCAGATCCACGCGCTGCGCAGCGTCACCGCGCCGCTCGCCAGCGGCCGGCTCGCGGTGCGCGCGACGCGCGCGTCGAGGTCGCGATCGACGATGTCGTTATAGACGCAGCCTGCACCGCGCATCGCGATCGCGCCGATCAGCAGCCAGCCGAACAGCGGCCAGTCGCGCGCCGCACCGCCCGCGAGCGCGACGCCCCAGGCGCACGGCCAGTAGAGCAGCCACCAGCCGATCGGCCGGTCGAACCGCGCGAGCGAGGCATAAGGCTGCGCCGCGCGCGGCAACAGGCCGATGATACCGTGATGCTGGCTATCGGGTGGGGCGGCCTGGATCATGGCCCTTCCCTATCGCCACGCGGGACTTGCCGAAAGCCCGTTCGAACGGGCATGACGCGCTTCATGCCCGCAACCCCCGCCTGGCCGCCGCACAGCGCCCCGCGCCTTTACGTCGCGACGCCGCTGTCCGGGCGCGACGCGATCGATCTCGACGGCAGCCAGGCGCATTACCTGATCACCGTCATGCGATCGAAGGTGGGCGATGCGGTCAGCCTGTTCGACGATATTTCGGGCGAATATCTCGCCCTGGTCGATCGCGTCGGCAAACGCGACCTGACGCTGCGCATCGATCGGCGGACGCGCCCGCGCGAGGATGTCCCCGATCTGTGGCTGTGCGCCGCGCCGATCAAGCGCGCCCGCTACGACTGGGTCGCGGAAAAAGCGTGCGAACTCGGCGTCGCGCGCTTCCAGCCGGTGCTCACCGCGCGCTCGGTGGTCGACAAAATCAAGCCCGACCGGCTGCGCAAGCAGATGGTCGAGGCGGCCGAGCAATGCGAACGCACCGCGCTCCCTGAAATCGCGCCGCTGACCAAACTCGCCGCGCTGGTCGCCGGCTGGCCACGCGATCGCCACCTGTTCTTCGCCTATGAACGCGGCGGCATGTCGTTTCGCAAGGCGCTGGTCGCCAATGCCGGGCCGGCCGCGATCCTGATCGGCCCCGAAGGCGGCTTCACCGACGACGAAGAGGCGCTGATCGCCGGCTGCGACCGCGCCGTGCCCGTCTCGCTCGGCCCGCGCATCCTGCGCGCCGACACCGCCGCGGTCGCCGCGGTCAGCCTGTGGATGGCGGGGCGCGGCGACTGGTAGCGAGGCGCAGCGACGATTTTGCGCTGGCGTAAACCGCCCCGCCTACCTAAGCGCAAGCGATGAGCACGCGCGTCACCGCCACCGCCGACGATCCCGTCATCGAAACGCGCGAGCAGCTGCTCGCGCCGATGATCGGCGGCGAAAAACCGCCGCAGGCATGGCGCATCGGCACCGAGCACGAGAAGTTCGTCTACGACGTAAACACGCATGCCGCGCCGAGCCATGACGAGCCCGGCGGCATCCGCGACCTGCTCCTCGCGCTGACCGAATTCGGCTGGCAGCCGGTCGAGGAGCGCGGCCCCGACGGAACGATTAACGTCATCGCGATGAGCGGTCCCGACGGCACCGTCAGCCTCGAGCCCGCCGGGCAATTGGAGCTGTCGGGAGCGCCGCTTGAAACGCTGCACCAGACGTGCGCCGAGACGGGCCGCCATCTCGACCAGGTCAAGACGATCGGGGCGAAGACCGGCAAGGGCTTTCTCGGCCTCGGCATGTGGCCCGACAAGGCGCGGGCTGACCTCCCCATGATGCCCAAGGGGCGCTACAAAATCATGGCCGATCACATGCCGCGCGTCGGCACGCTCGGCCTCGACATGATGCTCAGGACCTCCACGATCCAGGTCAATCTCGACTATCGGTCCGAAGCCGACATGGTGAAGAAATTTCGCGTCGGCCTGGCATTGCAGCCGCTCGCCACCGCCTTGTTCGCCAATTCGCCCTTCACCGAGGGCAAGCCCAACGGCTACCTCTCCTACCGCAGCCACATCTGGTCGGACACCGATCCGCACCGCACCGGCATGCTGCCCTTCGTCTTCGAAGACGGCTTCGGCTATGATCGCTACGTCGACTACATGCTCGACGTGCCGATGTATTTCGTCTTTCGCGATGGGCGCTATCTCGATGCGGCGGGGCTCAGCTTCCGCGATTTCCTCGCCGGAAAGCTCTCGATCCTGCCCGGCGAACTGCCGACCGAGAGCGACTGGATCGACCATCTCTCGACCGCCTTTCCCGAGGTGCGCCTGAAAAGCTTCCTCGAAATGCGCGGCGCCGACGGCGGCCCGTGGAACAGGATCTGCGCGCTGCCCGCCTTCTGGGTCGGACTGCTCTATTGTTCGGATTCGCTCGATGCGGCTTGGGATCTGGTCAAGCACTGGAGCATCGACGAGCGCGAGGACCTGCGCAACGCGGTGCCGAAGCTCGCGCTCGATGCGAAGGTCCCCGGCGGCGGCACGCTGCAGGGCTTCGGCAAGGAGGTGCTCGAAATCGCCGAGGCCGGACTTCGCCGGCGCAACCGGCTCAACTCGATGGGCGACAACGAGACCGGCTTCCTCGGCCCGCTGCGCGAGATCGTCGCCAGCGGGAAGGTCCCCGCGCAGCGCCTGCTCGATCGCTATCACGGCGCGTGGCACGGCGATGTGTCGCGGATCTATGCGGAAGAAAGCTTCTAGGCGTCGGGAACGGCCGCCACCGTCGGCGTCAGCACGATCGCCGGCGACTTGCGCCGCATCGCCAGCGCGAACAGGCGCGGCACCGGCGCATGCGACTGCATCCAGTCGTAATAGGCGCGATAGGCGGGATCGCCGAGCAGGTGCTTTTCCTCGGTCTTGGCGCGCCAGTAATAGACGCCGTTGACGCCAAGCAGCATCGCCGCGTTGCGCGCCGCCTCGGCCCAGCCGGTATCGATCGTCAGGAACGGGATCGTCGCCAGCCACCAATAGAGGTTCTTCGACAGATAGGCGGGGTGGCGCGTCACCGCATAGGGACCGTGGGTGATGATGCCGCGATGCGTCAGGTTGGAAAAGCGCAGCCCGAACGCGACCGTCGCCCAGGCGTATACACCGGTCAGCAGGACGAGCATGCCGCCCACGCTCCACAGCAGCCAGGGGTGGAACTCGAACCAGAACGCCCAGTCGCGCGTGCCGGTCGAATAGAAGAGCGGCCCGTTCTCGAGCATCAGGATCAGCGGCGGATAACAGATCAGCGCCGCCAGCCAGCCGGCGAGATAGGGATTGGCGGTGCGGATATGCGCGTCGAGCGGACGCATCGTCAGCAGATAGCCGACGGTGGCGAAATGGACGTCGGCAAGGAACATCAGCAGGATCGCGAATTGCGCCAGCTCGACCGGCCCACGGCCGATGACGTCGGCGGGCAGCGCCACCAGCTGCATGAAACCCCAGGGCACGATTCCCACCATGAAGGCGAGGAAGAAGCCCTTGACCGCCCAGGCGCGCAGATGGTGCGCGATCGCGGTGCGGTCGGCGACGCGCGCCTGGCCGGTAAAGACCTGACCGAACGACCAGGCGCCGTCGCGCGGGTCGACCAGATAGCGATCGAGCCAGATGACATAGGGGATCGATACGATCAGCAGCACCGGCGCAAGATGCGCGAAAATCTCCATCGAAATCAGGTAGCTGCCGCTCCAGTACCAGCGCCCGGCGGCGTAGAAGAGCGCGATCAGCGCCCAGGTCGCCCATAGGCCGGCGAGCTTGACGATGCTGATGTCGAGCGTTTCGTGGACCGCGCGCGGGCGCGTCCAGTCGATTCCGGTCGAGGCGCGGCGATGGACCTTGTCGACCAGCAGCGACCACAGCACCATCGGCAATCCGCAGGCGATCAGGCTGAGATAGGCGGCGACCATCGCCGGTTCGGCGCGAAACAGGCGCATGAACGGCCCGATCGGCGACGTCGCCGGGTCGGTCCCCGTCGCGCGGACGAACGCCAGCCAGGCGATCAGTCCGGCAAGCCCGGCGATGCCGACGCCATGGCCCACCGCCGAGCGCGGACGGCGCGCGGGAACGACGCCGTCGGGCTCGGCTGAAGGAAGAGAATCGCTCACCCGCCGGTCTTTACCCAATAATGGTGAGCGGAGCGTAAACTTAAATAAAGATCGGATATCCGCCGATTCCGACTCGCGCCGCCGCAAGTCGCACCGCCGCCACGACAATAAGTTCCCTCGATTCATCGCACCGTTGCTTCGACTCGTCATGATATTGCGCGAGTCGATTCGGATTCGCTGCCGGTAGCTGCTAGCCGAAGCCCCGGGAGCAATTGGGTCGGGTTATCATCACAATGAGTATTTCAGCGCGCGGCGGTGCGTTTCGCGACCGCATTTCCGCGCTTTTCCAGGATCGTGAGATCTTCGTCCGCACCGGCGGCCAGGTCAAGTTCGTCAAGGTCAGCGCGCGGCTGCAGCGCTTGCTGGCGGGCGGCTTGCTCGCAATCATGCTCGTTCTCGTCGCGATCACCGGTACCGCCATTGTGCGCGACCTGCTCGGCGCCGCCGACCGCGCGGAGTTCGCGCAGCGCCAGGCGAAGGTCGATGCCGAGGCGAAGCGCGTCGCCGAATATCGCGACCGCGTCGGCGAAGTCGCCGCCGATCTCGACGCCCGCCAGGATTATCTCGAAACGCTGACCGGCGAATTTCGCGGCAGCGACGTCGCCCCGCCCAAGGCGGCCGCGAACGACGCGCCGAAAACCAGCGCGACCGATATTCGCGGCGCGCTCAAGTCGCTGCTCGCGATCCGCGTCCGCCAGGACCGCTATGCCCTGGCGCTGACGCGCACCGTCGAACGCCGCGCGCAACGCGCCGAATCGGCGATCCGCGACTTCGGCATCGACCCCGCCCGCCTGCCCCGCGCTGCGGCCGACGCGCGCGGCGGCCCGTTCGTCGAATGGCGCGCGCATGGCCGCAAGGTCAGCGATCTCGGCAGCGCCATCGCCACGCTCGACAAGGCATTGATCCGGATGGAGCGGCTCGAACGCACGCTCGTCGCGATGCCGTCGGCGCGGCCCGCCAATGTCGAAATGGTGACGTCGAGCTATGGCTATCGTCGCGATCCGTTCACCGGCGCCGCCGCCTTCCATTCGGGGCTCGACTTTCGCGGGAGCCGCGGCACGCCGATCATGGCCGCCGCGCCCGGCCGCGTCAGCTTCGTCGGCCGGAAATCGGGCTATGGCAATGTCGTCGAAATCGACCACGGCCAGGGCATCGTGACCCGCTATGCCCATTTGTCCGGTTTTGCTGTAAGACTGGGGCAACGAGTCGCCGGCGGGACATCCATCGCCCGCATGGGATCGACCGGCCGTTCCACCGGACCGCATCTTCATTTCGAAGTGCGGCTGAACGGCCAAGCGATGGACCCGCGTAAATTCTTGGAGGCCAAGGCAGATGTTCTCGAAATCAAGGCCGTCGCGCAGCGACGCATCACCGACCGCAGCGGAACCACGGAAGGAAAGTCGTAAGATGTCAGCCAGCTCTTCCACCTTTTCAGTGCTCGGCGCCGACGTCGTCGTGACCGGGGATATCGCCTCGACCGTCGACCTGCACATCGACGGCAAGGTCCAGGGCGATCTCAAATGCGCCAATTTCGTCCAGGGCGAAGGCAGCGAGATCAAGGGCGCGATCACCGCCGAAACCGCGCGCATCGCAGGCACGGTCGAGGGCTCGATCGAGGCGCGCGACCTCGTCATCCAGCGCAGCGCGCGGATCGCCGGCGACGTCGTCTACCAGAATCTGACGATCGAAAACGGCGGCAAGGTCGAGGGCAAGTTCAGCCACCGCCGCAATGCCGGCGAACGCCGCCCCGAGGCTGGCGCGGCCAAGACGCCGCTCGAACTCGTCGCCGACCAGCCGTCGCGCGAATCCTCGCAGGGCATGGCCGGCTGACGCCCGACACCAGATACCGAACGCACGTTTCGGGAGAGGATGGGCGGCCCTACGGGGTCGCCCTTTTTCGTCGTCGCGGCGTCGCGGGTTTTCGGGCCAAGCGCGGCCTGCCCGCGCTGCGCCGTCGCGCGATCGCCGGGACCGCGCGCGAAACGGGGCTGCACGGCGGCGCGAGCGGGGACAGTCCCCCGGAGACCGTCAGCGTTTCTTCTTCGCCGTCGTCGCGGTGAAATCGGGGTCCTTGTTCGCGACCCAGTCGACGAATTTGCGCACGTCCGGATTTTCGAGCAGCGCGGCGACGTCCATCGCGTGGCGCTGCAGCTCGGAATTGGTGAAATTGGCGATCAGCGTCTGCTGGCAGATCGGATGCATCGGCACGACGTCGCGCCCGCCGCGGCTTTTGGGCACCGGATGGTGCCACACGATCGTCTTGCCGGTCGGCCGCCCGCACAGCCAGCACGGCACCGCCGCGACGACCCCCTCCTCGGCGGCATCGAGGTCTCGATAAGGATCACGTTTCTTGCGCGCCATGGGCCTGCCTGACTGGTTGGACGTTGCGCTGACCTCCGTAGGGCGGCGCGCGCTGCAATGCCACAACGGGGTGCGGTCGCCGCATGTTTGCAGCGCGGCTCACCGATCAGTCAGTCAGCCGCCAACTCCCGCCGCGCGGCGCGCTCAAGAAAACCCGACCGGTTATCGGTGACTGCGTCGATCGCCGCAAGCAGGCCTTCGTCGAGCGACACATTAACCCGACGTTTCCTGCCGGGGAGCGTGACGGGCACCATCGCGACCGCCGCGATTGCGGGATCGCGCTGTGCGGGAAGCGTGCCAGCGGGTGGGATGCGTTCCCCGTCCGCGATCATGCCCGAAATATGCAATGCCAGCGCCTCGCGTGCGGACAACAGCGCATCGTCGATCGTCGTGCCCGCGCTGACGCAACCGGACAGATCGGGAAACCATACGCCGAAGCCCGTTTCGCTGCGCTCGATCATCGCGGGATAAAAGCGTTCCTGCATATCAAAATCCCAATTTTAGGCCGCTTTGCCGTTCGATGCTCTTGAGC
The DNA here is from genome assembly GCA_009993585.1 of Sphingomonadales bacterium. Lineage (GTDB taxonomy): Bacteria > Pseudomonadota > Alphaproteobacteria > Sphingomonadales > Sphingomonadaceae > Flavisphingopyxis. The sequence continues at coordinate 11,252 of JAACTG010000046.1, forward strand.
GTGCCGGTCGGCAAATCATGCTTCGGATGAGGCACGGTTACGCGGCCTTTGCGCGCCGGATGCTTGAGTTGAACATGGCTACCCTTTTGGCCAACCTGTTCCCAGCCCGCCGCTTTGAGCGCCTTGATAACGTCCCGACTTCTCATACTTGATATACACACGATTGTGTATAAGTCAAGACTTTGCAAGTCCGCACGATCAATTCCGCGGCGCCTGCCGCCGATAGCTAAGCGCCTCGGCGACATGGATCCGCCCGACCGCGTCGGCCCCCGCGAGGTCGGCGATCGTCCTGGCGACGCGCAGCACGCGGGTATAGCCGCGGGCGGAGAGCCGCATCGCCGCGGCCGCCTGCGCGAGCAGCGCCCTGCCCGGCTCGTCGGGCGTGGCGTGCGCCTCGAGGACATCGCCGTCGATCTCGGCATTGGTGCGCGGCCCGCCCTCGCCATAGCGCGCGCTCTGCCGGGCCCGCGCCGCCGCGACGCGCGCGGCGACGTCGGTCGATCCTTCGGCGGGCGGCGGCAGCGACAGGTCCGACGCGCTGACCGCCTGGACCTCGACGTGGAGGTCGATGCGATCGAGCAGCGGCCCCGACACCTTGGCCTGATAGTCGGCAGCGCAGCGCGGCGCGCGGCTGCAGGCGAGCGCGGGGTCGCCCAGATGGCCGCAGCGGCACGGGTTCATCGCCGCGACCAGCTGGACCCGCGCGGGAAAAGTGACGTGCGCATTGGCACGCGCGACGCTGACCTCGCCGGTTTCGAGCGGCTGGCGCAGGCTGTCGAGCACCGGCCGCTGGAATTCGGGCAGTTCGTCGAGGAACAATACGCCGAGATGCGCCAGGCTGATCTCGCCAGGCCGCACGCGCAGGCCGCCGCCGACCAGCGCGGGCATCGAGGCGCTGTGGTGCGGATCGCGGAACGGTCGCGTCCGGATGAGGCGCCCGCCCTCGAGCTGCCCCGCGACGCTCGCGACCATCGACACCTCGAGCGCCTCGCCCGGCGTCAGCTCGGGCAATATCCCCGGCAGGCAGCTCGCCAGCAGCGACTTGCCCGCGCCCGGCGGTCCGATCATCAACAGGTTATGTCCGCCCGCCGCGGCGATTTCGAGCGCGCGCTTGGCGGTCTCCTGCCCCTTCACCATCTTGAGGTCGGTCGCGCGCGCGGGTTCGCTCACCTCGCCCGGCTGCGGTGGTGACAGCAACGCAGTGCCCTTGAAATGGTTGAGCAGCGCGAGCAGGTCGGGCGCGGCGATCACCTCGACGCTGCCCGCCCAAGCCGCTTCTGGTCCCTGTGCGGCAGGGCAGACCAGTCCTTTCCCTTCGCCGCCGGCATGGAGCGCGGCGAGCAGCACGCCGGGCGACGACGCCACGCGTCCGTCGAGCCCCAGTTCGCCGACGACGACATATTCGCTCAGCGTCTCGGCATCGATCACCCCCATCGCGCCCAGCAAGGCGAGCGCGATCGGCAGGTCGTAATGCGAGCCTTCCTTGGGCAGGTCGGCGGGCGACAGGTTGACGGTGATCCGCTTGGGCGGCAGCGACAGGCCGATCGCGGCAATCGCGGCGCGGACACGCTCGCGGCTTTCGGCGACCGCCTTGTCGGGCAGGCCGACGACGATGAAGGCGGGCACGCCGGGTGCGACCTGGCACTGGACCTCGATGGCGCGCGCCTCGAGCCCGAGATAGGCCACCGTCGATACGATCGCGACCATCCGCGCCCCCTTTCGCTCGCCCCCTCTTTGTTCTGGTCGAAAGCTTGGCGAATCGCCCGGCAAGAGTCGAGTGGAGAATCGTCAGCCGGGCATGCTCGCCTTGGGCGGCAGTGTGAAAAGCTCGCTGAACGCCGCGAACGCCTCGCGCGGCCCGCTCAGCGTCAGCAGCCCCGCCGCGGCGAGATCGTCGAGCGGCACGTCGCCATAGATCGCAGCGGCGAGGCCCGCGGGGTCGCCCGCAAGAACAATGTCGCCCCCGCCTGCATCGCCGCGCGCGATCTCGATCGCGCCATCGGCGACATGCGCGACATATTCGTCCTCGCCGAAGCGGAACCCGACGCGCAGATCCATGTCCCTGGCCAGCGTGCGATCGATCATCGTACGAAACGAAATGAGGATCGACACGCCCGATATCGGCAGCGTCGCGTCGTGCATCGGCGATCGCGCCGCCCAGCGGCCGAGCACCTGGAGGATTTCTTCGGCCTCGTATCCCCATGGCGTCAACTCATAGACCTGGACCGACGCGGGCGGCGCCAGCTTGCGCTTGACCAGCAATCCGCGCGCCTCGAACTCGCCGAGCCGCTGCGTCAGGACATTGGCGCTGATCCCCGGCAGGTCGGCGCGCAATTGCGAAAACCGGCGCGGTCCGAGCATCAGCTCGCGCAGGACGAGCAGCGCCCAGCGGTCGCCGACGAGCTCGAGCCCATGGGCGGCTCCGCAAGCATCGTCATATCGTTTGGGGGTCGAGCGGGGGGACGTCATATTTTTTGTGACTGCATAGTTGTTTTTTCTAACCAATAACGGCAGGATTGTCAAATCCCGAGTCGCGGCAAGCGAGTGTCGCCGGTAACAATGAGGAGAGAAAGCATGACCTATATCGAGGGCTTCGTCGTCGCGGTGCCGACCGCAAACAAGGATGCCTATACCCGACACGCCACCGATGCGGCGCCGCTGTTCGAGGAATTCGGCGTTACGCGCATGGTCGAAACCTGGGGCGACGACGTTGCCGACGGCAAGGTGACCGATTTCAAACGCGCGGTGCAGGCCAAGGACGACGAGACCGTCGTCTTTTCGTGGTTCGAATATCCCGACAAGGCGACGCGCGATGCCGCGACCGAAAAAATGCGCAGCGATCCCCGCATGGAAAAGATGGGAGAGGCGATGCCGTTTGACGGCAAGCGAATGATTTACGGCGGCTTCGACGCGATCGTCGAGGAAGATTTGGGCGGCAAGGGAATGGGCTATACCGATGGCTTCGTCGTGCCGGTTCCCGAGGGCAAGAAGCAGGCCTATCGCGACCTCGCCCAGAAAATGACGGGGATGTTCCGCGATTGCGGCGCGACGCGCGTGATCGAAAGC
>JAACTG010000047.1 GCA_009993585.1 Sphingomonadales bacterium
GATCAGCCGCCTGAGCTATTTCTACAAGCACGAGAGCTGCGGCCAGTGCACCCCGTGCCGCGAAGGCACCGGCTGGATGTGGCGCGTGATGGAACGGCTGCGCACCGGCGATGCCGAGATCAGCGAGATCGACATGCTGCTGCAGGTGACCAAGCAGGTCGAGGGCCACACGATCTGCGCGCTGGGCGATGCCGCGGCCTGGCCGATCCAGGGGCTGATCCGTCACTTCCGTCCCGAGATCGAGCGGCGGATCGAACAGCATGCCAGCGAGACCGAGCGCCAAGTCGCCTGATTGCGCCACGGGCCGGTCGACGTTGGGCGTCAATCCGACCGTGCCGGAATCATTGACAATTCGGCAGATTGGGGGCTTATTCCAGGCTTCAGCTGTCGAGCATGGGAGGGACCAAAATGGGGCCGCAATCGAAAATGGTCAGTGGAATTATGGCGTTGGCAATCGCCAGCGCATGGGTCGTTCCCTCGGCTGCGCAGAGGATTGGCGATGCGCCGCCGCGAGCGCCCCAGAATGTCGGCAATTCCGACTTGACCGGTACAGATGCGATGAAGAACTTTTGGTCGCTGCGCCAGAAGCTGCTCGAAAACCCAGCCGAGCAAACCGAGAATTATCGTCTGTCGGGAAACTTTGCGCGGTGCGCCGTTAGCAAGAACGAGGCGCGGGCGCAGGTGCTGCTCGATCAGGCCGTGGCGGGCCGAGCCACGGAAAAAGAAGATATCGTCGACTATGCCCGTCGCTACAAAGGCTGTTTCTCGTCGAGCGTAGGGGTCGATCGCGATTTCTTCCTCGCCGGCCTGTCGGAGGAACTGATCAAAAAGTCGTCGCAGATGGCGGAATTGGGCCAGCCGGGCACTGCCGACGAGGTGAAGGCTTTCATCAAGTCGATCGCGATCGCCAATCCCGATCGTAGCGACCCGATGGTCAAGGCACAGATTGCAAGCGAATGCCGCGTGGGTTTCGCCCCTGTTCCGACCCGCGCCGTGCTGGAAACCGAGCCGGGATCGGCGGATGAAGCTGCGGCGATCGCGGCCTTGCGCTCTGTGACGTCCCAATGCGACGGGATCGAGGAAAGCCAAGCGAGTTCCTATTTCGAGCGCGCCTTTCTCGCCCAATCGCTTTATCACTGGTGGCGGTCGCGCAGCGACCAATCCTGATCCGGAATGTGATGGAGCGGGGCCGATCGATCGCTCCCGCTTCATCCCTCCCGGCACGTGCAAAAATTTCCGCAAAGGGTGTCTTAGCCCTTTCAACTTAGCTTTTTGCCCTGCTAAGGGCCTCGCACCGGACGTTTGCGGAGGCCCAATCTCGTTCGCAAACCGTTATTCGATGCTGGTGGATTTTCGCAATGCCTAAAGTCACTGTTGACGGTATCCAGATCGACGTGCCCGACGGCGCGACCGTGCTGCAGGCGTGCGAGCTTGCCGGCAAGGAAATCCCGCGCTTCTGCTATCATGAACGCCTGTCGATCGCGGGCAATTGCCGCATGTGCCTCGTCGAGGTGAAGCCCGGCCCGCCCAAGCCGCAGGCGAGCTGCGCGCTGCCCGCGACCGAGGGGCAGGAAATTCGCACCGATACGCCGATGGTCAAGCACGCGCGCGAAGGCGTGATGGAGTTCCTCCTGATCAACCACCCGCTCGACTGCCCGATCTGCGACCAGGGCGGCGAATGCGACCTGCAGGACCAGTCGATTGCCTATGGTCGCGGCCACAGCCGCTACGACGCCAACAAGCGCGCGGTGACCGAGAAATACATGGGGCCGATCGTCAAGACGGTGATGACGCGCTGCATCCAGTGCACGCGCTGCATCCGCTTTGCCGAGGAGGTCGCCGGGGTCGAGGATATCGGCGCGCTCTATCGCGGCGAAGACATGCAGATCACGACCTATCTCGAACACGCGATCCAGAGCGAGCTTTCGGGCAACGTCGTCGATCTTTGCCCGGTAGGCGCGCTGACGTCGAAGCCCTACGCCTTCGAAGCGCGGCCGTGGGAACTCAAGAAAACGCTCGCGATCGATGTCATGGACGGGGTCGGCAGCAACATCCGCCTCGACAGCCGCGGCCGCCAGGTGCTGCGCGTGCTCCCGCGCATCAACGAGGACGTCAACGAGGAATGGGCGCACGACAAGACGCGCCACCATGTCGACGGTCTGGTCCGTCGCCGGCTCGACAAGCCGTTCGTGCGACGGGATGGCAAGCTCGTAGCAGCCAGCTGGGACGAGGCGTTCGCCGCCATCGCCAGGGTCGCCAAGGGGGCCAAGGGTTCGGTCGCCGCGATCGCCGGCGATCAGGTCGATTGCGAGACGATGTTCGCCGCCAAATCGCTGGTCAAGGCGCTCGGGTCGGACATGCTCGAAGGCCGCCAGACGGGGCTGTCCTATGACGTGTCGAACCTCGGCGCGGTCGCCTTCAACAGCACCATCGCGGGCGTCGAGGAAGCCGACGCAATCTTGCTGATCGGCACCAATCTGCGCTGGGAAGCGCCGCTGATCAACACGCGCGTGCGCAAAGCGATCAAGCGCGGCGCCAGGGTGTTGGGCATCGGCCCCGAGGTCGATTTGACCTATGCGGTCGAATGGCTCGGCAACGACGCCTCGCTGATTGGCAAGCTGCCGAAGGCGGCGACCGACGTATTCAAGCATGCCAAGCGCCCGATGGTGATCGTCGGCGGCGGGACCCTCAAGGTCGACGGCGCGCAGGGCGCGGCGATGGGCCTGATCAAGACGCTCAAGCTCGACTCCGACGGCTGGAACGGCTTCAACGTGGTCCACACCAGCGCGAGCCGGATGGGCGGATTGATGCTCGGCTTTGCGCAAAAGGGCGGCATCGCCGACATCGTCGCCGCGAAGCCCAAGCTCGCGTTCTTCCTCGGCGCCGACGAGGTCGATTATTCGGTCTTCGCGGGCAGTTTCAAGGTCTATATCGGCCATCACGGCGACAATGGCGCGCATGCCGCCGACGTCGTCCTGCCCGGCGCGAGCTACGCCGAAAAGCACGGCACCTGGGTCAATACCGAGGGCCGCGTGCAGTTTTCCGACAAGGCGGTGTTCGCCCCCGGCGACGCGCGCGAGGACTGGAGCATATTGCGCGCGCTCGCCGATGCCTGCGGCGTCGATGTCGGGTTCGACAGTTTCGACGGGCTGCGCGCGGCGATGATCGACGCCGTGCCCGCACTCGGCCGCGAGGGCCTTGCCGGATACGACTTCAGCGTGCCCAAACTCGATGCGAAAGCGCAGACGAAGCTCGGGGGCGAAATCGCCTATCCGATCGCCGATTTCTACCTGACCAACGCGATCTGTCGCGCCAGCCCGACGATGCAGCGCTGCTCCTCCGAAATCCTCCACGGCGACGAGATGCTGGAGGCCGCGGAGTGAGCCTATGTTCGACCTTGGTGACCTACTCGAATTTCTGCTGGCGCCGACTAGCCGGAATGGCTGTATCGTTTTGCTGCTGGTTGTCGTCATCTTGGTCGGGCTCGTTATTTGGCTCGCGCCGTGAGGGAATGCACGCATGACCACTTTGTTTGAAAGCTGGGGCCTGACCTACGAAGCTGCGTGGCTTGTCGCCACAATCGTCGGCATCCTCGCGATCGCACTGCCGCTGATGCTCGCGGTGGCGATGATCATCTATGCCGACCGCAAGATCTGGGCGGCGATCGCGCTGCGTCGCGGACCCAATGTCGTCGGTCCGTTCGGCTTGCTGCAATCGTTCGCCGACGGCCTCAAGGTGTTCCTGCAGGAAACGATCATCCCGTCGGGCGCCAATCGCGGGCTGTTCCTGATCGCACCGATCATCACCTTTACCGTCGCGCTGATGGCGTGGGCGGTGATCCCGTTCCAGGCGGGCGTGGTGCTGGCCAATATCAACGTCGGGCTGCTCTACATCCTCGCGATCAGTTCGCTCGGCGTTTACGGCGTCGTCATCTCGGGCTGGGCGTCGAATTCGAAATACCCGTTCTTTTCCGCGCTGCGCGCCGCCGCGCAGATGATCAGCTACGAAGTCTCGATCGGCTTCATCCTGATTTCGGTCGTGCTCTATGCCGGCTCGTTCAATCTGAGCGTCATCACGCTGGCGCAGAAGGGGAATATCCTCGGCATATTCAGCGCCAATGGACTCAACCCGCTGCTGTTCCCGATTTCGGTGATGTTCCTGATCAGCTCGATGGCCGAAACCGCGCGCGCGCCGTTCGACCTGACCGAGGCCGAGAGCGAGCTCGTCGCGGGCTACCAGACCGAATATTCGTCGATGTCGTTCGCCCTGTTCTGGCTTGGCGAATATGCCAACGTCATCCTGATGTGCGCGCTCAACGCGATCCTGTTCTGGGGCGGCTGGCTGCCGCCGGTCGACTGGGTGCCGCTCTACGTCGTGCCGGGCATCATCTGGCTGTTCGCCAAGATCCTCATCTTTTTCTTCATCTTCAGCTGGGTCAAGGCGACCGTCCCGCGCTATCGCTATGACCAGCTGATGCGGTTGGGCTGGAAAGTGTTCCTCCCGATTTCGCTGTTCTGGGTCTGCCTCGTGTCGGGTTGGCTGATGCTGACAAGGTACTCGTGATGATTGCCACTGTCCTATTATCCCTAGCTTTGACAAATTCGCAGTCGGCAGCTGCTGAAGTTGCACCCGTACAAAACACGGTCGAACTCAGCACATTACCGATCGCACACTATTCATGCGATCTGATGAGGCTAGATGGCTCGATTCTTAGCTTGAATATTCATATTTCGGGTCGGCGTGGATATAAAGATCCTCAATCTGGAATGGTAACTAGCACCGATGGTAAAGTGCTGTTGAATGGTAAGGGCGCTGCCGATTTTGCCGGTTACCAACTGTCCAATTTTATGGACGATGTCTTTGCAAGCAATGGCCCTGATAATGCGCATTATGGCAAAGATATCAGAATGAGGATCGAGAGTACGGCTTATCCTAATGAACAAGACATACAGAATCGGTTTTCGATCGTTATCACCGAGCGCCATCCTTCGATGCCATACATAAAGGCTGTCGGGTACTGTGACGGCAAGTTTGAAATTCAGAAGCCTTTATCGATCGCTGAAACACGAGCCTATTTATCAAAATGACCATTGCCCACACCCTCAAATCCTTCTTCCTCGTCGAGTTCGTCAAGGCGCACTGGCTGACCTTGAAATATTTCTTCAAGCCCAAGGCGACGATCAACTATCCGTACGAGAAGAACCCGCTTTCGCCGCGGTTTCGCGGCGAGCATGCGCTGCGTCGTTATCCCAACGGCGAGGAACGCTGCATCGCGTGCAAATTGTGCGAAGCGGTATGCCCGGCGCAGGCGATCACGATCGAGGCCGAGCCGCGCGACGACGGCAGCCGCCGGACGACGCGTTACGACATCGATATGACCAAGTGCATCTATTGCGGCTTCTGCCAGGAAGCGTGCCCGGTCGACGCGATCGTCGAGGGGCCCAATTTCGAATATTCGACCGAAACGCGCGAGGAACTGATCTACGACAAGGTCAAGCTGCTTGAGAACGGCGACAAATGGGAACGCGCGATCGCCGCGAACCTTGCCGCCGATGCGCCCTATCGCTAGGGGGCGACGCGTGCGATTCATCACCGTTCGGGCTGAGCTTGTCGAAGCCCTGCACTTGCTTTCAAAACAGGACAGCCCTTCGACAAGCTCAGGGCAAACGGGAAAAGGGGGGTATCAGGGAAAATGATCCAGACGATCGCCTTTTACCTGTTCGCTACGCTGGTGATCGCCAGCGGCGCGTTGACGGTGTTCGCGCGCAATCCGGTCCATTCGGTGCTGTGGCTGATCCTCGCCTTCTTCAACGCGGCGGGATTGATGATCCTGCTCGGCGCCGAGTTCATCGCGATGCTGCTGATCATCGTCTATGTCGGCGCGGTCGCGGTGCTGTTCCTCTTCGTCGTGATGATGCTCGATGTCGATTTCGCCCAGCTGCGCGCCGGCTTCGTGCGCTATCTGCCGCTCGGCGCCTTGCTCGCGATCGTGCTGGCGATCGAGATCATCTTTGCCATCGGCGCGTGGCAGGCTGGCGCGATCGACATGGGCGCGCGCATCGCGCCCGTCGCCGCCGACGTTTCGAACACGCACGCGATCGGGCAGCTGCTCTATACGCGCTACATCTTCCTGTTCGAGGCAGCGGGGATCATCCTGCTCGTCGCAATGGTCGGCGCGATCGTCCTGACCCACCGCACGCGCGGCGGCGTCAAGCCGCAGGACATCGGTCGCCAGAACCGCCGCCGTCCCGAGGACGCAACGCGCCTGACACGGCCCGAAAGCGGGCAGGGGGTGGAACTGTGATCGGCCTGACGCACTACCTCGTCGTCGGCGCCATCCTGTTCGTGCTCGGCGTGCTCGGCATCTTCATCAACCGCAAGAACGTCATCATCATCCTGATGGCGATCGAGCTAATCCTGCTCGCCGTGAACATCAACCTCGTCGCCTTCAGCGCCTATCTCGGCGACCTCGTCGGGCAGGTGTTCAGCATGTTCGTCCTCACCGTCGCGGCGGGCGAGGCGGCGATCGGGCTGGCCATTCTCGTCATCTATTTCCGCGGCCGCGGCACGATCGCGGTCGACGACGTCAACCGGATGAAGGGATAGATCCGGCGTGATCCAGCTCATCGTTTTCCTGCCGCTGCTTGCCGCGATCGTCGCCGGGCTCGGTAACCGCATGATCGGCAACGTGCCCGCCAAGCTCGTCACGACGGGCGCGCTGATCGTGTCGTGCGCGCTGAGCTGGCCGATCTTCCTCGGCTTCGTCGCCGGCGGCGCGAGCGAAAGCGTCACGCCGCTGCTGCAGTTCCTCAAGTCGGGCGGACTCGACGTGTCGTGGTCGCTGCGCGTCGATACGCTGACCGCGGTCATGCTCGTCGTCGTCACCAGCGTGTCGAGCCTCGTCCATGTCTACAGCTGGGGCTATATGGAGGAAGACCCGGATCAGCCCCGCTTCTTCGCCTATCTGTCGCTGTTCACCTTCGCGATGTTGATGCTGGTGACCGCCGACAACCTCGTCCAGATGTTCTTCGGCTGGGAAGGCGTCGGCCTTGCCTCGTATCTGTTGATCGGTTTCTGGTTCAAGAAGCCGAGTGCCAACGCCGCCGCGATCAAGGCGTTCGTCGTCAACCGCGTCGGCGACCTTGGCTTCATGCTCGGCATCTTCGGCACCTTCCTCGTCTTCGGGACGGTCTCGATCCCTGATATCCTCGCTGCCGCGCCCGGCATGGCTGGGAGCAGCATAAGCTTCCTCGGCATGCGTCTCGACACGATGACGATCCTGTGCCTCCTCCTGTTCGTCGGCGCGATGGGCAAGTCGGCGCAATTGGGTCTGCACACCTGGCTGCCAGACGCGATGGAAGGCCCGACCCCGGTCAGCGCGCTGATCCACGCCGCGACGATGGTCACCGCCGGCGTCTTCATGGTCTGCCGCCTGTCGCCGATGTTCGAAACCGCGCCGGTTGCGCAGGGCTTCGTCATCTTCATCGGCGCGGCGACCTGCCTGTTCGCCGCGACCGTCGCGACGACGCAGACCGACATCAAGCGCGTCATCGCCTATTCGACCTGCAGCCAGCTCGGTTACATGTTCTTTGCGGCCGGCGTCGGCGCCTATGGCGCGGCGATGTTCCATTTGTTCACCCACGCCTTTTTCAAGGCGCTGCTGTTCCTCGGCGCGGGCGCGGTGATCCACGCGATGCATCACGAGCAGGACATGCGCTATTATGGCGGCCTCAGGAAAAAGATCCCGATCACCTTCTGGGTGATGGTCGCGGGCACGCTGGCGATCACCGGCGTCGGCATTCCCGGAATGGGCATCGGGTTCGCCGGGTTCTGGTCGAAGGACGCGATCCTTGAAAGCGCGTTCGCCGCCGGCGGCGACGGCCAGGTCGCCTTCCTCGTCGGTGCCTTCGCCGCCCTGCTCACCAGCTTCTATTCGTGGCGCCTGATCTTCCTCACCTTTTTCGGCAAGCCGCGCTGGGCCGCGAGCGAGCATATCCAGCATGCGTTGCACGACGACCATCATCTTGACGGCCATGCGCACGGCGACAATCCGCCGGCGCAGGAAGATGCCGGGCACGACCCAGCCAGGCATGGCGTCGGCAGCGATCAGGTCGCCGACGGCAGTGGCGGCTATACGCCGCACGAGGCGCCATGGGTGATGCTGGTGCCGATCCTCGTGCTCGCGGTCGGCGCAGTGTTCGCCGGACAGCTGTTCCACCACGCCTTCGTCGACGCCGAGGGCGGGCTCGCCTTCTGGAACGGCAGCCTCGCGTTCGACGCGCATCTCGCCCATGCCAGCCACGAGGTGCCGAGCTGGGTATTGTTCACGCCGCTGGTGGTGATGCTGATCGGGCTGTGGATCGCGTACAACAACTATATCCGCGATCCCGATGCGCCGCGGCGCTTCACCGAGATGTTCGGCCCGCTCTACGCCTTCCTGCTCAACAAATGGTATTTCGACGAGTTGTACAATGCGATCTTCGTGCGTCCCGCCTTTTGGCTGGGCCGTGTGCTGTGGCAGCGCGGCGATGTCGGCCTGATCGACCGCTTCGGCCCCGACGGCGCGGCGCGCGCGGTGCAGGGCGGCAGCGTCCTGACCGGGCGTCTCCAGTCGGGCTATCTCTACACCTATGCGCTCGTGATGCTGCTGGGTCTCGCCGGTCTCGCGACCTGGGCAATGGTGCGTTTCTGATATGACCGCTCTCGGCTTTCCCATCCTCAGCCTGATGCTTGCGGTGCCGCTGGCGGCGGCGATCGTCTGCCTGTTCGTCGGCGATCGCGCCGCGCGCTGGACCGCGCTCATCGCGACGCTGGTCGACCTCGCGCTCGGCATCGTCATGTGGCTTGGCTACGATATCGGCGGCGCGCAGTGGCAGTTTACCGAGCATGTCGATCTGTTCGGGCGCTTCGCCTATGCGCTCGGCATCGACGGCATCGCGTTGATGCTGATCATGCTCAGCGTCTTCCTGATGCCGATCTGCATCGGCGCAAGCTGGGACGCGATCAAGACGCGCGTCGGCCTCTACATGGCGTGCTTCCTGCTGATGGAAACGCTGATGATCGGCGTCTTCGCGGCGCAGGACCTGTTCCTGTTCTATATCTTCTTCGAGGCCGGGCTGATCCCGATGTACCTGATCATCGGCATCTGGGGCGGCACCAACCGGATCTACGCGAGCTACAAGTTCTTCCTCTACACGCTGCTGGGGTCGGTGCTGATGCTGATCGCGATGATGTGGATGGTCGCTCAGGCGGGCACCACCGACATCCCGACGCTGATGCAATATGACTTCCCGGCGGGTGCGCAGACCTGGCTATGGCTTGCTTTCTTCGCCAGCTTCGCGGTCAAGATGCCGATGTGGCCGGTCCATACCTGGCTGCCCGACGCGCACGTCCAGGCGCCGACCGCGGGCTCGGTGATCCTGGCGGGCGTGCTGCTCAAGATGGGGGGCTACGGCTTCCTGCGCTTCAGCCTGCCGATGTTCCCCGATGCCAGCGCCCAGTTCATGTGGCTGATCTTCGCGCTGTCGATGGTCGCGGTCGTCTACACCAGCCTCGTCGCGCTGGTGCAGTCGGACATGAAGAAGCTGATCGCCTATTCGAGCGTCGCGCACATGGCGATCGTCACCGCGGGGCTGTTCGCATTCAACCAGCAGGGGATCGAGGGCGCGATCATGGTCATGCTCGGCCATGGCCTCGTCTCGGGCGCATTGTTCCTGTGCGTCGGGGTGATTTACGACCGCCTCCACACGCGCGAGATCGCGCGCTACGGCGGCCTCGCTATCAACATGCCGCGCTACGCCCTGTTCTTCATGCTGTTCACAATGGCCAGCGTCGGGCTGCCGGGGACGAGCAATTTCGTCGGCGAATTCCTCGGCATCATGGGCATCTACCAAGCGTCGAGCTGGGTCGCCTTTATCTGCACCACCGGGATCATCCTCGGCGCGGCCTACATGCTCTACCTCTACCGCCGCGTCGTCTTCGGCGAGCTCGTCCATGACGACGTCCGCGCGATGCCCGACTTGTCGGTGCGCGAATGGGCGCTCCTCGCGCCGATCGCCGCCGCCGTCCTGTGGATGGGAGTCTATCCCGAAAGCTTCCTCGCGCCGATCCGCGGCGACGTCACCGCGCTGACCGCGCGGCTCGCGGCGAGCGCGCCCGCGGGCGATGCGCAGCTGACCATCGGCAAGCCCAGCCTGACCGAAAAGGGCGCCGCGCTGCACGACGCGACTGGCGGCCAGGGGCATTGATATGAACCATGATTTCGCCTCGTCGCTGACGCTCATCGCGCCCGAGCTGGTCCTGACCGGCGCCGGCCTTATCCTGCTCGTCTGGGCGGCGTTCTTCGGCGATCGCCATGCGACCGGCATCAGCATCGCCGCCGTTGCCGCGCTTGCCGCCGCGGCGGCGCTGACCAGCCTCGCGCCCGCCGACGGCGGCGACATTTTCGCCGGCCTTGCCAGCAGCGACGCGTTTTCGACTTTCGCGCACGTGCTGATCTATTTCGCCGCGGCGGTCGCCATCATCATCGCGCCGCGCTTTTTCCGCGCGCATACGCCCGGCGGGCACGGGCTGATGCGCGCCGAATATCCGATCCTGATCGTCTTCGCCGCGCTCGGCATGGGGCTGATGGTGTCGGCGACCGACCTGATGACGCTCTATGTCGGGCTCGAGATGAACAGCCTCGCCGCCTATGTGCTGGCGAGCTTCATCCGCACCGATACGCGCTCGGCCGAGGCGGGCCTCAAATATTTCGTCCTCGGCGCGCTCGCCAGCGGAATCCTGCTCTACGGCATGAGTCTGCTCTACGGCTTCAGCGGCACGACGGGCTTTGCCGGCATCGCCGCCGCGATGGACGCCGATTTCTCGGGCGGGCTCGTCTTCGGCCTCGTCTTCGTGCTGGCGGGACTGGCGTTCAAGATCAGCGCGGTGCCGTTCCACATGTGGACGCCCGACGTCTACGAAGGCGCGCCAACGCCGGTCACCGCGTTCTTCGCCAGCGCGCCCAAGGTCGCGGCGATGGCGCTGACGGTGCGCGTGTGCATCGAGGCGTTCGGCCCGACCACCTTCGACTGGCAGCAGATCGTGATCTTCCTCGCGCTCGCCTCGACGATCCTCGGCGCGGTCGGCGCGATCGGGCAGCGCAATATCAAGCGCCTGCTCGCCTATTCGTCGATCAACAACGTCGGCTTCGCGCTCGTCGGCCTTGCCGCCGGCAGCCAGGCCGGCGTCGCCGCGACGATGAGCTACATGGCGGTCTATGTCGTGATGACGCTCGGCAGCTTCCTGTGCGTGCTCCAGCTGCGCGATGCGAACGGCGCCTATGTCGAGGACATCGCGCGCATGGCCGGGCTCGGAAAGGCGCGCCCCGGGCTCGTCGCGGCGCTCGCGATCTTCATGTTCAGCCTTGCGGGCATCCCGCCGCTGTTCGGCTTCTGGCCCAAATTCCTCGTCTTCGATGCCGCGGTGCGCGCCGACCTGCTCCCGCTCGCGGCGATTGCGGCGGTCAGCTCGGTGATCAGCGCCTTTTATTATCTGAAGGTCATCAAGACGATGTACTTCGACGAAGCCGGTGACGACGCCCCCGACTGGGATCGCGCCTCGCATCCGGTCGAGAGCGGGCTGATCGGCTTTACCGCCGCCATCGTCTCGCCGCTCGGCTATCTGGCGATCCCCGCTCTGGCCTTTGTATCGGGCAACGCCGCGCTCGCGCTGTTCCCTTGATCGAAGTCGTTTCCGAAACCGACTCGACCAATCGCCTGCTCGCCGATCGCGCCGCCGCCGGAGCGTCCGAAGGCCAGTGGATCCGTGCCGAACGCCAGAACGGCGGCAAAGGACGCCAGGGGCGTCGCTGGGAAAGCCCGCTCGGCAATCTCTATGCCTCGACGCTGGTGCGGCTGCGCGCCGACGATCCGCCGCCGCCGACGCTGGCGCTGGTCGCGGGCATCGCGGCATTGGCCGCGGCGAAGCTGGCGGTGCCGGCGAGCGCGACGCTGGCGATCAAATGGCCCAACGACCTGATGCTGCAAATCGACGGCTCGTGGGCGAAATTCGCCGGAATCCTGCTCGAACGGCACGACGATGCGGTGATCGTCGGGATCGGCGTCAACCTGGCGCATGCCCCCGACATCGCGGGACGCGAGACCGCCGCGCTGGCCGAGGTCGCGCCCGTGCCCGACCTTGCTTCTTTTTGCGAAACGCTCGCCGACTTGTTTGCGGCGGAACTCGCGACGTGGCGCAGCCAGGGCCTAGCCGAGACGCGCAAACGCTGGCTCGCCGGCACCCTGCCGGCCGGATCGCCGTTGCGCGTCCATGGCGAGGGCGGGGAGGCGCATGACGGCCTGTTCGAGACGCTGGCCGCCGACGGCGCGCTCGTCTTGCGCCGCGCCGACGGAAGCCGCATGACGGTCAGCGCGGGCGATGTCGACCTGCTGACGGAGACCTAGGATGCTGCTCGCCGCCGATGTCGGGAATACCAATGTCGTCTTCGCGCTGTTCGACGGCGCCGAGATCAAGGCACGCTGGCGCATCACCACCGACCCGCGCCGCACCGGCGACGAATATGCGGTCTGGCTGCTTCAGCTGATGGCATTGCAGGGATTCGATCGCGCCGCGGTCGACCAGGTCGTCGTCGGCACCGTCGTGCCGCGCGCGCTGCATAATCTCACCGTGCTCGCCGAGCAGTATTTCCACGTCACCCCGATCGTCGCGGGGCAGGGCAAGGGCGACTGGGGCTTCGTCGTCGATGTCGAGGAGCCGCACAGCCTGGGCGCCGACCGCGCGCTCAACGCGATCGCGGTGCACGAATCGCATCCCGGCGACGTCATCGTCGTCGATTTCGGCACCGCGACGACGTTCGACTTCATCGATTATTCGGGCGCGTACAAGGGTGGCATCATCGCGCCCGGCCTCAATTTGTCGCTCGACGCGCTGGTCGGCGCGACCGCCAAATTGCCCCGCATCGCGATCGAGGTCCCCGCAGATGACAGCGTGCTCGGCCGCACGACCGAGGACCAGATGCTGATCGGCGTCTTCTGGGGCTATGTCGCGATGATCGAAGGATTGATCGAGCGGATGCGCCGCCAGATCGGTCGCCCTGCAAAGGTCATCGCCACGGGGGGCCTTGCCGTGCTATTCGACGGAAAGACCGACCTGTTCGATCAGGTCGAGCCCGACCTCACGCTCCATGGCCTCAGGCTGCTGGCGCAACGGGCGATCGCCTGAATACCCCCATGCCCCGCGCTCGCAGGTCGAGCGCAAGAAGGAATTACAATGACCCCCGGTAAGGAACTGCTCTTCGTCGCGCTCGGCGGATCGGGCGAAATCGGTATGAACGTCAACCTCTACGGATGCGACGGCCAATGGCTGATGGTCGATCTCGGCATCAGCTTCGGCACTCCCGAATATCCCGGCATCGACATCGTCCTGCCCGATATCCAGTTCATCGAGGACAACAAGCATTTGCTCGCCGGCATCGTCCTGACGCACGGTCATGAAGACCATATCGGCGCGCTGCCCTACCTCGCCGCCGATCTGGGCGTGCCGCTCTACGCCAACCGCTTCACCGCAGGGTTGATCGCGACCAAGCTGGCCGAGGAAGGGCTGACCAAGAAGGTCAAGGTCCACGTCCAGGACCTCGATGCCGATTTCACCGTCGGCAATTTCGGCATCCGCTTCGTGCCCCTGGCGCATTCGATTCCCGACATGTGCGCGGCATTGATCCGCACACCCTATGGCAACGTCTTCCATTCGGGCGACTGGAAGCTCGACGAGGATCCGCAGATGGGCGAACCGTCGTCCGAGGGCGAGTTGCGCGAGATCGGCGACGAGGGCGTCCTCGCGCTCGTCTGCGATTCGACCAACGTGTTCAACGAAGACGTCTCGGGCAGTGAAGGCGACGTTCGCGACAATCTGCTCAAGGTCATCAAGGAGGCGCCCAACCGGGTGCTCGTCACGACCTTTGCCTCGAACGCGGCACGGCTGCGCACGCTCGGCTGGGTCGCCAAGCAGACCGGTCGGCAGTTGTGCGTCGCCGGGCGCAGCCTCGACCGGATCATCGGCATCGCGCAGGAAAACGACTATCTCGGCGAATTTC
>JAACTG010000048.1:0-3836 GCA_009993585.1 Sphingomonadales bacterium
CATGATGCAGGTCGACGAACCCGATGCCGGGGTGCGCGCACAGATCGAGGCGCAGCTCGGCGGCGACGGCCCGGTCGAGGATGCGCTGGCAGCGGCAACGATGGCACTGTCGGGCCTGTCGTCGTGTGCGGGCCTCGTGCTCGTGCCGAAAAGCGAGCCGGTGCTCAAGCAGATGAGCTTTGTCCCGCTGTCCGAGACGCAGACGCTCGCGGTGCTCGTCGGCAGCGACGGCAGCGTCGAGAACCGGGTGATCGAGCTTGCCGAACCGATCCCGCCGTCGGCGCTGGTCGAGGCGGGCAATTACGTCACCGCGATGCTCGCGGGCCTGACGCTGCCGCAAGCGCAGGCTCGCCTGCGCGGCGAGCTCGAGAATGAACGCATCGCGCTCGACCGCGCTGCGAGCGACCTCATCACGCGCGGTCTGGCGACATGGAGCGAGGATGCCGCCGATCGCCCGGTCCTGATCGTGCGGGGCGCGGCGAACCTGATCGACGCCGCCGCGACCAGCGACATCGATCGCGTCCGCGGATTGCTCGACGCGCTCGAGAGCAAGCAGGAGATCGCCCGGCTGCTCGGCCTGACGCGCGACGGCCAGGCGACGCGGATATTCATCGGCGCGGAGAACGAATTGTTCTCGCTGTCAGGCTCGAGCATGATCGCCGCGCCATATCGCAACAGCGAGGATCGCGTCGTCGGCGTGGTCGGCGTGATCGGCCCCATTCGCTTGAACTATGCCCGCATCGTGCCCATGGTAGATTTCACCGCTCAAATGCTGTCGAGATTGATTACGTAATGACCGAAAACGAAATACCCGAAAACGAAACCGAAACGCCTGAAAACGCGGCCGAAGAGCTGCGTCAGGAAACTGCAGCAGAGGCCCTCGAGCTCGAGGAGCATGACCGCTTTGCCGAGCTTGAGGCCGACTTCGACAAGATGCGCCAAGACCTGCTCTACGCCCGCGCCGAGACCGAGAACGTCCGCCGCCGCCACGAGCGCGAGCTGGCCGAGGCGCATGCCTATGCCGCGACCAAGTTCGCGCGCGACATGCTGTCGGTCGCCGACAACCTGGCGCGCGGTCTCGCCGCGATCCCCGACGACCTCAAGTCGGACGACAAGCTCAAGGGCGTGATCGCGGGCATCGAAGCGACGGGTCGCGAGATCGACACGGTGTTCGAACGCCACGGCATCTCGCGGATCGACACGATCGGCGAGCCGCTCGACCCCAACCGGCACCAGGCGATGGTCGAGATCCCCGACGATAGCGCCGAACCCGGCACCATCGTCCAGGAAATGCAGTCGGGCTACATGATCAAGGACCGGCTGCTGCGTCCCGCGCTCGTCGGGGTAGCCAAAAAACCCTGACGTTCGTCGCAAAACGGGGAACCATTCTCGCGACTGCCCGATTGATTGATCGGGAAGCCAGCCGCGAGGAGCCGATTATGACCCGTTTCAAAACCCCCATGATGCTGTGCGCAGCCGCGACCTTGCCGTTGGGCCTGGGCGCCTGTGCCGAGAATTATGCCGTCGAGGGCGCCGCCGTCGGTGCCGCGGCCGGAGTTCTGGTCGGCGAGACGACGCGCGCCGACACCGCCACGGCCGCCGCCATCGGCGCCGCGGCGGGCGCGGCCGCGGGCTATTTCATCGACAAGGACAATCGCTGCGACGGGTATGACAGCCGTGGTCGCCTCGACGACGACTGCCGCGGCCTGCCCGGATATCCGCCGCGCTAATCCGGCATTGCTGCGTCGCCATGCGCGGCGGAGCGACCGAGGATCGGCAACGATCAGACAAGCCAGAATCAGACAAGGGGCGCCTCCGCCGGAGACGCCCCTTGGCTAATGGTGCGCCCGGAAGGATTCGAACCTCCGGCCACCTGATTCGTAGTCAGGTACTCTATCCAGCTGAGCTACGGGCGCACTGTGGGGGTGGCGAATAGGGAGAAGGCCGGCAGGTGGCAACAGTTTTTTGCCGCAATTCGGGCAGGCGTCGATCGGGATGGCGACGCGGCGACGATGGTGGTAGCCTGGCTGCCGTCGAAAGCACAGAAGCACCAGGAGGAGACCCAGCAATGACCGAGCTGTTCTCTATCGATTGCGAACTGGAAAACGGGCTGACGCTGTTCAAGCGCGACGTCGTCATGAAAAGCGGCGGTCAGGCGCAAATCGTCCAGATCAGAAAGGACGACGTCGTCATCGCCACCTTTTGCGAATGCGGCGGGGTGCGCCAGAATTGTCCGACGCCGCAATTCCCGTCTTGCGACTGCACGAAAGATCCGCCCGTCCTCACCTGCGAGTGAGCCGTTCGATTCATCGCTCCGCGAGCGCCGCCTGCGCCGCGGCAAGCCGCGCGATCGGGACGCGATAGGGCGAGGCCGAAACGTAATCGAGGCCGACCGCCTCGCAAAAGGCGATGCTGGCGGGATCGCCGCCATGTTCGCCGCAGATGCCGAGCTTGAGCCCGTTGCGCGCGCCCCTGCCCCGCTCGGCGGCGAGTTCGATCAGCTGGCCGACGCCGGCGACGTCGATGCTGACGAACGGGTCGGTCGCGTAGATCCCCTTGTCGACATACTGGCCGAGGAAGCGCCCGGCATCGTCGCGGCTGACGCCGAGAGTGGTCTGGGTGAGGTCGTTGGTGCCGAAGCTGAAGAATTGCGCGCTCGCGGCGATCTCTCCCGCCATGAGGCAGGCGCGCGGCAGTTCGATCATCGTGCCGACGAGATAGACGATATCGCGCCCACGTTCGGCGAAAACGGCCTTTGCGGTGCGATCGACCACTTCCTTCATCAGCTCGAGCTCGCGTGGCGTCGCGACGAGCGGGATCATGACTTCGGGAATCGGGGCATCGCCCGACGATTCGGCGACGTCGATCGCGGCTTCGAAGATCGCGCGCGCCTGCATCTCGTAGATCTCGGGGTAGGTGACGCCGAGACGGCAGCCGCGATGACCGAGCATCGGGTTGAATTCGTGCAGCTCGGCGGCGCGGGCGCGCAGTTTCTCGACCGATACGCCCGAGGCAGCGGCGACTTCGTCGAAATCGCGGTCGGCGTGCGGGAGGAACTCGTGCAGCGGCGGATCGAGCAGCCGGATGGTGACGGGCAGCCCCGCCATCTCGGTGAAGATGCCCGCGAAATCGGCGCGCTGTTCGGGGAGCAGCTTGGCGAGCGCGACGCGGCGGCCCGCCTCGTCGTCGGCGAGGATCATCTCGCGCACCGCGGCGATCCGCGCGGCGTCGAAGAACATGTGCTCGGTCCGGCACAGGCCGATTCCCTCGGCGCCGAATTCGCGCGCGACGCGGCAATCGGCAGGGGTTTCGGCGTTGGCGCGCACGCCCAGTCGCCGCACCTTGTCGGCCCAGCCCATCAGCACGCCGAAATCGCCGCTGAGCTCGGGCTGGACGGTGGCGACCTCGCCCGCCATCACCTCGCCGGTGCTGCCGTCGATGGTCAGCATGTCGCCTTCGGCAAAGGCGCGTCCGGCGACCTTGAGGCTGCCCGACTTTGCGTCGATCGCCAGCGTGCCCGCGCCCGAAACGCAGGGGCGGCCCATGCCGCGGGCGACGACCGCGGCATGGCTCGTCATGCCGCCGCGCGCGGTGAGGATGCCGGCGGCGGCGTGCATGCCGTGAATGTCTTCGGGGCTGGTCTCGGTCCGGATCAGGATGACGCGGTCGCCCAGCGCGGCGCGGCGCTCGGCGGTGTCGGCGTCGAACACCGCGATGCCCGAGGCGGCGCCCGGCGACGCGGGCAGGCCGCGCGCGACGACGTCGCGGACGGCGGCGGGATCGAGCGAGGGGTGGAGCAATTGGTCGAGCGCCTGCGCCTCGACGCGGGCGACCGC
>JAACTG010000048.1:3888-13151 GCA_009993585.1 Sphingomonadales bacterium
GCGGCGGGGGCGGTACGCTTGCCGGCGCGCGTCTGCAGCATCCACAATTGCCCGCGCTCGACGGTGAATTCGATGTCCTGCATGTCGCGATAATGCGTTTCGAGCGTGTCGAAGACGCGGCCGAGCTGCCCGAACACCTCGGGCATCGCCTCTTCCATGCTCGGCAGGCGCGCGCCGGCCTCGTCGCGCGCGGCGAGCGTGAGGTATTGCGGCGTGCGGATCCCGGCGACGACGTCCTCTCCCTGCGCGTTGACGAGCCATTCGCCGTACCACGATTTTTCGCCGGTCGACGGGTTGCGGGTGAAGGCGACGCCGGTCGCCGAGGTGTCGCCCATGTTGCCGAAGACCATCGCCTGGACGTTGACCGCAGTGCCCCAGTCGTGCGGGATCGCGTTGATCCGGCGATAGACGCGGGCGCGTTCGGACTGCCAGCTGTCGAACACCGCGCCGATCGCGCGGGTGAGCTGTTCATTGACGTCCTGCGGGAAGTCGCGGCCGAGTTCGGCGGCGACGATCGCCTTGTATTCGCCGACGAGCGCGCGCCAGTGATCGGCAAGCATTTCGGTATCGTCGGCAAAGCCGCGATCTTCCTTGGCGATCTCGAGCGCTTCCTCGAACAGGCCGTGGTCGAGGCCGAGGACAACGTCGGCGTACATCTGGACGAAGCGGCGATAGCTGTCCCAGGCGAAGCGTGCATCGCCCGAGGCGGTAGCGAGGCCTTCGACGGTGGCGTCGTTGAGGCCGAGGTTGAGGACGGTGTCCATCATCCCGGGCATCGAGACGCGCGCGCCCGAGCGGACCGAGACGAGGAGTGGATTGGCGGGATCTCCGAAGCTCTTGCCCGTCGCGCTCTCGATATGGCCGATGCCGTCGTTGAGCGCGGCGAGGAAATCGTCGCTGAAGCTGCGGTCGGCGGCGATGTAGGTCGCGCACATGTCGGTGCCAATCGTGATCCCCGGCGGGACGGGCAGGTCGATTGCCGCCATGCCGGCAAGATTGGCGCCCTTGCCGCCGAGCAGGGTCTTGTCGCCCGCGACGCCGGCGTCGGCGGCGTCGGTCGCGCCGCCGCCGAAACGATAGATCGAATGCTTGCTCACGCCTGTTTGCTCACTTCCGGTTGCTCACGGCCGCTTGCCCACGGGCGGCCTTCGAGCTGACAAGTTCACGAGGTTCACACCGTCCAGGGGCAGGTTCACACCCGTTACCTATTGTGACCTTACCAGTCTCTCGCGGACCGCTCATCCTTCGATCCGCGAGAAGTCGGCGACGGCGTGGACCGCGGTGCGGATGCGCGCGAGCAGGCCGAGGCGAGCGGTGCGCTTGGCGGGATCGGGATCGTTGACGATGACCTCCTCGAAAAACGTGTCGATCGGTGCGCGCAGCGAAGCGAGCGCGGCCATTGCGGCGGCGAAATCCTCAGCGGCAATTGCGGCCTGCGCGGCCGGTTCAGCCGAATCGAGCGCGGCGACGAGGGCAGCTTCGGCATTTTCCAATGTGTAGGAAAGCGGTTTTTCGCCGTCCCGCTCAGGCTGAGCTTGTCGAAGCCCCTGCGATGACCCTTCGACAGGCTGAGGGTGAGCGGACTTGGTATTGTCGTCTTCGCCCCAACCCTCTTTCCTGAGGATGTTCGCGGCACGCTTGTATCCGGCGAGCAGGTTGGTGCCTTCGGGGGTCTCGATGAACGCCTGGAGAGCTTTCACGCGCGCGAGCAGGCGGACGAGGTCGTCCTCGCCGCCGAGCGCGAACACGGCGTCGATCAGGTCGTGGCGAACGCCGGCTTCGCGTTGCTGGACCTTGAGGCGGTCGGCGAAGAAATCCAGCAAATCCGAGGGGTCCAAAGACTCATATACCGATATTGCCCACAATATCGGACGTGAAAGTTCTGTCCCGTAGCTTGTCGCGTTTTCTCCTTCAGCAGCAGGCTGAGAGACTTGCTTTTCACCACTCACGATAAATCGGCGCTCAGTTGGTTCAGCGTCATGCCAACGGGCAATCAGATCAATCAAGTCTTCCTGGCCTACCCGCCGAAGTTCCGCGACAGCGATATCTCTCGCCAGAGATAATTTAAGCTGTTGGACCACCGGGGCCAGTTCCATACGAATTGAATTTGTTTCGAGAAGATTGCTCACTCCAAGGGCTGCTCGCCTGAGCGCATAGGGATCTCTGGAACCGGTCGGGCCTTGACCAATTCCAAAAAACCCAACCAAGGTATCCAGCTTGTCCGCCAGGCTCACCGCCACGGTGACCGGCGCGGTGGGGACGTCATCGCCCTGCCCGACCGGCTTGTAATGGTCGCGGATCGCGTCGGCGACGGCGTCGGGCAGGCCTTCGGCGCGGGCGTAATAGCCGCCGATGACGCCCTGCAGCTCGGGAAACTCGCCGACCATTTCGGTGACGAGATCGGCCTTGGCGAGGCGGGCCGTCTGTTCGGCGAGGGTGGCGAGATGCTCTCTCTCCCCTTCAGGGGAGAGAGGTGGAGAGAGGGGCTGGCTGGGCGCGTCGCTCGCCCCCTCTCCGCTGCGACTAATCTCGGCTTCGCCTCGATAAGTCTCGCTGCCTCTCCCCTGAAGGGGAGAGGGCTTTATGATACGCTCTTCAACCAGCCAGCGCGCCAGTTTCGCGACGCGCTCGACCTTGTCGGCCACGGTGCCGAGCTTTTCGTGGAAGGTGATGCGGGCGAGGCCTTCGGCGTGTTGCTCCAGCGTTTTCTTGCGGTCCTGGTCCCAGAAGTGGCGCGCGTCGGACAGGCGCGCGGCGAGGACCTTGCGGTTGCCGTCGATAATCGCCGCGCCGCCGTCATGCGCATCGATATTGGCGATGCAGATGAAGGCGGGGGCGAGCTTTCCATCGCCCTCGTTGAGGACGAAATATTTCTGGTTGGTGGCGAGCGTGAGCTGGATAACCTCGCGCGGGACGCTGAGGAAATCGGGGTCGAAGCTGCCGATCAGCGGCACCGGCCATTCGGTGAGGCCGGCATTTTCGGCCACGAGGCCTTCGTCGACGATCCAGTCGAGCCCTTGCTCGGCGGCGAGTGCTTTGGCGCCGTCGCGGATGATATTGCGGCGTTCCTCGGCGTCGACGATGACGTGGCAGGCGCGCAGCTTCTCGGCATAGTCGTCGGCGCCGCCGATCGTGATGACGCCGGGATGGTGGAAGCGGTGGCCGAGCGTTTCATAGCCCGAGGCGACATCGCCGATCGTGCACGGCACGAGGTCGGCGCCGAAGATCGCGACGATGCCGTGCAAGGGGCGAACCCAGCGCAGCGATTCGGTGCTGGCGCTGGCGGCGCCCCAGCGCATCGCCTTGGGCCAGGGAAAGGCGCGGACGATGGCGGGGACCGCCTCGGCAAGGACGTCGCGCGTCGCGCGGCCGGGCGTTTCTTTCGACGCGAACCAGATGCCGTCGCGGTCCTCGAGATCGGATTGCGCGAGGCCGGTCTTGCGCAGGAAGCCTTCGAGCGCCTGGGGCGGGGCCGAGGTGCGCGGGCCCTTGATCTCCTCGGACTGCGCCTCGGTCCCCTCGGGCAGGCCGCGCGCGATGAGCGCGAGGCGGCGCGGGGTGACAAATGTCTGCGTTCCGGTCGCGGTCAGGCCGGCAGCGGCGAGCTGTTCGGTCAGCAGCCGGGCGAGGTCGGCGGCGGCCTTCGCCTGCATCCGCGCGGGGATTTCTTCCGAGCGCAGTTCGAGCAGGAAGTCGGTCATGACGATCCCCCCAGATCGTCACCCTGAACTTGTTTCAGGGTCCATGTCTCGTCTCGTGACACCTTCGCTTGGGGCACGATGGATGCTGAAACGAGTTCAGCATGACGATTTGGAGAGAAGATACCGACCATCATGCCGCCCACCCATTGTGCTGCATCCACGCGGCGCACGCGCCCTTGGCGAGGTCGCGGACGCGCGCCATGTACGCGGCGCGCTCCTGGACGCTGATTACGCCGCGCGCCTGCAGCGTGTTGAACACGTGGCTCGCCTTGATCGCCTGTTCGTAGGCGGGGATCGGCAGCTTCGCGTCGAGGCAGTTCTCGCACTCGGCGACCGCCTTTTTGAACAGGTCGAAGAGCGTCTCGGTGTCGGCGACCTCGAAATTCCATTTCGACATCTGCTTCTCGTTCTCGAGGAAGATGTCGCCATAGGTCAAAGCGGGCATGCCCGGCCGCGGCGTGTTGTAGGCAAGGTCGAGGATCGAATCCTTGTCCTGGATGTACATCGCAAGGCGTTCGAGCCCGTAGGTCAGCTCGCCCGAAACGGGCTTGCAGTCATAGCCGCCCATCTGCTGGAAATAGGTGAATTGCGTCACCTCCATGCCGTCGCACCAGACCTCCCAGCCGAGCCCCCAGGCGCCGAGCGTGGGCGATTCCCAGTCGTCCTCGACGAAGCGGATGTCGTGTTTCAGCGGATCGATGCCGATCGCCGCGAGGCTGCCGAGATAGAGGTCCTGCAGGTCGGGCGGGCTGGGCTTGAGGATCACCTGGTACTGGTAATAGGCGCCGAGCCGGTTGGGATTTTCGCCGTAGCGGCCGTCGGTCGGGCGGCGGCACGGCTGGACGAAGGCGGCGTTCCACGGATCGGGGCCGAGCGCGCGCAGCGTCGTGGCGGTATGGAAGGTTCCCGCCCCCATTTCGAGATCGTAGGGCTGGAGAATCGCGCAGCCATGCGCCCCCCAATAGGCGTGCAGCGTCAGGATCAGGTCCTGGAAGCTGAGCGGCGGGGCAGCGGCGGCGCTGGAGGCGGGTTCGGGCGCGGTGGGCGTCATGGTCGCGGCTTTGGCGTAGGCGGGCGGGCAAATCAAGGCTGCGCGCGGGCGGTTTAGCCGATATAGGCCGTGATCGACCGCCCGTTCCCGATAAGGAAATTTCCCGATGGCCCTGCGTCCCCCGTTCCTGCTCGCACTCGCAGCGCTGCTCATCGGCCTGCAGGGTTGCGCGGCGGCGCCCGGGACACGCAGCCTGGCGCCGCCCACCAGCATCGCGACGAGCTATGACCGCAGCGATGCCGATCCCGCCCTGTGGGTGATCAAGGACGCCGACACGACGATCTATCTGTTCGGCACGATCCACCTGCTCGAGCCCGATCTCGTCTGGTTCGACGATGCCGTTGCCGATGCCTTCAACGCGTCGGACGAGCTGGTTCTGGAAATGATCGAGCCCGACGCCGCGACCGCACAGCGCGGCATCTTGTCGCGCGCGATCGCGACCGACGGCATCGCCTTGCGCGACCGTTTGAACGCCGAGCAGCGCGCGAAATACGACGCGGCGATGGCCGCGCACAAGCTCCCGACGGCGACCTACGACAAGTTCGAGCCATGGATGGCGGCGATCTCGCTGTCGCTGGCGCCGATGCAGCGATTGGGCTTCGACCCCGACCAGGGCGTCGAGAAATCGATCGCCGACAAGGCGCGCGCGCGGCGCATGACGGTTTCCGCGCTCGAAAGCTTCGACGAGCAGATCGCGATCTTCGATTCGCTGCCGCCGGCCGACCAGATCGCGTTCCTGATGAGCGTGATCGACAGCCTGTCCGAGATGCAGATCACGATGGACCGCATGGTCCGCGCCTGGGCGACGGGCGATGTCGCAGGGCTCGCGGCGTTGCTCAACGACACGCTGTCGACGACGCCGACGCTCGACCGCGCGCTGCTGCACGATCGCAACGCGCGCTGGGCGACGTGGGTCGACGAGCGGATGCAGCGGTCGGGCACGGTCTTCATCGCGGTCGGCGCGGGGCATCTCGCGGGCGGCGATAGCGTACAGGCGATGCTCGCCGAGCGGGGCGTAACCGCGCAGCGGATCGACTATTGAAGCCCGGTTGGAAACGGCGGGCCCGGCTGGCGCCGGCAACATCGCTGGCGGCCGTCATCGCGCTGCTGGCGATGGTCGCGATCGGTATCGCGGTGACGCGCGATCGGCCGACTGCCCCCGCCCCCAAGGCCGACGCGACGATCGCGCGACCCGCCTTGTGGCGCATCGCCGACGCCGACACCACGATCTACCTGTTCGGCACGATCCATGCCCTGCCCGCGAACTATCGCTGGCGCAGCGAGACGATCGACGCCGCGATCGACGCATCGGACGAGCTCGTGCTCGAAATCGCCGATGGCGAGCAGGTCGACGAAGCCGCTTTGTTCGGCCGCATGGCGACCGACGAGCCGCCCGACGAGCCGCTGATCTTTCGCATCGACCGCGACCTCGTCGAGGCCTTCGGCAAGACGGTGGCGCAAACCGACCTGAGCCGCAGCCAGCTCGACACGATGGAAGACTGGGCGGCGGCGATCCTGATCGCCAATGCGATCGGCGAGCGGGCGGGCCTGGCGCAGGCCAACGGGATCGAACCCGCGCTCGACGCGCGCTTTCGCATCGCCGGGAAGCCCGTCTCCGCACTCGAGACGACCGCCCAGCAATTCGCGCTGTTCGACGGCCTTCCCGATGCGGCGCAGCGCGCCTTCCTGATCCGCACGATCGCCACCGCGGGCGATTCCGACGCGCGGATGACCGCATTGGTCGACGCCTGGGCGGGCGGTCGTGTCGATCGGCTGGCAACGCTGGTCGCGGACGATGTCGGCGCCATCCCCGGCCTTGCCCCGGTGCTGCTCACCAACCGCAATCGCCGTTGGGCCGACATATTGGCGCGGCGGCTCGACCAGCCCGGCACGCTGTTCGTCGCGGTCGGCGCTGCGCATCTCGTCGGCTCGCAATCGGTGATCGAAGATTTGACGGCCGCGACCGGACTGACGGTCGAGCGCCTGCAATAGGCGGCGCGCGCTTGCATATCGCGCGACCGCCGACTATAGCGCCGCGCTTGCACGGCCATGGTCATCCCTGGAGGCGTGGCGGCATAACCTGAATTCTTTTGGAGAACAATTATGAGCGATCAGCTGACGCTGTCGGCCGAGACTCGCGAACGGGCAGGCAAGGGAGCCTCCCGTGCGCTACGTCGCGAAGGCCGCGTACCCGCCGTTATCTATGGCGGCAAGGAAGACCCGATTACCATCCACGTCGAGGAAAAGGCGCTCGTCAAGCACTTGATGACCGGCCATTTCATGAACTCGGTCGTCATGGTCGACGCCGGCGGCAAGACCCACCGGACGCTGCCGAAGGACGTCGCCTTCCACCCCGTCACCGATCGCCCGCTCCACGTCGATTTCTATCGTCTGGCCAAGGGTTCGACCGTTCAGGTCGACGTCCCCGTCGTCTTCCACAACGAGGAAGCGGCACCCGGCCTGAAACGCGGCGGCGTGCTCAACGTCGTGCGTCACGAACTCGAACTGATGTGCGACGCGGCCAGGATCCCCGACGAGATCCACATCGATCTTACCGGCCTCGAAATCGGCGATTCGATCCATATCTCGAACGTCGAGCTGCCCGAGGGATCGAAATCGGCGATCGACGATCGCGACTTCACCATCGCCACGCTGGTCGCCCCGTCCGCTCTGAAGAGCCAGGACGACGAGACCGAAGCGGCCGAAGGCGAAGAAGAGGTCGATGCCGACGCCGTTCCCGCGACCGAGCAGGGCGAAGACGCCGATGCCGCGCAGGAGCGGGAAGACAAGTCGGACGACAAGGGCGAATAACCACTCTCCCACGCGAAATCAGCGCCGGCCCGGAGAAATCCGCGGCCGGCGCTTTGCGTTTGGCAATACGTTACGCTGTGCGTCGAAACAGTCAGTGACTGCTAGTTGCGGCGCAAAAGAGCCTGGGCGCGACGCAAAAACCCGATCCGCGATTGCGGACCTACGGCAATCGCCAGCAACGAGATCACCAGACCGACGAGCCAGCCAAATACGCTGAGCCAAGCAACGATTCGATGCGCCATCGCGCCGCGCTCGGCCGGATAATGATCGATATCGGTAAAGGTAATCTTCCCGAGTTTCGCAGCCTGCTGAAATTGCAAACCGAGATCGAGGCTTGGCCCGTAACCGGGTACGCCGGGTTTGCCGCGATACATGTCGCGGAGAACGTCGCCCTGCAATAACTCTTTCATCGAAACGAGGCGCGGGCGATGGGGCTCGATGTTGGCGTCAAAAAAATACCAGTCGCCATCGATCTTGGCCGCCGTCGCGCGGTGCCAGGGGTGCCAGAACGACACCGTCGCATACGATATGCCGAACCGCCGGAGAAGCTCTTGGAAAACCAAGGCGTTCTGGCTGCACCCGGCGCTTTTATAGCGCATGATCTTTTCCGGACGGATCGGGCTTAACCACTGGCGATTGGCGAAACCAGCGAAACGGCTGATCCAGTCTTCGCAGATGCGGTACTCGGAAAATCCATGGTAGAAGCGAGCTCGCAGGAAGCGGGCAATCGCCTCTGCTGCATCCTCGTCGGAATAGCCTTTGGCGAGCTGGCCACGAAGAAAGAACTCGGCCTTATCGAGCGTATCGATATTGCCCAAAGAGGGATCGTACACCTCGTCAGTGAACTGCGCGATTTCGGGAATACAAGTCTTGGTCTGGGCCCAACCGGTCATCGCACCAGCGAACAGTGTAACCGCCAAGAGCAATATTCGTAGCCCATCGAACATAGTTCGCCCACTCGTCAGAGAAACTCGTCGCCAGCTAAGGTCGTATTATACCCATGTCAACGCAATCTGGACTGACATATTCATCAAATTAAAGCCCAGTTTTAAAAACGCTATGTCGCCCTCGCTGTTTGTCGCCAGACCGTCATCTCTCGTATGCTACCATACGACTTAGCGAGCGATCGTCGCCCAGTGGCCTACGCAGACGGGTTAATTTTCTGTATCCAATGATGGAGCTTGGCAAACGCACCGTAATCATTATTCCCCGCGCCATGCAATTGTGGGTAGGCCTCGGCAATCCGGGCGCGGACTATGCGCTCCACCGACACAATGTCGGCTTCATGGCGATCGACGCGATCGCCGAGACGCACGGCTTTTCCGCGGACCGCAAGCAGTTCAAGGGCTGGACGCGCGAGGGGCGGATCGGATCCGACAAGATCGTCCTGCTCAAACCCGCGACCTTCATGAACCGCAGCGGCGAGAGCATCCGCGCCGCGCTCGATTTCTACAAGCTCGAACCCGGCGACGTCACCGTGTTCCACGACGAGCTCGACCTCGCGCCGTTCAAGGTCAAGGTGAAGACCGGCGGCGGCGCGGCGGGGCATAACGGCCTGCGATCGGCGACCCAGCATATCGGCGAGGACTATCGCCGCGTCCGCATCGGCATCGGCCATCCGGGGCACAAGGACCGCGTCCACGGCTACGTCCTGTCGAATTACGCCAAGGCCGAGTTCGAGCCGCTGTCCGATTTGCTCG
>JAACTG010000048.1:13162-16033 GCA_009993585.1 Sphingomonadales bacterium
GCCGAGGCCCATTGGCTGGCCGAACGCAACGATCCGCGCTTCATGAGCGATGTTGCCTCACGGATGCAGGAGTGAGCCGCGCCGATCCCGATGCTGCACTTGCGGGCAGGCGCGCGCTCGTCTAACCGCTCACGCTTCGTCGGACCCGTCTCGCACGGGTGGCTCGGCCGGGCGCCTATCCCCCGGACAATTTGGCAGTCGATCGATCCTGGACCCCATGCGGGCCGCGCGCACGATGCCGTCTTCTTCGCAGGGCCATCATGACCCCATCATCCCAGTTCCACCGCCACTGGCTGTCGAACCCGCGTAACGATGTCCTTGCCGGCCTCGTCGTCGCACTCGCGCTGATCCCCGAAGCGATCGGCTTTGCCCTGATCGCCGGCGTCGACCCCAGCGTCGGGCTTTACGCCAGCTTCTCGATCGCGACGATCATCGCCTTTACCGGCGGTCGCCCCGCGATGATCTCCGCCGCGACCGCCGCGGTCGCGGTCGTCGTCGTCCCGCTCGTCCAGGATTACGGCGTCGGCTATCTGTTCGCCGCGACGTTGCTGATGGGCGTGTTCCAGATCATCGCCGCATTGCTGCGGCTCGACCTGCTGATGCGCTTCGTCTCGCAGTCGGTCGTCACCGGCTTCGTCAATGCGCTCGCGATCCTCATTTTCATGGCGCAGCTGCCGCAGCTGACCGATGTCACGCCGATCACCTATGCGATGGTCGCGGGCGGGCTCGCGATCATCTACCTGCTCCCGCGGCTGACCAAGGCGATCCCGTCGCCGCTGATCGCAATCATCGTTTTGTCAGCGATCTCGATCAGCATGCGGCTCGACGTCAACACCGTCGGCGACATGGGGACATTGCCGTCCTCGCTGCCGTTCTTCGCCTGGCCCGACGTGCCGATGACGTGGGAAACGCTGCGCATCATCGCCCCGTATTCGCTGACGATGGCGGCGGTCGGCCTGCTCGAATCGCTGCTCACCGCGCAGATCGTCGACGAACTGACCGATACGGGCAGCGATAAGCAGCGCGAAGTCGGCGGCCAGGGCATCGCCAATTTCATCACCGGGCTCTTGGGCGGCATGGGCGGTTGCGCGATGATCGGCCAGTCGGTGATCAACGTCAAATCGGGCGGGCGCACGCGCCTGTCGACGCTCGTCGCGGGCATCGCGCTGCTGATCCTCGTCGTCGTGCTCGGCCCGCTCGTCGCGCAGGTGCCGATGCCCGCGCTCGTCGCGGTGATGATCATGGTGTCGATCGGCACCTTCAGCTGGGGCAGCTTCGCCAATCTCAAGAGTCACCCGTGGCCGTCGAGCGTCGTCATGCTGGCGACCGTGGTCGTCGTCGTGTGGACGCACGATCTTGCGCAGGGCGTGCTCGTCGGCGTGCTGCTGTCGGGTATCTTCTTCGCATACAAGGTCCGCCGCCTGATGACCGTCGAGACTCGGATCGAGGGCGATCTGCGCCGCTACATCGTCTCGGGCCAGGTGTTCTTCGCCTCGATCGACCGGGTCGAGCGCGCAATCCTCTATGATGACGACGCGCCGCGCGTCGAGATCGACCTGGGCGCCGCGCATTTCTGGGACATTTCGGCGACCGGCGTGCTCGACAAGATCGTCGCGCGACTGGAGCGCGGCGGCAAGAGCGTCCACGTCACCGGCCTCAACGAGGCGAGCGCGACGCTGGTCGATCGCTACGGCGCATTCGAACGGCCGTTCACGACGATGGGCACGGTCGGGCACTGATCGCGCTGCCGCTTAATCTCGTCATGCTGAACTTGGTTCAGCATCCATAAGCTAAGGCGGTTGCGAGTCTTTCGGGCGGTGGAGCCTATGGACCCTGAAACGAGTTCAGGGTGACGAATAACGGTGAGCACTAGCGATATCCGCAACGCTCGCCTAAGGCCCAGCGCGAGCGAACACAGACAATGGAAAAGACACGGATATGGGTTTCAAATGCGGGATTGTCGGGCTGCCCAATGTCGGCAAGTCGACCTTGTTCAATGCGCTGACCGACACGCAGGCGGCGCAGGCGGCGAACTATCCGTTCTGCACGATCGAGCCCAATGTCGGCCAGGTCGCGGTGCCCGACACGCGGCTCGACGAGCTCGCCCGGATCGCTGGCAGCGCCAAGATCATCCCGACGCAGCTCGCCTTCGTCGACATCGCCGGGCTGGTGCGCGGCGCGTCGCAAGGCGAAGGGCTGGGCAACCAGTTCCTCGGCAACATCCGCGAAGTCGACGCGATCGTCCACGTCCTGCGCTGCTTTGAAAACGACGACATCCAGCATGTCGAGAACAAGGTCGATCCGATCGCCGATGCCGAGACGGTCGAGACCGAACTGCTGTTGTCCGACCTCGAAAGCCTTGAGAAGCGCGTCCCCGCCTTTCAGAAAAAGGCGACCGGCGGCGACAAGGAGGCCAAGATCGCCGCATCGGTGCTCGGCCAGGCACTCGAGCTGTTGCGCGAAGGCAAGCCCGCGCGGCTGGTCGAACCCAAGGACGAGGAAGAGGCGCGGATCTTCGCGCAGGCGCAATTGCTGACCGCCAAGCCCGTGCTCTACGTCTGCAACGTCAACGAGGACGAGGCGGCGGACGGCAATGCGCTATCGGCGCGCGTGTTCGACAAGGCCGCGGCCGAGGGCGCCAATGCGGTGATCGTCTCGGCGGCGATCGAGGCCGACCTCGTCGGCATGGAAATGGACGAGCGGATCGAGTTCCTGAGCGAGATCGGCCTTTCCGAGACCGGCCTCGCGCGCGTCATCCGCTCGGGCTATGACCTGCTCCACCTCATCACTTTCTTCACCGTCGGCCCCAAGGAAGCGCGCGCCTGGACGCTCGAAAAGGGCCGCAAGGCACCGCAGGCGGCGGGCGAGATC
>JAACTG010000049.1 GCA_009993585.1 Sphingomonadales bacterium
ACTCGACGCGGTCGAGCGCGTCAGCGGCAAGACGCTCGAGCGTAGGATCGAAGGGCGCCGCGCGGGCGATCCGGCGGCGCTGGTCGCCGACAACGCCCGCATTCTCGCGACGATCGACTGGAGCCCGCGCTACGACGATCTCGACGCGATCGTGCGCGATGCGCTCGGCTGGGAGGAAGAGTTGGCGCGGCGGGGCGTGAATTGACCGGCGCGGCGCCGACCGCACCGGGGCCGATTATCGTCCACGGCGCGGGATCGATCGGCGCCTATGTCGGGCTCGCCTGGCAGCTCGCCGGCGGCGACGTGCGCCTGCTCGGCCGGCCCTGGCTCGCCGAGGCGGCGCGCGAGGCGGGCCATCTCGCCCTTTCCGATTATGCCGGGCATAATGACCAGATCGCCGCAGGCGAGTTGCAGGTGACAAGCGATCCCTCGGTGCTCGCGCAAGCGGCGCTTGTCGTTCTCGCGATCAAGGCGACCGCGCTCGAGCGCGCGATCGCCGAGCTCAAGACGCATTGTCCGAAATCTACGCCGATCGTCGCGTTGCAGAACGGCATCGGCCCGCTCGAGGCGCTGCGCGCAGCCCTGCCCGATCACACCATTCTAGGCGGCGTCGTCACGCACAACGTCGTCGTCATCGGTCGCTCTCGCTTTCACAAGGCGACAGCGGGCAATATCGTCGGCGAAGCATCGCCCGCGCTCGCCTTGCTCGAAAGCGTCGCGCACAGCCGCTTCGCGCCGGTCGCGTTCGCCGACGATTTCGCGCCGGTGCGCTGGGGCAAGCTGCTGATCAACCTCAACAACGCGGTCAATGCCGCGTCGGGTCTGGGACTGCACGCACAGTTCCTCGACCGGAAATGGCGCGCGATGACCGTCGGCGCGATCCGCGAGGGGATGAAGGTCGCGCGCGCCGAGGGCATCCGCCCTGCGCGAACCGGCGCGATTTCGCCGCAGCGGCTCGCGCTGCTGCTGTCGCTGCCGCAATGGCTGCTCGAACGCCTGCCGATCCTGGCCAAGATCGATGCCACGGCGCGCTCGTCGATGGCCGACGACGTCGCCGCGGGAAAGCCGACCGAAATCGCCTATCTCAACGGCGCGATCGCCGATCTCGGCCGCAAGCACGGCATCGCGACGCCGGTCAACGACGACCTCGTCGCGCGGATCGGTGCGATGGGCAAACATCGGCACGGGCTTGCATCGCCGGGGGCCTGACCCATATTCGCTGCCATGAGCAACGAACGACACGGCCTTGTCCAATGGCACGGCACCACCATCCTTTCGGTCCGCAAGAACGGCAAGGTCGTCGTCATCGGCGACGGCCAGGTCTCGATGGGCCAGACGATCATGAAACCCAATGCGAAGAAGGTCCGCCGCCTGCATGACGGCAGCGTCATCGGCGGATTTGCCGGCGCGACCGCCGATGCCTTCACGCTGTTCGAACGGCTCGAGCGCAAGCTCGAACAGCATCACGGCCAGCTGATGCGCGCCGCGGTCGAGCTCGCCAAGGACTGGCGGACCGACAAATATCTGCGCAACCTCGAAGCGTTGATGATCGTCGCCGACAAGGACATTACCTTGGTCCTGACCGGCAACGGCGACGTGCTCGAACCGTTCGAGGGGGTCACCGCGATCGGGTCGGGCGGCAATTACGCGCTGTCGGCGGCGCGCGCGCTGATGGAGTATGAGGAGGATGCCGAGGTGCTCGCCAACAAGGCGATGAAGATCGCCGCCGACATCTGCGTCTACACCAACGGCAACACGACGATCGAAACGATGGAGAGCGCGACGTGAGCGCCGAACCGGCGATCCGCGCCGGCCTCACCCCCAAGGCGATCGTCGCCGCGCTCGACCAGCATATCATCGGCCAGAAGGACGCCAAGCGCGCCGTTGCCGTCGCCCTGCGCAACCGCTGGCGGCGCCAGCGCGTCGATGCCGAATTGCGCAACGAGGTGACGCCCAAGAACATTCTGATGATCGGCCCGACCGGCTGCGGCAAGACCGAGATTTCGCGCCGCCTCGCCAAGCTTGCCGATGCGCCCTTCGTCAAGGTCGAGGCGACCAAGTTCACCGAGGTCGGCTATGTCGGGCGCGACGTCGAACAGATCGCGCGCGACCTGGTCGAGGACGCGATCCGGCTCGAACGCGACCGCCGCCGCGAGGCGGTACGCGAAGCCGCGTCGAAAGCGGCGATGGAGCGCCTGCTCGACGCGCTGACCGGCAAGGGATCGAGCGAGGCGACGCGATTGAGCTTCCGCCAGCGGATCGAGGCCGACCAGATGAACGATGCCGAGGTCGAGATCGAGATCGCCGAGGCGCCCAATTTGCAGATGGATCTGGGCGGCATGGGCGGCAATGTCGGCATGATCAATTTGAGCGAGATGATGGGCAAGGCGATGGGCCAGAAGCCCAAGAAGCGGCGCAAGCTCAAGGTACCCGAAGCATGGGACCGGCTCGTCGAGGAAGAGCAGGATGCCCGGCTCGACCAGGACGACGTCGCGCGCGTCGCGCTGTCCGACGCCGAGGAGAACGGAATCGTCTTTCTCGACGAGATCGACAAGATCGCGGTTTCCGACGTGCGCGGCGGATCGGTCAGCCGCGAGGGCGTCCAGCGCGACCTGCTGCCGCTGATCGAAGGCACCACCGTCGCGACCAAATACGGGCCGATCAAGACCGACCATATCCTGTTCATCGCCTCGGGCGCGTTCCACGTCGCCAAGCCGAGCGACCTGCTGCCCGAGCTGCAGGGGCGCCTGCCGATCCGGGTCGAATTGCGCGCGCTGACCGAAGCGGATTTCGTGCGCATATTGAGCGAGACGCGCGCGTCGCTGCCGCAGCAATATCTCGCGCTGCTCGGCACCGAGGACGTCACCGTGACGATGACCGACGACGCCATCGCCGCGGTCGCCAAGATCGCCGCCGAAGTGAACGAAAGCGTCGAGAATATCGGCGCGCGGCGGCTGCAGACGATCATGGAGAAGCTGTTCGAGGAGCTGAGTTTCGAGGCCGAGGATCGCGGCGGCGAGCACGTCGTCGTCGATGCCGCCTATGTCGATTCCCAGCTCGCCGAAATCGCGCGCGACACCGATCTCAGCAAGTATATCCTCTAGCCGGCGTGTCGGCGCGCGCGATCACGATCGTCCCCTATGCCGGCTATCGCAGCGAGACGCGGCTGTTCCTGCGCGCCCGCATCCTGCTTCATGCGCGCCCGCGCGCGGTCCCGCGAACGAGCTGGCAAAAGTTCCGCGCCATGGCGCGGCTCTATGCCTCGCGCGAAGTCGCCGGCTGCACGATCGCGCTCGACCATGAGGGACTTCGCGCGACCGCGACGAGCGATGCCGAGGGATATGTCGTCTTCGACCTCGCCTTCGCGCGCAACGTCGCGCTGCCGCGCCACAGCCACTGGGAAAGCGCGACGCTCAGCGCGCTCGACTGCCCCTGCCCCGACGGACCGGCCGCGGCGCCGATCCTCGCCCCGGGAACCGACATCCATCACGGAGTCATCTCCGATCTCGACGATACCGTGCTCGAAACCGGCGTCTGGAACCTTGCGCGCAACTGGCGCCGCGTCCTCGCCTCGAACCCCGCCGATCGTATCGCGGTGCCGGGCGTCGAAGACCTGTTCGCGCATATCGGCGGCGGCGCGGGCGGCAAGCCGCCGGCGGGCGCGAACGTGCCAAGCCCCTCGCGACCGTTTTTCTATATCTCGT
The DNA here is from genome assembly GCA_009993585.1 of Sphingomonadales bacterium. Taxonomy (GTDB): domain Bacteria; phylum Pseudomonadota; class Alphaproteobacteria; order Sphingomonadales; family Sphingomonadaceae; genus Flavisphingopyxis. The sequence continues at coordinate 3,705 of JAACTG010000049.1, forward strand.
CGAGCCCGTGGAATCTCTATGGTTTTCTCACCGAATTCCTGACGCTCAACAATCTGCCGCTGGGTCCGATGACGCTCAAGGACTGGGGTTTCAACCGCAAGACGCTCGGCAGCAAGAGCCACGGCGCGCACAAGGCAAATGCCATCGCGGCGCTGCTCGAATTCTACCCGCGCCTCAAATTCATTCTGATCGGCGACGATAGCCAGGGCGATGTCGCCGCATATGCCGACGCGGTCGTTAGCCATCCCGGTCGTGTGGCGGGTGTGCTGATCCGTCACGTCGACGATGCGTCGCTCTCGGCCGCAGAAGACGCCGCCATCGCCGCGATCCGCGAAGCGGGCGTTCCCGTCTGGACCGGATCGGCCTTCGACGCGGGCTCCGACATGCTCGCCGCGCTCGATCTGTCGAGCAGCCGAGAGGTCGAACAGGTGGCGCGCAAACTCGACAAGGCCGAGATCGAGCACGCCGCGCCGGTCGACTGAGTGTCGGCATCCGCGAAGAGACCGAAATGCTACTCATTCCCGCCTCGCCGGAAAGAACGGTCTAGCTAGCCTGGCTTCCGCCGTTCGGCCCACCACGCCATGCGTTCGGCGATGCGCTTTTCGAAACCCTGGTCCTTGGGCGCGTAATATTCGGCCGGCCGCATCTCGTCGGGCCAGTAATTGGCTCCGGAAAAGCCGCCGTCCTCATTATGGTCGTAGCGATAGCCCTCGCCATAGCCGAGCTCCTTCATCAGCTTGGTCGGCGCATTGACGATGTTCATCGGCGGCATCAGCGAGCCCGTCGACTTGGCATCCTTCCACGCCGCCTTTTGCGCGGTATAGGCGGCGTTCGACTTGGGCGCGGTCGCGCAATAGAGGCACGCCTGGACGATCGCCAGCTCGCCCTCGGGTGACCCCAGAAACTCGTACGCGTCCTTGGCCGCGAGGCATTGCACCAGGGCCTGCGGGTCGGCGAGGCCGATATCCTCGGATGCGAAACGAACGATGCGGCGCAGCACGTAGAGCGGCTCCTCGCCCGCGGTCAGCATCCGCGCCAGCCAGTAGAGCGAGGCCTGCGGATCGGAGCCGCGCATCGATTTGTGCAGCGCCGAGATGAGGTTGTAATGACCCTCGCGATCCTTGTCGTAGACCGCCATGCGGCGCTGCAGGAACTGGGCGAGGCCGGCGGGATCGAGCGGCTCGGCAAGCGCCACCGAAAACAGCGTCTCGGCCTGGTTGAGCAGGAAGCGCCCGTCGCCGTCGGCCGAGGCGACGAGGGCCTCGCGCGCATCGCGCGTCAGCGGCAGCGCCCTGCCCTGAAGCGCTTCGGCGCGCGCAAGCAGCTTTTCGAGCGCGGCGGCATCGAGCCGGTGAAGGACGAGCACCTGCGCGCGGCTGAGCAATGCGGCGTTGAGTTCGAAGCTGGGGTTTTCGGTCGTCGCGCCGACCAGCACGACGGTCCCGTCCTCGACATAGGGCAGGAATCCGTCCTGCTGCGAGCGATTGAAGCGGTGGATCTCGTCGACGAAAAGCAGCGTCTGCTGGCCGGCGCGCTTCGCCTGTTTGGCTTCGGCGAAGATCTTGCGCAAGTCGGCGACGCCCGAAAACACTGCCGACAGCGCGACGAAGCGCAGTCCGACGGCATCGGCGAGCAGCCGCGCGATGCTCGTCTTGCCGGTGCCCGGCGGTCCCCAGAAGACGATCGACGACAGCTTGCCGGCATCCACCATGCGCGAAATCGTGCCGCCCTCGCCGACGAGATGATCCTGGCCGACGACATCGCCGAGCACCGCCGGACGCAGCTGGTCGGCGAGCGGCTTGTCGGCGGCGGTGTCGCCATCGGCGTCCGCGGCGTGATCGTCAGAGACAAATAAATCGGCCATCGATCAACAGATAGGCACGAATTCGCCCGACTTCCAGCTTGCGACGGCTGTGGCGGCGATCAAGCGCCGGGCGCGGGCTGGTCGGCCAGTTCGAGATAGAGATCGACGATCTTCTGGTTGATCGCGTCCCAGCTGTACGCGGCGCTGCGCTCCTCGCCGGCGCGGCCGGCGGCGCGGCGGGCGCTATCGTCACGGCAAAAGTGTTCGAGCGCGTCGGCATAGGCATCGAACGCGCGCGGTTCGACGAGGCGGCCGGTGACCCCGTCGACGACCAGGCTGGCGCTGCCGGTCGCGCGCGCGGCGACGACGGCGACGCGGCACGACATCGCCTCGAGCGTCACGTTGCCGAAGGTCTCGGTGACCGAGGGGTTGAGGAAGATGTCGAGCGAGGCGACCGCGCGGCCGAGATCGTCGCCCTTCTGAAAGCCGACGAAATGTGCCTTGGGCAGCAGTTCCTCGAACTTCTCGCGCGCCGGACCGTCGCCGACGACGACGACGGCGTGACGTACGCCGCGTGCCTCGAGCCGGGCGATCGCCTCGGCGAAGACGTCGACGCCCTTTTCCATCACCAGCCGGCCGACGAAGCCGATGACGGGGACGTCGTCGGCGATGCCGAGATCGCGGCGCCACGCCATGTCGCGCCGGGCGGGGTCGAACATCTGTTGATCGACGCCGCGCGACCAGATGCCGATACGGTCGTTCATCCGCTCGGCTCGCAGCACGTCGGCCATCGATTCGGACGGCGCGACGATCGCATCGCAGCGGCGATAGAGATTGCGCTGATAGACGTTGAGCAGCGGGGCGAGCGCGCCGAGATGATAATAACGCAGATACGTCTCGAACCGCGTATGGATCGACGCGAGCGTCGCGATGTCGTGGCGGCGGGCGAGCGCGACGGCTTGTTGGCCGAGGAAATCGGGGCTCGAAATCTGCACGATATTGGGTTTGAAACCCAGAATATCGGCGCGCACGTCGCCCGGAATACGATAGGGAAAGCGATATTCGGGACGGCCGGGGATCGCGAACGAGGGTACGCTGACGAGATCGCCGGTGGCCGCGAATGCGGGATTGTCCACGGTCGGCGAATAGACGCGGACCGCCGCACCCTGGCCGAGCAGATAGCCGACGAGGCGATTGAGCGCCTGATTGGCGCCATCGCGTACATAGTTATAGTTGCCGCTGAACAGGGCAATCCGCAAATCCGTCACTCGCATCGCGCTGCGTTAAGGCCAAGCGACCGGATTTGCTACCGGTTTAGTCGACGATCGCGGCTTTGGCCGGGGCGTGGAGTCGAACGCGCGAGATCCGGCGATTGTCGCTCGCCATGATCTCGATCCGCCAGCCGCTGGGGTGCGTCAGCATCTCGCCCGCCTTGGGGACGTGGCCGGCGAGCATGAAGGCAAGCCCGCCGAGCGTGTCGATATCGCCCTCGACATCCGCCAGCTCGGCCGAGACGTGATGCGCCAGTTCGTCGAGTTCGAGCCGGGCATCGGCATCCCAGACGCCGTCATCGAGCGCGACAAGCGCCGACACCGGTTCGTCGTCATGCTCGTCCTCGATCTCGCCGACGATCTCCTCGACCAGATCCTCGATCGTGACGAGACCCTCGGTCCCTGAATATTCGTCGACGACGATGGCGAGATGCGTACGCTTCGACCGCATTTCGGCGAGCAGGTCGAGCACGCCCATCGAGACCGGGACATAGAGCGGCTGGCGCAGCAGCGGCGACCAGTCGTCGCTGCCGCTGCCATCGGCGAGCGCGACGAACACGTCCTTGATATGGAGCATCCCGACGATGGTATCGAGATCGCCGCGATAGACCGGAAGGCGGCTGTGCCCCGCCTCGGCGAACTGCGTGACGACATCGGCGAAGGCGGTATCGAGCGACAGCGCGACGATGTCGGCGCGCGGTACCGCGACGTCGTCGGCGGTCTCCTCGCCGAAATGCAACATGTTGCGCAGCATCTGCCGCTCGAGCGGGGACAGGTCGGCGGCAGCACCGCGCGGCAGACCGCGCGTTTCGCCGTCATGCTCGTGATCGTCGATCGCGTCTTCGAGCTGTTCGCGCAGCGACGGCTCGTCAGAATCGCCGAATAGCAGGGCCTTCAGGCCCCGCCATATTCGTCCCGGCTCGTCGCCTTCGTCGCCGGCGATGGCGGCTTCGTTACGGTCTTCGGCCATCGGCCCTAGTCGTCCTTCGCATAGGGATCGTGCAGCCCGAGACGGCGCATGATCCGGATTTCGAGCGCTTCCATCGTCTCGGCATCGGTCGAATCGACATGGTCGTAACCGATCAGATGCAGCGTGCCGTGAATGCACAAATGGGTCACATGGGCCGACAATGCAACATCGCGCATCGCCGCCTCGGTTTCGCAGACCCCGCGTGCAAGGACGATATCGCCCAGCAATACCGGCGGACCGTGGGTTTCGGGATGCGCCGGCAACGGATCGAGCGGAAACGACAGGACGTTGGTCGGCCGGTCCTTGCCGCGATGATCGCGGTTGAGCGTTCGCACTTCGTCGTCATCGGTCAGGCGGAGCGATATTTCGATCGCGCGCGGCGCAGCGGCCCAGTCGCCCTCGCCGCCCTCGGCCAGAGCGAGCGTGACCGCGTCGCTCGCCAGCCGGTCCCAGTCGGTGCCGTCGTCCCACGCCGCCGTCGCCGACAGCGCGACGTCAAGCATCCGGCCCCTCATACGCCTGGACGATGCGCCCGACGATCGGATGGCGGACGACGTCGGCGGCATTGAAGCGCTGGATATGGATGTTTTCGATCCCTTCGAGCTTCTCGACCGCATCGGCGAGGCCCGAGGCGCCCGGCCCGGGCAGGTCGACCTGCTTGGGATCGCCGCACAGCACCATGCGGCTGTTCATGCCGAAGCGCGTCAGGAACATCTTCATTTGCGCCGGCGTCGTGTTCTGCGCCTCGTCGAGGATGACGAACGCATCGGCGAGCGTGCGGCCGCGCATGAACGCGAGCGGGGCGATCTCGATCTCTCCCGAGGCGATCCGCCGTTCGACCTGTTCGGCCGGCAACGTGTCGTAGAGCGCGTCGTAGAGCGGGCGCAGATAGGGATCGACCTTTTCCTTCATGTCGCCGGGCAGGAAGCCGAGATGTTCGCCCGCCTCGACCGCGGGGCGCGACAGGATCAGGCGATCGACGGTGCCGGTGATCAGCTGGCTGACCGCCTGCGCCACCGCGAGATAGGTCTTGCCGGTGCCCGCCGGGCCGAGCGCGAAGATGATGTCGTCGCGCGCCAGCGCCTGCATATAGGGAACCTGATTGGCCGATCGCGGCACGATCGTCTTCTTGCGCGTGCGGATCATGACCTGCGGCGGTTCGGCGGCGTCGCTGCGCGCGATGCCCGCCAGCGGGGCGGCGCCCGACATCGCGATCACCGCCTCGACCATGCCGGTATCGATATCCTCGCCACGCTGGAGACGGCTGTAGAGCCCCTCGATCACCTCGCGCGCGCGCGCGCAGGCCGACGCCTCGCCCTCGATCGTCAGCCGGTTGCCGCGCGCGGCGATATAGACGCCGAGACGGTTCTCGATGGCGACCAGGTTCTTGTCGAATTCGCCGAAGACGCGTCCGAGCAGTTGCGGTTTTTCGAACTCGATCTCGATCCGGCCGCGATCGCCGGCCACCGCCTGCACGGATTTCTTCGCCATTATGCAGCCACCTTTCGTGTTTTCACCCCGGCCAGGCTGTTGGGCCCCGCCGACACCAATTCGACCTCGACGAGATCGCCGATCGCATGGCCGGCGCCGTCGATATGGACCGACTGCAGCCAGGGCGACTTGCCGATCAGCTGGCCCGGCTTGCGCCCCGTGCGTTCGAGCATGATCGCGCAGGTCTTGCCGACCGAGGCGGCGTTGAACGCCTGCGACTGCTCGGCGAGCAGCGCCTGCAGCCGCTGCAACCGTTCGTTCATCACCTCGGCCGGGATCTGGTCGTCCATCTCGGCGGCGGGGGTGCCGGGGCGCGGCGAATATTTGAAGCTGAACGCGGCGGCGTAGCCGGTCTCGCGCACGATGCTCAGCGTATCCTCGAAATCGGCGTCGCTCTCGCCGGGAAAACCGACGATGAAGTCGCCCGAAATCGCGATGTCGGGCCGCGCCTGGCGGACGCGCGCGATGATTTCGAGATAGCTTTCGCGGCTGTGGCTGCGGTTCATCGCCTTGAGCATGCGGCTGCTGCCCGATTGGACCGGCAAATGCAGATAGGGCATCAGCGCGGCGACGTCGGCATGCGCATCGATCAGCCCCTGCGTCATGTCGTTGGGATGGCTGGTGGTATAGCGGATGCGTTCGAGGCCGGTCAGTGCATCGAGCGCGCGGATAAGCCCGTCGAGTCCCTGCTTGCGGCCGCTATCGTCCACGCTCGTCCAGGCGTTGACGTTCTGCCCGAGCAGCGTGATTTCGCGCGCGCCGCCGTCGACCAGCGCCTTGGCCTCGTCGATGATATCGCCCCAGGGCCGAGAGATTTCGGCGCCGCGCGTATAGGGCACGACGCAATAGGTGCAGAATTTGTCGCAGCCTTCCTGCACCGACAGGAAAGCGGTCGGGCGCGGCTGCGTCGGACGGCGCGGGAGATGGTCGAATTTCGATATCGCCGGCATGTCGGTATCGACCGCCGCCTCGCCGCGTGCGGCGCGTGCGATGAGGTCGGGCAAGCGATGATAGGCCTGCGGGCCGACGACGATATCGACGCTGGGTGCGCGGCGCGATATTTCCTCGCCTTCGGCCTGGGCGACGCAGCCGGCGACCGCGATCATCGGGCTGCTGCCGTCCTTGCGATTGAGCCGGCCGATATCCGAATAGACTTTTTCCGCCGCCTTTTCGCGAATGTGGCAGGTATTGAGGACGACAAGATCGGCGTCCTCGCCCTCGCCCGCCGCGGTCAATCCGCGCGCGCCGAGGAGCTCGCCGATGCGCTCTCCGTCATAGACGTTCATCTGGCAACCGAAGGATTTTACGCGAAATGTCTTGGGATCTGGCACGGGGCTTTGAGTCATCCAGCGGCTATAGGCGCTTGGCCGACGCGGGAAAAGCGCTGTCGTGGCGCGAAGGCCATTACCCGAACAGCGCGCGATCGATCGCGGCCTGCGCCGCCGCCGCCGCGCGCTTGCGGTCGGCGCACGCCGCGCGATCGAGCGGATCGAGGAAACGGATGACGAGCCGCGCCCGTCCGCGCCGGGAAAGCAGGCGCTTGGCGTTGTCGCCCGCGGTTTCGGGGTCGACCCAGGCGAATTCTTCGGCGAGATCGCCATAATCGAGCGCGACCGGCTGGATGCGCAGCGCGTCGGGACCGGGCGCCGCGGCGGCCAGCAGCGAGGCGCGAAACGGCAGCAGCGCATCGCCCGGCCCGGTCGTGCCTTCGGGAAACAGCGCCACCGCATCGCCGCGCGCGAGCGCATCGCCGAGCGCGCCCGCCTGTTGCGTGACTTCGTGCCGGTTCTGCCGCGCGACATAGACCGTGCGGTTCTGGTCGGCGAGCCAGCCGATCAGCGGCCAGTCGGCAACCTCCGCCTTTGACACGAACGCCGTGCGCCCTGCCCCGCCCAGCGCCAATATGTCGAGCCAGCTGAGATGATTGGCGACGAACAGCACGTTGCGCCGCAGCGGCCGGCCGACGACGCTGACGTCGATCCCCGCCGCGCGCGCGGTCCAGCGAAGAAACAGGCTGGGGATGGTGGTGCGCACACCCGCCCAGCGGGTCAGCAGATGCGGGACGATGAGGATCAGCAGCACCGCTGCCATCAGCGCGACGCGCGCATAGCCTTGCAGATTGAGCCGGACGTCAGTCCTTGCGATCGATGGCGACGCCATAGAGCTCCATGCGGTGATCGACGAGGCGATAGCCGAGCCGTTCGGCGATCTGCTTCTGCAGCGCTTCGAGCTCGGGATCGACGAATTCGACGACCTTGCCGGTTTCGACGTCGATCAGATGGTCGTGGTGCGATTCGGGGGCGGCTTCGTAGCGCGCGCGGCCGTCGCCGAAATCATGACGATCGAGGATGCCCGCTTCCTCGAACAGCCGCACGGTACGATAGACCGTGGCGATCGAGATCCCCTTGTCGATCGCCGACGCGCGCTCGTAAAGCTTTTCGACATCGGGATGATCTTCGGCCTCCGACAGGACGCGCGCGATGACGCGCCGCTGCTCGGTAATCCTGAGGCCTTTTTCGGCACATAAAGCTTCGAGGTCGATCCGTCCGGTCATGGCGGTCGATATAGGCACGCCGCGCCCAGCGGGCAAGCTGGACACGGCGTGCGGTCTTTGCGGGCGGCTGCGCGGGTGACGCGCATCCATCCCGGTCAGCGAAGCTGGCGCTTATTTGGCAGGCTTGCGACCGCCCTTGCGCGCGGTCTTGGTGCCGAGGCCGATCTTCTTCGCCAGCGTGCGACGCTGTTCGGCGTAATTGGGGGCGACCATCGGGTAATCGGCGGGAAGATTCCATTTCTGGCGATATTCTTCGGGCGTCATGTCGAAATTGGTGCGCAGGTAGCGCTTGAGCATCTTGAGCTTCTTACCGTCCTCGAGACAGACGATATAGTCGGGCTTGATCGAGGCACGGACCGAAACGGCCGGCTTCTGCTCTTCCACCGGCGCCGATTCGCCGACCGAAACGCCTGCCAGCGCGCCATGGACGCTGCTGATCAACAGCGGCAGATCGGACACCGCCACGCTGTTGTTGCTGACATGGGCCGCAACAACGTCGGCGGTCAGCGTCACAAGCATTTCATTATATTCGCTTTGTTCAGTCACTATTTGTTCCTTGATATAAATTCATAGGGGTCGTGGTAAATATCGTTAAAGTCGAAGACGGTTTTAGCTACCATATCGGTGATATTTCTTCAACAGCTAAACTTTGACTTGCAAGTCGAAGGCCATGGAAATCGCGTCGAGCCGTGCACCGTCTGTGCCGAGATAATAATCGGGCCGACGTCCCGTTTCGATAAATCCGAAATCGCGATAAAGGCCGATCGCGCGATTGTCGGCGCGGACCTCGAGAAAGACGCGCTCCACGCCGTCGTCGCGCGCATCGTCGAGCCAGCGGCGCACCAGGGCGCGGCCTATTCCCTGGCAGCGAGACCGGGGCAGCACGGCGAGCAGCATCATCTCGCTTTCGCTCATCACGGTGCGCGCCAGCAGGAAACCGGCAATCGCGCCGCCCGGGCCTTGCGAGACCAGCCAGCGATAGCCGGGCAGCGCCAGCGTCGCCAGGCACTGTGCGAGCGTCCATGCCTCGCCATGCCGCGGATCGAAAGCGCGCTCCATGACGCTCATGATCGCGGGCATGTCGGCGTCGTAGCCGCGGCGAACCGTCGATGACGTGTCGGGACCCGCCATGTAATCAGCCGGGCAGCGGCAGCATCGGCGTCGCATCGGGCGCGCGGGCATAGATCGGGGCGACGCCGTCGCCGATGAAGCCATCGGCGATCAGATGGGCATGGCGCGCCGATGGGAACAGCGCACGGGCGCTGCCCTCGCCGCGCAGCGCGACGAGATCTGCGGCGCGCGATCCGATGACGATGTGCTGGCCGAACGCGATCGCGTCATCGGGCGACAGCGCGCGCATCGCCGCAACGGGGACGCCTCTGGAAACCGGCGCGATCAGCCATTCGCCATGGCCACCATCCATCGCGATCAGCGCGTCGCCGCCCGCGTCCTCATGGTCGCCGACGAAGCTGGCGGCGACGAGCGCATGGCAGGGAAAGGCCCGCAATGTGGCGGACCAGGCGATGGCGAGGCCCTTGGCGGCGGCGATGCCGATGCGCACGCCGGTAAAGCTGCCGGGTCCGGCATCGACCCAGATTTCGTCGGCCCTGCCGCCATCGGGCAGACGGGCAATTTCGGGGATCAGCCGCTCGGCATGGCCACGCCCGATCTCTTCGTCGAACGCGGCGATCAGCGCGCCGTCCTCGTAAAGGGCGAGCGACAGGGCGGCGGTGGCGGTTTCGATGACGAGGCGGCGCATGCCCTGTCCTAGCGGTTTAGCGGACGGAATTGAACTCGGCGAAGTCGGGGCGCGGGCTGCGGTCGAAAATCGTCGCCGGATCGCCATAGCCCAGCGTCGAGATGAAATTCGACTTGATCGTCGTGCCGGCAAAGAATGCCGCGTCGACCTTGGCGTTGTCGAACCCCGACATCGGCCCGGTATCAAGACCGAGCGCGCGCGCCGCGATGATGAAATAGGCGCCCTGGAGCGAACTGTTGCGAAACGCGGTCTTTTCGATCAGCGCGGCGTTGCCGACGAACCAGCTCCTGGCGTCGGCATGCGGGAAGAGGCGGGGGAGTTCCTCGTAGAATTCCATGTCCATGCCGATGATGACGCTGACCGGCGCCGCCCGGATCTTGGCGGCGTTGGCTTCCGACGCGCAATCGGCGAGGTCGTCCTTGGCCTGCTGGCTGGTGCACCAGGTCAGGCGCGCGGGCAGCGAATTGGCAGAGGTCGGGCCCATCTTCATGAGGTCCCAGATCGCGGTCAGCTGATCGTGCGAGACGGCATCGTCGCGATAGCCGTTATAGGTGCGCGCGGCGCGAAAAATCTGGTCGAGCGCGGCGGCGCCGAGCGGCTGGTTCATGACGATGCTCTTTTGAAAA
>JAACTG010000021.1 GCA_009993585.1 Sphingomonadales bacterium
GAGACCGGGCTCAAGCTCCACGACTTCGCCGCGCTGGTGCCGGTGGTCGAGGGCGCGGGCGGGCAGATGTGCGACTGGTCGGGGGCGCCGCTTCACGCCGAATCGGCGGGCGACGTCATCGCGCTCGGCGATCCGGCGCGGCTCGACGACGTGATGGAAGCGCTTGCCTGCCATCACTGACCGCGACGCCGCGCGCGCGCCGTTGCTGCGGCGCACAAGCCTTGCCTTTTGCCCGCGCCGTGGCTATGCGCGCTCCTTCCGACGAGCGGGCTGGCTGAAAGGGCTGCCATGTCCGCTCCTGAACGGACATCCAAGAGGAGACCGAAATGCCCAAGCTGAAGACCAAGAGCGGTGTGAAGAAACGCTTCAAATTCACCGCCACCGGCAAGGTGAAGCACGGCGTCGCTGGCAAGCGTCACCGGCTCATGAGCCACAATGCCAAGTATATCCGCCAGAACCGCGGCACTTCGCTCGTCAGCGATGCCGATGTCCCGCACGTGCGCCTGTGGGCGCCCTACGGCCTGAAATAAGGAACGGATGATATGGCAAGAGTAAAACGCGGCGTCACCACGCGCGCCAAGCACAAGAGATTGCTGGTTCAGGCGAAGGGCTATTACGGCCGTCGCAAGAACACGATTCGTATCGCGCGCCAGGCCGTCGAAAAGGCCGGCCAGTACGCCTATCGCGATCGCAAGGTTAAGAAGCGCAGCTTCCGCGCCCTGTGGATCCAGCGCATCAACGCCGCCGTCCGCATGGAGGGCCTGACCTATGGCCAGTTCATGCACGGGCTCAAGCTCGCGGGCGTCGAGCTCGACCGCAAGGTCCTCGCCGATCTCGCGATGAACGAGGCAGGCGCGTTTAGCGGCATCGTCAAACAGGCCCAGGACGCACTTCCCAAGGATTGATTCCAGCGGCGCCTCGGCGCCCGCGATCCAGACAAAAGGCGCCGGGGCAACCCGGCGCCTTTTGCTTTTCCCGTCAATTCGGCTAGCGGACACAGACATGACCGATATCGCATCCCTGCAAACGCAATTGCTCGCCGACATCGCCGCGGCGAACGACCCGGCCGCCGTCGAGACGCTGCGCGTCGCCGCGCTCGGCAAGCAGGGCAGCGTCTCGGCGCTGCTCAAGACGCTCGGCGCAATGACGCCCGAACAGCGCCAGAGCGAAGGCCGCGCGATCCACGACCTGCGCGAAGCGGTCTCGGCCGCGCTCGCGGCGCGCAAGGCAGAGCTCGAAAACGCCGCGCTCGATGCACAGCTGGCGGGCGAACGGCTCGACATGTCGCTGCCCGCGCCGCCACGCCACGAAGGGTCGATCCATCCGGTCAGCCAGGTCATGGACGAGCTCGCCGAGATCTTCGCCGATCTGGGCTTCGCGGTCGCGACGGGTCCCGAGATCGAGGACGACTGGCACAACTTCACCGCGCTCAACATTCCCGAGACGCACCCGGCGCGGGCGATGCACGACACCTTCTATTTCGACCGCGAGGACGGCGAGGGCCGCAAGATGCTGCTGCGCACGCACACATCGCCGGTGCAGATCCGCAAGATGGTCGCCGACGGCGCGCCGGTGCGGATCATCGCGCCGGGGCGGACCTATCGCAGCGACAGCGACGCGACGCACACGCCGATGTTCCACCAGGTCGAGGGGCTGGTGATCGATCGCGGCATCCATATGGGCCATCTCAAATGGACGCTCGAGACCTTCCTCAAGGCGTTCTTCGAAACCGACGACATCCACCTGCGGCTGCGCCCAAGCTATTTCCCCTTCACCGAGCCGTCGGCCGAGGTCGATGCCTGGTACCGGGTCGAAAAGGGGCGGCGCGTGCTCGGCGGGTCGCCCGATGATGGCCCACAGGAAACCAATCCGGGCGGCTGGATGGAGCTGCTCGGCAGCGGCATGGTCCACCCCAAGGTGATCGCCGCCGCCGGGCTCGACCCCGAAGAGTGGCAGGGCTTCGCCTTCGGCTGCGGGATCGATCGCCTCGCCATGCTCAAATACGGGATCGACGATCTGCGTGCGTTTTTCGACGGCGATTTGCGCTGGCTCAAACATTACGGCTTCTCGGCGCTCGACGTGCCGACGCTGAGCGGAGGCGTGTCGTCTTCAGGAGTTGGGGCATGAAGTTCACTTATGGCTGGCTCAAGGAGCACCTCGATACCGAGCTCGATGCCGCGGGCATTGCCGAGCGGCTGACCGCGATCGGACTCGAGGTCGAGGGTATCGAGAATCCGGGCGAGAAGCTCGCCGACTTCCGCGTCGCCGAGGTCGTCGAAGCGGGCCCGCACCCGAATGCCGACAAGCTGCAGCTGCTGTCGGTCGAAGCCGACACCGGCGAGCGCTGGCAGGTCGTGTGCGGCGCGCCCAATGCGCGCGCGGGCATGAAGGGCGTGTTCGCCCCGCCGGGAACCTATGTCCCCGGCGCGGGCTTCACGTTGAAGCCCGCCAAGATCCGCGACGTCGAAAGCTTCGGCATGATGTGTTCGACGCGCGAGCTCGAGCTGGGCGAGGATCATGACGGCATCATCGAGCTGCCCGCCGACGCGCCGGTCGGCATCGCCTTTCCCGCTTATGCCGGGCTCGACGATCCGGTGTTCGACGTGTCAATCACGCCCAACCGGCAGGACTGCATGGGCGTGCGCGGCATCGCGCGCGACCTCGCCGCCGCCGGCGCGGGCACGCTCAAACAGCTCGCCCAGGCCTATGCCCCCGCGGGCGTGCGCGCGCCGGCCGATGGCGCGGCGGGCGAGCTCGCGCCGATCGCCGGCAGCGGCCCCGGCCCCAACGTGCGCACCGACGATCCCGACGGCTGCCCCGCATTCTATGCGCGCGGTGTGTCGGGCGTGACCAACGGCGAGGCGCCCGAATGGATGCGCCGCCGGCTCGTCGCGATCGGGCAGAAGCCGATCAGCGCGCTCGTCGACATCACCAATTTCATCATGATCGACCTCGGCCGCCCGTTGCACGTCTATGACGCGGCGAAGCTTTCGGGCGGGCTCGTCGCGCGCAAGGCGCACGATCGCGAAAGCGTGCTCGCGCTCAACGGCAAGAGCTACGCGCTCGACGCGCGCATGACGGTGATCGCCGACGATACCCGCGTCCACGACATCGGCGGGATCATGGGCGGCGAGGAGTCGGGCGTGTCCGACGCGACGACCGACGTGATCATCGAATGCGCCTATTTCACGCCCGAGAGCATCGCGGTCACCGGCCAGGCGCTCGGCCTGACGAGCGACGCGCGCCAGCGCTTCGAGCGCGGCGTCGATCCGGCGTTCCTCGACGACGGACTGACGATCGCGACGAGCCTCGTCACCGCGATCTGCGGCGG
>JAACTG010000022.1 GCA_009993585.1 Sphingomonadales bacterium
TCCTGCCATTTGCGCGTGCGCAGCTGGCCTTCGAGATAGACCTTCGATCCCTTGCGCAGATAGCGTTCGGCGACGCCGGCCAGGCCTTCGCCGAAGATCGCGACGCTGTGCCATTCGGTGCGCTCCTTGCGCTCGCCGGTCATCTTGTCCTTCCAGTTCTCGCTCGTCGCGACGCGCAGGTTGCACACCTTGCCGCCGTTCTGGAACGATTTGACTTCGGGATCCTGCCCCAGATTGCCGATCAAAATGACCTTGTTGACGCTGCCTGCCATCGTAAATTCCTATCCAAGCCCGAGGGCGGTTGCCGCCCAATATGTAACACCGGTAAACAGGTAGGCGAGGGCGAACAGGTAGGCAACCATCAGCGCAGGCCAGCGCCAGCTGTTCGTTTCGCGCCGCGTCACCGCGATCGTCGAGATGCACTGCGGGGCGAAGACGAACCAGGCGAGGAAGGCGAGAGCGGTCGCGAGGCTCCAGTCGGCGGCGAGCTTTGGCCCGAGCGCGCGCGCGGCCTCTTCGTCGTCGTCGCCGGCCTCGATCGCATAGACCGTGCCGAGCGCCGACACCGCGACCTCGCGCGCCGCCATCGCGGGGATCAGCGCGAGCGCGATATCCTTGTTGAAGCCGATCGGTTCGACGACCGGCGCGACGAGGTTGTCGGCGATCCGCCCGGCGAGCGAATAGCGCACCGGCGAGACGTCGCTGCCCGCGGGCGGCTTGGGGAAGCTCAAGAGCGCCCACAGGATCATCGTCGAGAAGAAGATGATCGTGCCCGCGCGCTTGAGGAAGATCCACGCGCGCTGCCACAGGCCGAGCGCGACGTCGGCGAGGCGCGGCCACTGGTAGCGCGGCATTTCCATGATCAGGCCCGCGCTCGCGCCCTTGGTCACCGTGTGGCGCAGGACGAAGGCGACGACCAGCGCGCCGACGATGCCGCTGAGATACAGGGTGAACAGCACCAGCCCCTGCAGACCGATGCCCGGTCCGACGCTGCGCGCGGGGATGAAGGCGGCGATGATGATCGCATAGACGGGCAATCGCGCCGAACAGGTCATCAGCGGCGCGATCAGGATCGTCGTCAGCCGGTCCTTGGGATCGGCGATCGCGCGCGTCGCCATGATCCCGGGAATCGCGCAGGCGAAGCTCGACAAGAGCGGGATGAAACCGCGCCCCGACAGGCCGACCTTGGCCATGATGCCGTCCATCAGAAAGGCCGCGCGGGTCAGATAGCCGGTCGCCTCGAGGACGAGGATGAAGAGGAACAGTACGAGGATCTGCGGCAGGAAGACGACGACCGCGCCGACCCCGGCGATGATCCCGTCGACGACCATCGAGCGCAGCCAGTTGTCGGGCATCGCGTCGCCGAGATAGGCGCCGAGATTGCCGAGCCCGACGTCGATCGCGTCGGCGGGCGTCGCCGACCAGGCGAACACCGCCTGGAACATGACGAACAGGATCGCGAGCAGGATGGCGAAGCCGAGCACGGGGTGGAGCAGCACCGCGTCGAGTCGCTGCGTCCAGCGCCGCTCGGGCGGTTCGCCGATCGTCGTCGCGCGCGCGATGCGCTGCGCGCGGCTGCGCAGCTGGCGGTCGACATCGGGGCCGTGTTCGGCGGGCTCGACGATCGGATGCGGCGAGCCGTCGAACAGCGTCTCGATCGCCGCGATCAGCTCGATGATGCCGCGGCCGCGCACCGCGACGGTGGGGACGACGGGCACGCCGAGCTCTGCCGACAGCTGCGCGGCATCGAGCGTCAGGCCGTCGCGCGTCGCCATGTCGATCATGTTGAGCGCGACGACGACCGGGGTGCCGACCTCGATCAGTTCGAGCGCGAAGGGCAGATGCTGTTCGAGGTTGCTCGCGTCGACGACGATGACCATCGCGTCGAGGCGGCGCTCGCCCTGCTGATGGCCGGTGACGACGGCGCGCGTGACCTCTTCGTCGGGGCTCGACGGGGTCAGGCTGTAGCTGCCCGGCAGGTCGACCATTTCGAGCGGGCGGCCGTCGCTGAGGACGGCGCGGCCCGATTTGCGCTCGACGGTGACGCCGGGATAATTGCCGATCTTCTGCCGCGCGCCGGTGAGCGCGTTGAACAGCGACGACTTGCCCGAATTGGGATTGCCGACAAAGGCGATCATCGGCATCGCGCTGGTCATGCCGCGCTCCCTTCGGCGATGCTGATCGCGGCGGCGTGGGCGAGGCGGATGACGATCGTCGTGCGCCCGACGCGCACCGCCAGCGGGTCCTTCAGGAACAGGCTGCCGCGGTGGAGCAGCTCGATATTCGCGCCCTCGACGAGGCCGAGCTCGCGCAGGCGGCGACCCTCGGGAACCGAGATGCGGTCCCAGTCGACGGCGGCGACATGGCCGCGCTCGCCGGGCTTGAGATTGGCAAGGACAGAATACATTTGCGACTGATTATCATTAACGGGAAGTCGGCGCTATAGCGAAGGCTCTCGCCGTCCGCAATGCGCGCGATCAAACCCCCGGATAGCGCAACCGGCCGATGAAGCGCGACAGGCTTGGGATGCGTGTCCGGCGCTTCAGAAAGCCAGATTTGGCCTTTTCGAACTGCATGACATTGTCGATCCGGCGCGCCAGGAAGGCGCGCGTGTCGGCGAAGCCGTCGCTGTCGTCGTCGAGGAAGACGGTCAGCGTCGCAGCGTAGATCGTGCCGAGCAGGCCGCGCTTGGTATAGTGGTTGTAATCGGTCGCGGTGTCGCCCGCCATGCGCCACATCGTATCGGCGGCGCGCCAGCCGAGCTGCGCGCCTTTGGCGATATTCTGCGGCATGGCGAGGATCGCGAGCGCGCGGCGCAGCGCCTCCTTGTCGTTCGCGACGATTTCGAGCCGCGTTTCGACGAGCGCGGCGATGCGTGTCCGGATCTTCATCGCGGCGAGGCGTTCGGGCGGCAGGCGGCGCGCCATCTCTTCGTCGATCCAGCCGAACCAGGCGGCGATCATGTCGGTCGCCCCGCCGGGAAAGGCGAGCGCGGCGATGTCGCGATCGATGCCGAGCGCGCTGGCGGCGCTGGCGACCGCTCCCTTGCCCCAGCCGTCGAACGCGGCGTCGCCCGCGAGGCGCGGAGCGAGCGCGGCACGGATTTCGTCGAGCGTCGGATCGTCTGGGAGGTCGGTCTGGGCCATGGCGCGAAACTAGGTCACGGCCGGGCGCGCGGCAATAGGTCTCTTTGGACGGGAGTGCGTTCGGGCCAGCGCACGAGCACCAGGGCGAGCGCGATCGCCACCATCCCCGCGCCTTCGAACGGGCCGATCGCCTCGCCGAAGACGACGAGCCCGGCAAAGGCGGCGATCGCGGGCTGGAGCAGCAGGACGATGCCGATGACGAGCGGTCGGAAGTGCGGCAGCGCATAGACGAGCAGCCCCTGGCCCGCGACCTGGCTCGAAAAGGCGAGTGCGACGAGCGGCGTCCAGTCGGTCGGCCAGATCGTCTCGCCGAGCGCCAGCGCGAACAGCAGCGCGATCGGGATGCTGGCAAAGGTCGAGACCGCGAGCACCGACCAGCTGCCGAGCTTCGCGCGCGCATTCTGCAGCGCGAGCAGATAGCCGGTGTAAAGGATGCCCGCGAGCAGGCTGAGCAGGTCGCCCGCGAGGTTGCGCGCGCTGAGTTCGAACGACCGGCCCATCAGGAGCGCGCCGCCGGCAAAGGCGAGTGCGATCGCGACGAGCTGGATCCGGCGCGGCATCTGGTGGAGGACGACCATCCCCCACAGGACGAGCAGCAGGCTCGCCGAATTGCCGAACAATGTCGCGTTGGCGAGCTTGGTGCGGACGATACCGAGATGCCAGGCGGCAAGGTCGGCGGCGAAGAACACGCCGCCGATGACGATCATCCAGCCGACCTTGCGCGGAAATCCGCCGAGCGGCTGGCGCGTGCGCCAGGCGATCAGCGCAAGGAACGGCGCGGCGATCGCGAGCCGCCAGAAGCTCGCCGCGACCGGGCCGGTATCGGCGAAACGGACGAGCAGCGCGCCGAAGGCGAGACAGATATTCGCGAGCACCAGCGCGGCGAAGGCGACGCCCGGATGCCGTAGCGTCAGGCGCGCGTCAGCGCGGGAAGCGCCGTTCGTGCCGGCCGGGTCTGCGGTTGAATCGGCCAAGGCGGGTCCCCAGTTGATGGCATCGCCGCTGTAGCGCGGCCCCGCCCCGCCGCAAGCGAAAGGTCCGCTCCCTATGCCCGATTCCCATATGACCGACTCCGCGCCCAGCCTGTTCGATCCCGTAACCGTCGGCGATCTCGTCCTGCCCAACCGCATCCTGATGGCGCCGCTGACGCGCGGCCGCGCGACGAAGGACCATGTCCCGACCGCGCTGATGGGCGACTATTACGCGCAGCGCGCGGGCGCCGGGCTGATCCTCTCCGAAGCGACCGGGATCAGCAAGGAGGGCCTCGGCTGGCCCTATGCGCCGGGGCTGTGGACCGACGATCAGGTCGAAGGCTGGAAGCCCGTCGTCGCCCGCGTTCATGCCGCGGGCGGACGCATCTTCGCGCAATTGTGGCACATGGGGCGGCTGGTCCATCCCGACATGGGCGGCGGACCGCCGGTATCGTCGGTCGCCGTCGCCGCCGCTGGCCAGGCGCACACCTATTCGGGCAAGCAGGATTACGCGACGCCGCGCGCGCTGCCCGCCAGCGAGATTCCGCGCGTCGTCGGCGATTACGTCACCGCTGCGCGCAACGCGATGATCGCAGGCTTCGACGGCGTCCAGATCCACGCCGCCAACGGCTATCTGATCGACCAGTTCCTGCGCGATACGCCCAATGATCGCGACGACGATTACGGCGGCAGCGCCGACAACCGTGTCCGCCTGCTGCGCGAAGTCACCGCCGCGGTGGCAGGCGAGGTTGGTGCAGACCGCACCGCGGTCCGCCTGTCGCCCAACGGCGTGGTCCAGAGCACCGACGACAGCGATCCGGTGACGACCTTCACCACCGCGGCGAAGGCGCTCGACGCGCTCGGCATCGCGTTTTTGGAAATGCGCGAACCGCGCGAGGCGTCGACCTTTGCCAAGACCGACGTCGCGCCGGTCAGCCCGCATATCCGCAAGGTGTTTGGCGCACCGCTGTTCCTCAACAGCGATTACGGCTTCGCCGACGGTCAGGCGCAGCTCGACAAGGGGCTCGCCGACGGCATCGCCTATGGCCGCCCGTTCCTCGCCAATCCCGACCTGGTCGAGCGGTTCAGGGCAGGCGCCGAACTCAACGCGCCCAACCCCAAGACCTTCTACACGCGCGGCCCCGAGGGCTATACCGACTATCCAGCGATGGCGGCGGCGCCCGCCTGAATCACGCGAAGCGGCGCTGCAGCTCGAGCATCGTGAGCGCCGCCTTGGCCGCTTCGCCGCCCTTGTCCTTTTGCGAAGGATCGGCGCGGACGAGCGCCTGGGCATCGTTTTCGACGGTGAGGATGCCGTTGCCGATCGCGGTGCCGTCGAGCGTCAGCGCCATGATGGCGCGCGCGCTCTCGCCCGCGACGATCTCGAAATGATAGGTCTCGCCGCGAATGACGACGCCGATCGCGACGAAGGCATCGAAGCGGCCGCTGTCCTGCGCGAGCGCGATGGCGCCGGGGATTTCGAGCGCGCCGGGCACGGTGATCGTTTCGTGGCTGTGGCCGGCGGCCTCGATCGCGGCGCGCGCGCCGGCGAGCAGCAGGTCGTTATAGACTTCGTAGAAGCGCGCTTCGACGATCAGCAGATGGGCCATCAGGCGTCCTCGCTTTCGCGTGCGTCTGCGTCTGCGCAGGTGATCGCCTTTTCGCCGACGATCGACAGGCCGTAGGCGTCGAGCCCGACCAGCGTGTGGCGCGTGTTGGTCAGCAGGATCATGTCGGCGACGCCGAGTTCGGTGAGGATCTGCGCCCCGACGCCGTAATCGCGCAGTTCCTCCATGTCGCGCGGCGCGTTGCCCGTCTTGGCTTCGATCGCGCGGGTGAAGATGTCCTTCACCGGCTTGTTGATGACGACGACGACGCCCGCGCCCGCCTCGCCGATGATCCGCATCGAATCGGCGAGCAGGCGGCCGCGCGACCCCGCCTCGCCGAACAGGTCGGCGAAGGGCGACAGCGCGTGCATCCGCACGAGCGTCGGCGTGTCGGGCGTGATCCGGCCCTTGACCAATGCGACCTGTTCGGTCCGCGTCGCCTTGTTGAAGAATGTCATCGCGGTCCAGTCGCCGCCCCATTGCGAGGTGAAAGGCGCCTCGCTGCGTTTTTCGACGAGCCGGTCGTGGCGGCGGCGATAGGCGATGAGATCGCGGATCGTGCCGATCTTGAGATCGTGGAGGCGGGCGAAGGGGATGAGGTCGGCCATCCGCGCCATCGTCCCGTCG
>JAACTG010000140.1 GCA_009993585.1 Sphingomonadales bacterium
GAGGGCCGCGAATATGCGCGCGAACTGCCCGCCAAGACGGCGAGCGGCGTGCAGAAGAATCCGCTGATCGCGCTTGCCGGCGCTGCCGCGGTCGGTCTGTTCGCGGGAATCCTGCTGCCGAAATCCTCGCGCTGAATGCGGCGCGGGCGCTGCCCGCCTACGACCTTGCGAACGTCCGGGCGCGCTGGTAACGGCGCGCCCGAACCGTTTTTAAATCCTGTGAAAGTCCCGCGCATCATGAGCCAGGCCAAGAGCAAGCTTCACCTCGTCTTCGGCGGCCGCGTCAGCGACCCGCGCACGCTCGAGTTCACCGACCTCGCCTCGCTCGACATCGTCGGCATGTTCCCCGATTACGAATCGGCGGAAAAGGCTTGGCGAGCCGCGGCGCAGCGCACCGTCGACGATGCCGAAATGAAATATGTCGTGGTCCATCTCCACCGCATGCTGGACCCCGGCATGCCGTCGCCCGATCAGGGCTGAGGCGAAGCTTCGGCAGCGGCTCGCGCGAGGCGGCGCTGACGCCAGCGCAGCATGGGGACCGCCAACACCAGCCCCGCCGCGAAGCCGCCGATGTGCGACCAGATCGCGATTCCCATCCCCTCGAGCCTGAAGGCATAGCCGAACACGAGCTGGAGCACGATCCACGCGGCCGCCAGCCAGGCGACGTGAAGGACGACGGGTGGGATACCGAATTTCGACGTGATCCGCTGGCGGCTGAACAACAGCGCATAGGCCCCGACCAGCGCCGATATCGCGCCGCTCGCACCGATCACCGGCACCATGCTGGCAGGATCGACGAGATAGTGCGTTGCCGCGGAGACATAGGCGCCGACGAGATAGAGCAGCGCCATCATCGGCGCGCCGATCGCCCATTCGACATGACGGCCGCAGAACAGCAGCATGAGGCCGTTAAACGCCAGGTGCATCAGGCTGGCATGCAGCAGCGCCGAGCTGAGCGGCGTCAGCCAGGCGGGCACCGCCCCGGCGAGGTCGACGAGACCGGAGAGACGCGCCGGGATGAAGCCACCGGCGACGATCGCATAATCCTGCCAACCGGTCAGCAGCAGCGCGAGCCATGCCACCACCGTCACCGCGAGGACGGCGTTGGTCAGCGGGCCCGATGGCATGCGCATGATCGTCGCCGACCGGTCGCGCTCAGATGAACTCGATTTTGGAGATGAGATAATATTTGTCGCCCGACGGCACCGTCAGTTCGACCTCGTCGTCGACTTGGCGCCCGATCAGCGCGCGGCCGAGCGGCGAGTTGTACGAGATCTTGCCGCTCTTGGCGTCGGCCTCGGCCTGGCCGACGAGCTGATATTTGACCGGCTTGTCGTTCTCGTCGAGCAGATGGACGGTGGCGCCGAACACGACCTTGTCGCCCGACAGCGTCGTCGGATCGATGATCTGCGCACGGCTCAGCTTGTCCTCGAGATCGCCGATCGTCGCTTCGACCTGGCCCTGGCGTTCCTTGGCGGCGTGATATTCGGCGTTTTCGCTGAGATCGCCGTGCGCGCGCGCTTCCTCGATCGCGTCGACGATCAGCGGGCGCTCGGCCTTGAGCAGCTTGAGCTGCGCCGTCATCATGTCATAGCCTTCGACCAGCATCGGCATTTTTTCTGCGGTTGCCATGGCGTCGGTCCTTCCTGTTTCGCATTTGCCCGATTCAAAAACCCATTCGGCAGCGGCGGCATGGCCGGGCGCTGCTCATCGGGTCGATTTGTCGGAGGATGATGTCTATTGCGGTGAATTATAGTCCTGAAGCGGCTTAACTTCAAGATTATGCGTGCGCAGCGCCTCGATCGCCCGCGCCACCGCGTGGCTGGCGGGCGCGGTCGTGTAATAGGGGACATGCATGCCGAGCGCCGAGGCGCGGATCGATTGCGAATCCTTCAGGCTCTGCCAGCCCTCGGTGGTGTTGAAGATGAGGTCGATGGCGCCGTCCTTGATCCGGTCGACGATGTGCGGCCGGCCCTGGGCGACCTTGTTGACGCGTTCGACCGCAATCCCCTCGCCTTCAAGATAGCGCGCGGTGCCGTCGGTCGCGACGATCGTCCAGCCCATCGCTTCCATCAGCCGCGCGGCGGGCACGATGACCGACTTGTCGCTCTCCTTGACCGAAACGAACACCGTGCCGTCGAGCGGCACCTTGATGTTCGCCCCCAATTGCGACTTGGCGAAGGCCATCGCGAAATTGCTGTCGATTCCCATGACTTCGCCAGTGGATTTCATCTCGGGGCTCAAGACCGGGTCGGTGCCGGGAAAGCGCGCGAAGGGGAACACCGCTTCCTTGACCGCGACATGCACGATATGGCGGTCGATTGCGGGCAGGTCGGCGAGCA
This sequence comes from Sphingomonadales bacterium, assembly GCA_009993585.1. Lineage (GTDB taxonomy): Bacteria > Pseudomonadota > Alphaproteobacteria > Sphingomonadales > Sphingomonadaceae > Flavisphingopyxis. The sequence goes on from JAACTG010000140.1 coordinate 2,343, forward strand.
TTTCGCCCGCCATGACGCGCGCGGCGATCTTGGCGATCGGCGCGCCGATCGCCTTGGCGACGAAGGGCACGGTGCGGCTGGCGCGCGGGTTGACCTCGATCAGATAGACCTCGCCCTCCTTCACGGCGAACTGGATGTTCATCAGGCCATGCACGTCGAGGCCGTGGGCGAGCAGCCCGGTCTGGCGCTCGATCTCGGCGACGATCGCGGCGGGCAGGCTGTGCGGCGGGATGGCGCAGGCGCTGTCGCCCGAATGGACGCCGGCTTCCTCGATATGTTCGAGCACGCCGGCGACGACGACCGCGACGCCGTCGCAGATCGCATCGACATCGACCTCGATCGCGTCGCGCAGATACTGGTCGATCAGGACCGGCGTCTCGGACGAAATCCTGACCTCGTTGGCGATATAATCGTCGAGCTGTTCGGGTCCGTCGACGATCTCCATCGCGCGCCCACCGAGCACGTAGCTGGGGCGCGTCAGCACCGGATAGCCGATCCGCTGCGCGATCGCGATCGCCTCGTCGCGGTTGCGCGCCATGCCGTTGGCAGGCTGTTTGAGGCCGAGCTTGTTGACCAGCCGGGCGAAACGTTCGCGGTCCTCAGCGAGGTCGATCGCATCGGGGCTGGTGCCGAGGATCGGGATGTTCGCGGCTTCGAGCGCGCGCGCGAGGTTGAGCGGCGTCTGGCCGCCGAACTGGACGATGACGCCGACGAGTTCGCCCTTCGACTGTTCGACATGGAGGATTTCGAGCACGTCCTCGGCGGTCAGCGGCTCGAAATAGAGGCGGTCGGAGGTGTCGTAATCGGTCGAGATGGTCTCGGGATTGCAGTTGATCATGATCGTTTCGTACCCCGCCGCGGCGAGCGCGAAGCTGGCGTGGCAGCAGCAGTAATCGAACTCGATCCCCTGGCCGATGCGGTTGGGCCC
>JAACTG010000119.1:0-41396 GCA_009993585.1 Sphingomonadales bacterium
CTCAGCCTTGACGGCGATCCGGTCCCGGTCGCCGACGACGGCGCCTTCATCATCGGCTTCGATCGCGATGCCGCGGCCGGCGCGACGCTGGTCGCGACGCTCGCCGACGGATCGACCGCGACGCGAACCGTCGCCGTCGCCCGGGGCGCGTGGGACATCCAGAATATCGACGCGTCGCTGACCGGTGGCGTGTCGAGCGAGGAATTCCGCCGCCGCCGGGCGGGCGAACTCGCCCGGATCGTCGCCGCGCGGGCGCGCGACACCGGCGCCGCGGGCTGGCGACAGGAGTTCATCTGGCCCGCCGAGGGGCGCATCAGCGGCGTCTTCGGATCGCAGCGCATCTATCGTGGAACCCCGGCGAGCTATCATAGCGGCGTCGACATCGCCGCCGGGGCCGGGACGCCGTTTCGCGCGCCCGCCGACGGCATCGTCATCCTCGCCGCCGAAGATGGCTTCACGCTCGAGGGACATCTGCTGATGATCGATCACGGCCACGGCCTCAACAGCGCCTTCCTCCATTGCTCGAAACTCTATGTCCGCGAAGGCCAGGCGGTCCGCCGGGGCCAGCTTATCGGAGAGGTCGGATCGACCGGCCGCGCCACCGGCCCCCATCTCCACTGGAGCATGAAACTGGGCCCCGCGCGGGTCGACCCGCGCAAGCTCGCCACGCCCGCAAGGTAGGGAAAACCGCGCCAAACCAACCGTGACAATTTTGCGACAGTTGCAAATGAAATGCCCGCAAACCCACGCGCCGCATTTACCTAGGCCCGACAAATTGGCAGAAGCACCGTGGAATTCAACGGATTCGGCGCGAGCCGCATTGCGTTCAATCGTTTACTGTAAGGGGATGAAAATGACCATCTATAATCAAAAAAAGTCAGCGTTTAAGGCGGGTTCCGCCTTGCAGGCGCTGGCATTGCTCGGTGCGGGCGTTGCCGCAACGACCATCGCCGCGACGCCGGCGATGGCGCAGGATTACACCCGCGGGTCGCTCATCGGCACCGTCGTTGATGATTCGGGCACGCCTGTCTCGGGCGCGACCGTCACGGTCACCTCGAATGCGCAGGGCTTCTCCAGCACGACGACCACCGATGCCAACGGCCGCTTCTCGGTGAATGCGCTGCCGACCGGCACCTATACCGTGCGCGTTGAATCGGGCGGCCAGACGATCGTCGAAGATCGCGGCGCCAACGTCCAGGCCGGCGTGAACAACACCTTCCAGTATCAGGCCGGCGTTGCCAGCCAGCAGCCTGGCGCTGACGACGGCATCGTCGTCGTCGGTACGCGCGTCCGCGTCGACGATTTCGCGTCGACCCAGACGGGTGCCATTCTCGACGTTCAAGAGCTCGTTGAATCGGTTCCGGTCGCTCGCAACGCCAACGCGTTGATCCAGCTTGCTCCCGGAACGACCGCCGGCGACAGCGGCTTCGGCAACCTCACCTCGATCTCGGGTGCGACGGTTGCGGAGAACGCATACTATATCAACGGCCTCAACGTCACCGATTTCCGCGGTTTCCTCGGCCAGTCGGACATCCCGTTCGAATTCTACCAGACGCTTGACGTCAAGACGGGCGGCTATCCGGCAGAATTCGGTCGCGCCCTCGGTGGCGTCACCTCGGCGGTTACCAAGTCGGGCTCGAATAGTTTTGCGGGCGGTGCGGTCATCACGTTCGCACCCAACGCGCTGCGTGAGAAGGCGCCTAACACCTATTCGGCGTACAATCAGGACGACTATTCGCAAAGCGTCGATACTTCGTTCTACCTCTCGGGCCCGATCATCAAGGATCGCCTGTTCTTCTACGCGATCTACAACCCCAGCTTCTTCAAGGCTGAGGGCACGGGCGTGCTCAGCAGAACGCGCGTCAGCTCGACGAGCAACGATCCCTTCTTCGGCCTGAAGCTCGATGCGGTCATCACCGACGGTCATCGTGTCGAATTCACGTATTTCAACGATGAAACCACGACCACCAGCCGGTACATCAATGCTGGCTTCACCCCCGCGACTTCGCCGCCGGTGAACACGATCGATCCCGAAGGCGGGCTTGATTATGTGTACAACGGTCTGGGTACCACGCTCGGTACGGTGAAGAGCAGGGACGGCGGCGACAACTTTATCGCAACCTATACCGGCCAGTTCACCGACTGGTTCACGCTGTCGCTGGCTTATGGCGAAAACCATGACGTCTCGACGCAGAACGCCGACCCGAACGTGTCGCTTGCCACCTCGCTGATCGGCAACTGCGTCAACTTCGGCGCGGCCAATTGCGCGTCGACGGGTTCGTACAACGTCTACGGCGCGGTTGCCGGCGATGTTAACGACCAGAACGACCGTAAGGTTTACCGTGCCGATGCCGATATCTATGTCGATTTCTTCGGTTCGCATCACTTCCGCGCCGGTTTTGATTACGAGGAACTGCATGCCGACGAACTGACCCGGTACACCGGTGGCGGCTATTTCTACGAATTCCGCCGCAACTACACACGCCGTCGCCTTTATTACGGTGAAGGTGGCTTCGACACCAGCATGCGCGCCTTCTACCTCCAGGATAGCTGGTCGCTGATGGACGATCGCCTCAACCTGCAGCTCGGCATTCGTAACGACCGCTTCAAGAACAAGACGGTCAATGGCGACCAGTACTTCGACTCGGGCGACCAGTGGGGTCCGCGTCTCGGTGCGTCGTTCGACGTGTTCGGCGACAAGCGCACCAAGATCAATGCGTTCTGGGGCCGTTACTTCCTGCCGGTTGCGACGAACACCAACATCCGTCTCGGCGGCAACGAGCTTTATGTTCAGCAGTATGACTTCTACGGCGCGGGCAACATTGTCGATGCCAATGGCGACGGCATTCCCGATCATTACATTATCGGGCCCGATGGCGACGTCACCAACTTCGATGCCAACAACTTCGGCGATCCTTGCCCGGCGGGTTATCAGAACTACACCGGCAAGACCGAACTGTGCTACAACGTGTTTGCTGACGGTACGCTTGGACCGACCGATACGCTGGTCAATGCCAATCTTGCGCCGAGCTATTCGGACGAATGGCTGGTCGGCTTGTCGCACCGGATCGGCGACTGGACGTTCGGTATCGACTATATCAACCGTCGTCTCGGCGAGACGCTGGAAGACGTCGCAATCGATGCCGCGGTCAACGCATATTGCGCCGCGAACGGCATCGCTGACTGCGACGTACCGCAGTCGCTGGGTGGGCAAGGATTTACCGGTTTCCACCAGTATGTCCTGACCAACCCGGGTCGCGACATGACGGTCCGTCTCGACGGTAACTGTGCCGTCGACGCCCGCGGTTGTGAGGTGGTCACTCTTTCGGCTGCTGATCTGGGTTATCCGGAAGCGGTCCGTAAGTATGACGCCGTTCAGCTCACCATCGATAAGGCGTTCAACGGTCTTTACGGCTTCAACTTCAACTACACCTACGCCGATCTTCGCGGTAACTTCGAAGGCGGTGTGAAGTCGGACAACAACCAGACCGATACCGGCCTGACGCAGGACTTCGATCAGCCGGGCTTCCTCGATGGCGCCTATGGCGATCTTGCCAACGGACGTAAGCATTCGTTCAAGTTCTACGGCCGTCTGCGCCCGATCGAGTGGATGGAGGTTTCGACCAACATCATCGCCGAGTCGCCGCGTAAGTTCAGCTGTATCGGTAACTTCCAGAACGACTCGTCGACCTTCGAATACTCGTATGGTTCCGCTTCGTTCTACTGCCGCCAGGCTCAGTTTGGTGGTGATGGCTTGAGCAATACCGGCGCAGGTTCGGGTACCGGTTCGGTTCTCGTCCCCCGCGGCACGGCGTTCAAGTCGGAATGGAACCGTCGCGTCGACCTCGGTCTCAAGTTCGACCTCGCGCCGCTGTCGCTGCCGGGTTCCAACTTCCGTATCGACGTGTTCAACGTCTTCAACTGGAGCCAGAAGCTCGACTTCAACGAGTTTGGTGACATCAGCTACGGTGGTATCAACCCGAACTACCAGCGCGTTACCGGCTATCAGGCTCCACGTTCGGTGCGCTTCACGCTCGCGATGCGCTTCGGCGGAGAGTAACCTCCGACGACATGCCGAACAGGCAAATCGGGAAAGGGGCGGTGTTTCACCGCCCCTTTTTCTTTGGTAGGGCGCGGGGATGCTAAACCCAATTTTGCAGCTCGCCGCGGACGGCTTTCGTCGCGCCGCCCGGTCCGATCATCGCGCCGCATTGGTCCGGTCGGCAAAGACGTTGATCGATCAGAAGGCGGTCCTCGCCAACGAATGGCTCGACATATCGCGCCACCTCGTCCGCTGGGGGGAGATCGGCATGGCGCTGGCGGCGTTGGACTTGTGGGAAGCGCAGGGCGCTCCACCCTTTGAGCCGCAAAACGAACGGGCGATCGTGCTTGCGCGGGCGGGTCGCTCGCATGACGCGTACATTGCCGCGAACGCCATGCCGGCTGACCAGCCGAGCGTGTTCGCAAATTCGTATCTTAAGGGTTCGATTGCCACCAACCTGGGCGATCCTGAAACGGCCGAAAGGGAGTTTCGGCGAACGATCAGGGCGCTTCCCGATTCGGCGCGGGCCTGGTTGGGAATCGCGCAATTGGGCCGGATATCCAAGCGGGACGAGGAGCAGCTGGGGCGGCTGCTGGCACGCGAAGACCGACTTGAGATGACCGATCGGGCCGCCTTACAGAACGCGCTGGGCATCGTTTTGCATGGCCAGCGAGCATATGCGGAGGCTTTCGACCATTTTTCCCGCTGTACCGAGATCCTTCAGGAGTCGTTCCGCTACCAGCCCGTTGATAACGAACAGTCCGCGCAGACGGTGCTTCAATGGGATCTCTCGGCAATCGAGAGACTTTCGGCGCGCGCACCCGTCGACGCCCGCAGGCCGGTCTTCGTAACGGGGCTTCCGCGTAGCGGGACGACCCTGGTCGAGCAGATCGTTTCGGCCCACTCCCGCGTCGACGGAGGCGGCGAGCTTGGCCTCGCACTTCAGCTCGAGGCGACAGCGGACGGTTTCGCGCCCGAGGATATAGAACGCGTCCTCGCCAGGCGCGGCGGTCGCGACGAACTGCGCGATCTGTACCTCCGCCTCGTCGCCGAGCGCATTCCCGGCGCCGGGATGTTCGTCGACAAGAGCCTGAACCAGAGCCGTTCGCTGGGGCCGTTGTCGGTTCTCTTCCCAGATGCGCCGATTATCTGGATGCGCCGCGACCCGCTCGACAACGCTTGGTCGATCTACCGTTCCTGGCTCGCAAATAATGTCGTCGGCGGATGGAGCCTAACCGATATTGCCCACCATATGGCGATCGAGGATCGGCTGCTTGCGCATTGGCAAGGCGTACTGGGCGACCGCGTGCTCGCGCTTTCTTATGGCGATCTGGTCGAGAACCCTGAGACATGGGTTGAGCGGATTTCCCAGCATTGCGGACTGGATCTTGAGCCGATGCAACTTACGCCGCATCTTTCGTCCAGCGCCGTCACCACCGCCAGCGCACAACAGGTGAGACAGCCGATCAACCGCATGGGGCTTGGCGTTGCGGAGCCATACCGCGCGTTTCTCGCTCCGTTTATCGACGCCTATCCTGGCCCGCAGGCTACGGTCAGCGGCGCGCGGCCCGAGCGGGTTCCGCCACGCAAGCTTGTCGATGCCTGCGCGGCGGCGCCGACGGCGGATCCGGCGCTGCGATCCAAAACACCTCGCGAGATCCTCGTCCTGCTTAAACAGGCACTCGCCCGACGCGAGCGCGCGACGATCAACTCGCTGATCGCGACGCTTGTCGAAAGCAAAGCCGAGTTGGGCAGCCAGTGGCGCGCATTGACCAACGTGCTCCAGCACAACGGCGAACATTCGCTCGCGCTGCGTGCCGCCGAGTTGTGGACGGCCCAATCGGGCGATAGCGCGGAAGCACGGTTTACGCTCGTTTCCGTGATGGCAATGGCGGGCAAGGTTTCGGATGCTGCCGGGGTGCTCGAATCTCTGCCCGACGATTTTCCCGATGCGCTTGGCAATGCCTATACGAAGGGAACGATCGCGATCAACAGCGGCAAGATCGACGCGGCGCGAGAGCATTTGCGCCGCGCGGTAGGCATTGCGCCGCAATCGGGCCAGGCATGGCTGGCGCTGGCGATGACCGGAAAGCTCGAAGCCGACGACTGCGCCGCCTTGATCGACGCCGATGACGCGATGGCGCTCGCTCCGCCGATCGAACGCGCCGCCTGGCATTATGCCAAGAGCAGGGTTCGCGATCAGGAAAAAAGCCGGCAGGAGGCGATAGCGGCGGTACGCGAGGGTGGCGCCATTATGGCCCAGCAGCGGCCCTATCGTCCGCTCGAAGACAGGGGAGATGCCAATCGGGGGCGTGAAGGGTGGACGGCAGCTACGATAAAACAGGTGCAGTCGACCATAACGCATGCGTCGCCCCGGCCAATATTCGTGACCGGACTACCGCGCTCTGGGACCACTCTGGTGGAGCAAATCCTGGCCAGTCACTCGGCGGTCGATGGCGGCGAAGAGCTGGGGCTGTTTCGACAGGTCATGGCAGAGATGAAGGGAAAGTCTCACGCCGATTTCGAAGAATATGAATCGGCCGGCGGCAATGCTGACGAATTGGTCGATCTGTATAATTATCTGCTGGCGGAGCGCTTCCCTGGGGAGGGCAAGGTAGTCGACAAAACGCTCGATGCCAGCAGGCATATGGGTTTGCTGGCGGCCTTGCTCCCCGACGCCCCGATCGTCTGGCTGCATCGCGATCCTTTGGATTGCGCGTGGTCGGCCTATCGCACCTGGTTTCTCAGCGGAATCGACTGGAGCTGGCGATTGCAAGATATCGCAATGCACTTCAAGCTCGAGGATCAACTCCACCGCTACTGGAAGGCCGAATTGGGCGCCCGGATCCTCGATGTGCCTTATGCGGAACTGGTCACCGACAGCGAGCATTGGATCGAAAAAATTACCGAACATTGCGGTCTCAGGGTCGAGCCCCAGCAATTCAAGGCGCATGAAATCGAGCGCGCGGTTACCACGGCGAGCGTCGCGCAGGTCAGGGAACCGATCAACCGCAAGGGTGTGGGATCGTCGGCGCCCTATGCCCCTTGGCTCAAGCCGTTCAGCGACGCCTACGGCATCGATCGATAGCGGGGGCCGGGATACCGTATGTGCCGATGACCGCCTGGCCGAGAGCGGTGACTCGACAGAACCCGCACGAGATGGTCCAGAATGTCGGTGCGCTGCCGCTGGGCCGCTGGGGCCTGCATTGGCGCAACCACGCAAGTCCTGATGCAAAATAGGGAAATTTCACTGGCATCGAAAATGCCAGGCCCTGATTCGGGTTCATGCGACCTATGCTCGACGCCTGTCCCGGCTAGCTGACCGCCAGCTCGAGCGCCCCTTCGCCCTCGCTGACCTTCACCGTCGCGCCATCGGGCACCTCGCCCGCCAGGATCATGTCGGCGAGCGGGTCCTGGACGTATTTCTGGACCGCGCGCTTGAGCGGTCTCGCGCCGTAAACCGGATCATAGCCGACGCGGCCGAGCCAGGCGCGTGCGCCGTCGGTCAGGTCGAGCGTGATCTTACGATCCTTGAGCAGCTTCTGCACGCGCGCGACCTGGATATCGACGATCCCCGCCATGTGTTCCTGCGCCAGCCGGTGGAACAGGATGATCTCGTCGAGCCGGTTGAGGAATTCGGGGCGGAAATGGCCGCGCACGATCTCCATCACCTGCGGCTCGACCTTTTCGACGTCTTCGCCTCCCTTGAGCTCGGTCAGATATTGCGAGCCCAGGTTGCTGGTCATGATGATCAGCGTGTTCGAAAAATCGACGGTGCGGCCCTGACCGTCGGTCAGCCGTCCGTCGTCGAGCACCTGGAGGAGGATGTTGAAGACGTCGCTGTGCGCCTTTTCGACCTCGTCGAACAGCACGACCTGGTACGGGCGACGCCGCACCGCCTCGGTGAGTACGCCGCCTTCTTCATAGCCGACATAGCCCGGAGGCGCGCCGATCAGGCGCGCGACCGCGTGCTTTTCCATGAATTCGCTCATATCGATGCGGACCATCGCGCTGTCGTCGTCGAACAGGAAGCCGGCGAGCGCCTTGGTCAGCTCGGTCTTGCCGACGCCGGTGGGGCCGAGCATCAGGAACGATCCGAGCGGGCGGTTGGGATCCTGCAACCCCGCGCGGCTGCGGCGCACCGCGGTCGCGACCGCCTTGACCGCGTCTTCCTGGCCGATCACGCGCTTGCCGAGCGCCGCTTCCATGTTGAGCAGCTGTTCGCGTTCGCCTTCCATCATCCGGTCGACCGGGATGCCGGTCCAGCGAGAGACGACGCCGGCGATGTCGTCGGCGGTCACTTCTTCGCGCAGCATCGCGCCTTCGGATGCGACGCCCGCCTCGGCGAGCTGGCGCTCGAGCTCGGGGATGGTGCCGTAGGAAAGCTCGCCCGCCTTGGCGAGATCCCCGCCGCGCTGCGCCTGTTCGAGCTCGAGCCGGGCGGCGTCGAGCTGTTCCTTCAACCGCGATTCGGCATGGATCTTGTCCTTTTCGCCCTGCCAGCGCGTCGTCAGCTCGCTCGACTGCTGTTCGAGATTGGCGAGTTCGTCCTCGAGGCTGGCGAGCCGGTCCTGCGACGCCTTGTCGCTTTCCTTCTTCAGCGCCTCGCGTTCGATCTTGAGCTGGATGATCCGCCGGTCGAGCGCCTCGATCTCTTCTGGCTTGCTCTCGACCTCCATGCGGATGCGGCTCGCCGCCTCGTCCATCAGGTCGATCGCCTTGTCGGGCAGGAAGCGGTCGGAGATATAGCGATGCGACAGCGTCGCGGCGCTGACCAGTGCGCTGTCGGTGATGCGGATGCCGTGGTGCAGCTCGTATTTTTCCTTGAGCCCGCGCAGGATGCTGATCGTGTCCTCGACCGTCGGCTCGCCGATGAAAACCGGCTGGAAGCGCCGCTGCAGCGCCGGGTCCTTTTCGACATGCTTGCGATACTCGTCGAGCGTGGTGGCGCCGATGCAATGCAGGTCGCCGCGCGCCAGCGCCGGTTTCAGCAGGTTCGACGCGTCCATCGATCCTTCGGATTTGCCCGCGCCGACCAGCGTGTGCATTTCGTCGATGAACAGGATGATATGGCCTTCGCCCGCCTTGACCTCGTCGAGCACGCCCTTCAGCCGCTCCTCGAACTCGCCGCGATATTTGGCGCCGGCGATCAGCGACCCCATGTCGAGCGCCATCAGCGTGCGGTCCTTGAGCGTGTCGGGGACGTCGCCATTGGCGATGCGCAGCGCCAGGCCCTCGGCGATCGCGGTCTTGCCGACGCCCGGTTCGCCGATCAGGACGGGATTGTTCTTGGTCCGCCGGGCGAGGATCTGGACGGTGCGGCGGATTTCCTCGTCGCGGCCGATGACGGGATCGAGCTTGCCGTCGCGCGCCGCCTGCGTCAGGTCGCGCGCGAATTTCTTGAGCGCGTCATAGCGGTCCTCGGCGCTCGCGGTGTCGGCGCTGCGGCCGCCGCGCAGTTCCTCGATCGCGGCGTTGAGCGCCTGCGCCGTGACCCCTGCCTCGGCCAGCGCCTTGCCCGCCTTGGTCGTCGTCGCCAGCACCAATGTCAGCAGCAATCGTTCGACCGTGACATAGCTGTCGCCCGCCTTTTGCGCGACCTGTTCGGCCTGGTCGAGGATGCGGACGGTGTCGTTGTCGAGCCCCGGCGTCTGCTGCGCGCCCGATCCCGATACCGCCGGGATCTTGCCTAGCTCGGCGTCGACCGCGGCCACCGCGCGCTTGGCATCGCCGCCGGCGCGCGCGATCAATCCCGCCGCCATGCCCTCATTGTCCTCGAGCAGCGCCTTGAGCAGATGCTCGGGGGCGATGCGCTGGTGATTCATCCGGATCGCGACGGTCTGCGCCGATTGCAGAAAGCCCTTGGCGCGATCGGTGAACTTTTCGAGATTCATGGAATTTTCCCCGGCTTTGATCCTGCGCACGAACGCGATGCTGCAAAGATAAGTCGAGAAAAACCGCGCGCAAGCCCTGTGGTAGCATTGCAATACAGCGCAAGGCAGCTAAGGTCGCCGCCAGAGCATTCCGCATTTCCAGAATTTCAGGGAGTTTTCTTCATGGTCAGCCGTTCGAGTCGCATTGCCCGAATCCTCGTCGCCGCATCGTCCTTTGCCCTGATCGCGGGCTGCGCGACGATGCCCGCCCCGGTTGCCGCGCCCGCCGCGCCGATCGCCGCGACCGACCCTGACGCGCCGGCGCCGCTGTCGCAGCTGGTCGACGCGGTCGATATTCCCTATCAGCAGTTCGCCCTGGCCAACGGCCTGCGCGTGCTCGTCCATGAAGACCGCAAGGCGCCCGTCGTCGGGGTGTCGGTCTGGTATGCGGTCGGATCGAAGAACGAACCCAAGGGCAAGACCGGGTTCGCCCATCTGTTCGAACATCTGATGTTCAACGGCAGCGAAAACGCGCCGGGCGACTTTTTCGAACCGCTGCAACAGGTCGGCGCGACCGATTTCAACGGCACGACGTGGTTCGACCGCACCAACTATTTCGAAACCGTGCCGACCGGCGCGCTCGACCGCGCGCTGATGCTCGAAAGCGATCGCATGGGCCATCTGCTCGGCGCGGTGACTCAGGAAAAGCTCGATAACCAGCGCGGTGTCGTCCAGAACGAAAAGCGCCAGGGCGACAACCAGCCGTACGGCCTCGTCGAATATGAGCAGCTCGAAAACCTCTATCCCGCCGGCCATCCCTATCACCATTCGACGATCGGTTCGATGGACGACCTCAACTCGGCGAGCCTCGACGACGTGAAGAAATGGTTCACCGATCATTACGGCCCCAACAACGCCATCCTCGTGCTCGCCGGCGACATCGATCTCGCCACCGCCAAGGCGAAGGTAAGCGAGTGGTTTGGCGATATACCCGCAGGTCCGGCGGTCGCCCCGATCGCTGTGCCGGTGCCGACGCTCGCCGCCCCGGTGCAAAAGACGATCAGCGACCAGGTTGCGACGACGCGCATCTATCGGATGTGGGCGATTCCCGGCCTCGACAGCAGCGACTCGGTGCCGTTGGCGCTGAGCGGGCTCGTGCTCGGCGGCCTATCGAGTTCGCGGCTCGACAACAGCCTCGTGCGCCAGGATCAGCTCGCCGTGGCGGTGTCCTCGCGCGCGGAGATTTTCGCGCAGGGCGGCCAGTTCGTCGTCTCGGCCGATGTGAAGCCGGGAGTCGATCCCGCCACCGTCGCGGCGGCGCTCGATGCCCAGATCGCCGACTATCTCGCGACCGGGCCCACCGCCGACGAGCTGCAGCGTTCGGCGACCAGCTATGCCGCGCAGCAGATCCGCTCGCTCGAAAGCGTCGGCGGATTCGGCGGCAAGGCGCCGACGCTCGCCGAAGGGCTGCTCTATTCGGGCAATCCCGCCCAGTATAAGGTCGACCTCAAGCGCGCCGCCCAAATGACCCCGGCAGAGGTCAAGGCGGCAGCCGACAAATGGCTGACGCGTCCGGTCTTCGCGCTGACGATCGAGCCGGGCGAACGCAAGGAAGGCGGCGAGAATCGCGGCGGCTATGTCGTCTCGCCCGGCGCCAAGGCGCCCGCCGCCGCGCCCGCTTATTGGCGCGATCCCGCGCTCGGCGACGCGGCGGAGGGCGCGCTGTCCTATTTCGACGGCGACCGCTCGAAACTGCCCGCGGTCGGCACTTTGCAGGGGCTCGATTTCCCCGATATCGAGCGCGGCCGGCTTGCCAACGGCATGGAGATCTACTTCGCGCGCCGCGCTGCGGTGCCGACGGTGACGGTACGGGTCGCGTTTGACGCCGGCTATTCGGCCGATCCGAAATCCGCGCTCGGCACCGAATCGCTGATGCTCCAGCTAATGGACGAAGGCACCACCAGCCTCGATTCGACGCAGCTGGCGATCGCGCAGGAACGGCTCGGGGCGTCGATCAACGCGACCGCCGACGGCGACTCGACGTCGTTCCAGCTCGATGCGCTTGCGCCCAACCTGGCGCCCTCGCTTGACCTGCTCGCCGATTTCATCCGCAACCCGGCGTTCGCGCCCGACGAGCTCGAACGCGTCCGCGCGCAGCAGCTCAACCGGATCAAGGGAGAGCTGACTAACCCGGCGGCGATCGGCCAGCGGGCGTTGCTGCCGATCCTCTATGGCGACCAGCATCCCTACGGCATCCCGCCGTCGGGGACGGGCGACCCGGCGGTCGTCGCAAAGCTGACGCGCACCGACCTAGCAACGTTCCACGACACCTGGCTGCGTCCCGACAATGCCAAAATCTTCGTCGTCGGCGATAGCTCGCTGGCCGAGGTGACGCAGCTGCTCAACCGCAGCTTCGGCGACTGGCAGGCTCCCGCGACGGCGCTGCCGACCAAGAACTTCGCGGTCGCCGTGCCCAAGCCGAGCCCGCGCGTCGTCCTGATCGATCGGCCCAATTCGCCGCAGTCGATCATCCTTGCCGGGCGCGTGCTCGATGTGAAGGGTTCGGACGACCTCGTCACGCTCAACGCCGCCAACGAGGTCTTCGGCGGCAGCTTCCTCAGCCGCATCAACATGAACCTGCGTGAGACCAAGGGCTGGTCCTACGGTGTGCGCAGCATCGTCCAGCAGCCGGTCGACCGCTCGGCCTTCGTCCTCTACGCGCCGGTCCAGGCCGACCGCACGGGCGATTCGATCAAGGAATTGCGCAAGGACCTGACCTCCTATGTCGGCGACAGCGGCGTCACCGCCGCCGAGCTCGAACGGACCGTCAACGGCAATGTGCGCGAGCTGCCCGGCCAGTTCGAAACTTCGGGCGACGTCCTCGGCGGCATGGTCAATATCGTCAAGTTCGGCCGTCCCGACAATTATTACGAGACGCTCGCAGACAAATACCGTTCACTCTCCGCGGCGGGCCTCGACGCCGAGGCGCGCAAGCAGTTCCTCGGCAACGATCTCGTCTTCGTCGTCGTCGGCGATGCCAAGGTGGTGCGGCCGCAGCTTGACGGATTGGGCCTCGCCGTGGAAGAGCGGGCGGCGCAGTAACTGACAACGTTGTAAGGGAGAAAGCCGATGTCGCTCGACGGAAGCTATGATTGCATGACCAAGACGCCGATGGGCGACCAGAAATCGGTCTTCACCGTCAAGACCGACGGCGAAAGCTTCACCGGCAGCAATGTCGGCGCGATGGGCTCGCTCGACGTCGTCGACGGCAAAGTCGACGGCAACACGCTGACCTGGAAGATGAACATGGTCGTGCCGATGCCGATGACGCTCGATTGCACCGCCACCATCGACGGCGACGCGCTGACCGGCACGATCAATGCCGGCGCCTTCGGCCAGATGCCGATGACGGGCACCAAGCAGGGCTGATCCGCCCCACCGACGCATGAAAAAAGGGCCGTCCCTCGCGGGGCGGCCCTTTTTCGTCGCGGCGTGCGCCGGTCAGTTGACGGTGACGGTCACCGCGCGGCGGTTCTGCGCCCAGGCGCTTTCGTTCGATCCCAGCGCGACGGGCCGCTCCTTGCCATAGGACACGACCGAAATCCGCGATGGATCGACGCCGAGCGTAGCGAGGTAGTTTTTCGCGGCATTGGCGCGGCGTTCGCCGAGCGCAATATTGTAGTCGCGCGTCCCGCGTTCGTCGGCATGGCCCTCGACCGTCAGGCGGACATTGGGATATTGGCGCAACCATTCGGCCTGGCTCTGGAGGATGACGCGATCCTCGCCGTCGATATCGAAACGGTCGGTGTCGAAATAGACGGTGTCGCTCGACACGCGGGCCAGGAAATCGGCCTGGCTGCCCGGTACCGGCGCGTTGGTGATGACGCCATCGCCGGTGCCGGTATCGTCATAGGTGCCAACGGGTTCGGGCGGCAGCGTCGCCGGGGCCTTTTTGGCGCAACCGGCAACTGCCAGGCTGGCGGCGGCGACGGAAAGTATCAGCATATTGCGGGTCATCGGGCGTCTCCTCAAGGATCGTTATCATTACGCTTTGCGAACGGTTCTAGCGATCGCGGTGCTTGCTCAACGCTGAATAGCTGCCAACCGTTGCACCATGCGCGGGATTAGGGACGAACCGGGCCCCAGCTGGGGTCGGATCCGTCGATGCCGCCGGGCGTCGGCAACCGGCGTTCGTTGACCCCGGTCAGATCGACCTGCCACAGCGTCGATCGCCCGCTTGCCCCTTGCGAGGTACGGAAGAACTGGAGGATGCGTCCGTTGGGCGACCAGCTCGGCGCCTCGTCCTGCCAGCTGTCGGTGAGCAGCTTCTCGCCGCGTCCGTCGGGCCGCATCACGCCGATCCGGAAATTGCCCGCGATCTTGGTGAATGCGATCAGGTCGCCGCGCGGGCTCCATTCGGGCGTGGCATAGCGACCGCCCCCGAAACTGATCCGACGCTGATCGGACCCGTCGGCGTTCATGATATAGAGCTGCTGCCCGCCCGACCGGTCGCTTTCGAAGACGATCTTGCTGCCATCGGGCGAATAGCTGCCGCCGACGTCGATGCCGGGCGACGTCGTCAGCTTGCGCGGGGATCCGCCCTCGCGCGCAATGCGATAGATATCGGTGTTGCCCGCGACCGCCATCGAAAACAGGATGAAGCGGCCGTCGGGCGACCAGCGCGGGGCGAAGGTCGGGTTGGTGCTCTCGGTGACGAGGTCCTGCTGGCCGGTGCCGACGTCGTAGACATAGACGCGCGCGCGGCTGCCGAGATAGCTGACATAGACGATCGACTTGTAATCGGGCGAATAGCGCGGGGTCAGTGCGAGCGACTGGCCGTTGGTGATGAAGCGGTGGTTGGCGCCGTCCGAATCCATGATCGCCAGCTGCTTGCGGCGATTCCCCTTGGGTCCCGATTCGGCGATATAAGCGACCCTCGAATCGAAGAACGGCGCTTCGCCCGACAACCGCGAGTAGATCGCGTCGGCGCATTTGTGCGCGGCGCGGCGCCAGTCGGCGGGCTGGACGACATAGCCCTGGCGAACGAGTTCGGTGCCCAGCGCGACGTCGTAGAGATAGCAGCCGACGGTCAGGTTTCCGGCATTGTCGGCGCGGACGAAGCCCTGCACGAGCATTTCGGCGCTGCTGCTGCCGCGCCAATAGGGCAGCTGCGGCGCGGTGACTTCGGCGAAGGTGATCGCGCGGACGCTCCCGGGGCCGAGCGGCCGATAAAGGCCGCTGCGGTCGAGATCGCTCGCGATCACATCGCCGATCTGTCGACCGAGCGTGGCGGTGTCGCCGGCCGCGGTCGACATCGCCTGCGGCGTTGCCAGGGCGGGTACGGCGATCACCGATCGCTCGTTGCCGATGCTGCCGGTCACCGTCTCGCGGGGAGTTTGCTGCGGCGGCGGGCTCGACGGCGCAGGTGGCAGCTCCTGCGCCTGGATGCTGGCGGGCAGGGAGGCGACCGCGACGGCGAACAGCAGGAGGGATCGTAGCGACATAGCGGTTACCTTTTTTCGAAATCGAGAGTGTAGGTCTTCCAGTAATCGTAATTCTCGGCCGGCAGGTCGAATGGGGCGGCCAGCTGGATCGCGCGTTTGGCGCATTCCTCGAACCGATTGACCTGCGCCGCGTTGCTCGGCGTCTCGCCGCTCGTCGATACGCGGTCGAAGCCGGCCAGCGCGCCCGATTTGCTCAGGCGAAAAACGATCGTCGTCTTGAGTTCGTCGACATCGATACCGCTTACCGAGCAGCGATTCCACGGGCCGCGCACTTCCGCGTTGATGCTGACCGATATCGACCGTCTGATCTCGCCGACGCTTTGTGCGGGCGCGGCGTTCGATTTCGACGCGCTGGCGTCCTTGCCGATACCGTCGAGCAGACCCTTGAGATTGCCGGTGGGGCGTCGCGTCTTGGCCGCGCTGGGAGCGGGCGTTGGCGCCGGCTTGGCGCGGGCTGGCGGGGCGGGCTTGGCCGACGCCTTGGGAGCCGGCTTGGGTGGCGGCGTAGGGCGATTGACGCGCGGTGACGGGGCCGGTTCGATGAGCGGTTGCGGCGATGGGTCGGATGTCGCCATGATCGCGTCTTCGACCGGACCTTCCTCGGCGGCGAGGCGGGCCGCGGGCGGTGCCGCACTCAGCTCGGGCGCGGCGCTGGCCAGCGCGGTCTCGGCGATCAGGTCGACCTCCATCGGCGGATTGTCGAAACTGCGCGCAGGCTTGGCGAACAGATGCACCGACAGCGCCGCGAACAGCACGACATGGCCCGCGACGGCGAGCGAGAGGCTGGTGCGATCGATCCGGTCCAAAGCCATGATATCCGGCCTAAGGCTCTCCCGCTGAACCGGTCGTGACCAGCGATACGCGGTTCAGGCCGACGCGGTTGAGCTCTCCCATCACGCGCATCACCGCGCCATAATCGAGGTCGCGATCGGCGCGCAGCAGGATTTGCGGCGGGTCGTCGCCGAGCCGGCGGGCGAGCTGCTCGATGCTCGCGGTGACCGCGCCGGCGGCGACTTGGGCGTCGTCGATATAGACGCTGCCGTCGCCGATCACCGAAATCTGGACCGGTTCGCGTTCCTCCTGGCCGATCGGCTTGGCGCGGCTGTCGGGCAGGTTGACCGGCACCCCGGCGACGAGCAGCGGCGCGGTGATCATGAAGATGATCAGCAGCACCAGCATGACGTCGACCAGCGGCGTGACGTTGATCTCGGCCATCGGCGCGCGCCGCGTCCCGCCGCGCCCGCGCCCGCCCGAACGATGGATGCCCATCGCCATTAGGCTTCGCTCTCCAATTCGCGGCCCAGCGTTGCATGGAAGCCGTCGGCGAAGCGATAGAGCCGCGCCTCGAAGCGGCCGATGCGGTGCGAGAAACGGTTATAGGCGATCACCGCGGGGATCGCGGCGAACAGGCCCAGCGCGGTCGCGAACAGCGCCTCGGCGATGCCCGGCGCGACGACGGCGAGCGAGCTGTTCTGCTCGGCGGCGATCGCGGTGAAACTGCGCATGATCCCCCAGACAGTGCCGAACAGGCCGACGAACGGCGCGACCGATCCGATCGTGGCGAGGATGTTGAGGCGATCGGACAATTTGTCGACCTCGCCCGAGGCGGCGCTCTGCATCGCGATCGCCAGGCGTTCGCGCACCGCGGCGCGATCGACGACCCTGCGCTTGGTCGAGCGGCGCCATTCGCCGACGCCGGCGGCCATCACGCGCGACACCGGCAGCGCGGTCGCGCCATGCTGCTTGTGAAAGGCGTCGATGTCGGGCGATCGCCAGAATTCCTGCTCGAACGCTTCGGAGCGGCGGTCGATGCCGCGCAGGCGCAGGAAGAACGACACGATGATCAGCCACGTCCACACGCTGGCGACGAGCAGCCCGATCATCACCGCCTTGACGATGATGTCGGCCTGGATGAACAGCGCCAGCGGCGACAAGGTGGCGGCTTCGGTGGCGAGCGAGATATCGGCTATGCTCATGGGCTGACTGCGTTTCCTGCTGCGATCGCCTCGAAGGCGGCGATCCATTGTTGCGGTTGGCGGCGCGGGCGGCCCTGCGGGTCGAGCAACGCGGCGGTCACCCGTCCCTCGGTCAGCACTGTACGCCCGCGCCTGATCACTTGATGAATGACGCACGATGCGCCGCGGACGTTTTCGACCGTGCTGGTGACGATCAGATCGTCGTCGAGCCGCGCGGGCGCGCGGTATTTGATTCCAAGCTCGGTCACCGCATAGGCGCCCAGCCCCTGTTCGATCCCGGCGCGCTGGTCGATCCCGGCGAGCCGCAGCATGTCGGACCGGGCGCGCTCCATATAGCGCAGGTAGTTGGCGTGATAGACGATGCCGCTCAAATCGGTGTCCTCGTAATAGATGCGCACCGGAAAGTGATGCTCTTCGCCGACGAAGCGGCCTGAAATCGGGGCGAGGGGAGCGGTGTCGATCATCGCGAGCGTCTTAGCGGCGCGACGAATCGGGGGAAAGCGACAATCTCCTTGACGACTAAGTAACCTCTGGGTTACATGTAACTCACAGGTTACATATGGAGGATGACATGACCCGTTCCGATATCGAAACCGCCGAACGCCTGGGCCGCAAGCGCGCCCGGATGTGGCCGGTCCTCGCTTTTCTGTTCGTCGCGCAGCAGGGCGCGTATTTCAGCATTCCCGCCGACGATGCGGCGCGCGCGGTCGATCATGTCCGCGTCGGCGCCTGGGTCGTCCTGTCGGCGGTGCTGTTGCTGATCCTGGCAACCGGGGGTTTCTGGAGGCACAGCAAGGCGGTGCGCGCGTTGCTCAACGACGAGGTCAGCCGCGCTCATCGCGCAGAGGCCATGTCGCTCGGCTTCATCGTCAGCATGGTGTTCGCCCTCGTGCTGTATGCGACCGTCGGGCTCGAGGCAGTCTCGGTGCGCCAGGCGATCCACATCATCGTCAGCATGGGCATCGTCACTGCCCTTATTCGCTTCGCAATGCTCGAACGGCGGGCGCTCGGCGATGGGTGACGTCCTGATCAATGCCTTGCGCGATTATCGCGACGCGCGCGGCTGGACGCAGGCCGACCTCGCCGAGATCGTCGGCGTCAGCCGCAAGACGATCAACACCGTCGAAAACGGCATCTTCGTGCCGTCGACGGTGATTGCGCTCAAACTGGCTGCGGCGTTCGGGGTGTCGGTCGAGGAGTTGTTCAGCCTGGAGGGCTAGGAGCGCGACAGCGATCCTATTTCGCGTCGAACAAGCCGTCCTGCGCTCCGCGCCCTTCGCTTGGCGGCGCCAGGGCGAGGTGCTTCCACGCCAGCGCGTTGAGACATCGCCCGCGCGCGGTCCGCGCGACGAGGCCGAGCTGGATCAGGAACGGCTCGATCACCTCCTCGATCGTGTCGCGCGGTTCGGAGAGGCCGGCAGCGAGCGTCTCGACGCCGACCGGCCCGCCATCGTAAAGCTTTGCGATCATTGTCAAATATCGCCGGTCCATCGCATCGAGGCCGAGCGTGTCGACCTCGAGCCGGACGAGCGCGGCATCGGCGACGGCGGCATCGACCTGCCCTTCACCCGCCACCGCCGCGAAGTCGCGGACGCGGCGCAGCAGCCGCCCGGCAATGCGCGGCGTCCCGCGCGAACGCTTGGCGATCTCGTGCGCGCCATCGTCGGACAGCGCGAGCTTGAGCAGCCCGGCCGCGCGGCGCACGACCTGTTCGAGCTCGGCGACCTCGTAGAAATTCAAGCGCAGCGGGATGCCGAAACGGTCGCGCAGCGGCGTCGTCAGCAGGCCCTGGCGGGTGGTGGCACCGACGAGCGTGAAATGCGGCAGGTCGATGCGCACGCTGCGTGCCGAGGGGCCTTCGCCGATCATGATGTCGAGCGCGCGGTCCTCCATCGCCGGGTAGAGGATTTCCTCGACCGCGGGCGCGAGCCGGTGGATTTCGTCGATGAACAGGACGTCGCCGTCCTCGAGGTTGGTGAGCAGCGCGGCAAGGTCGCCCGACTTGGCGATGATCGGTCCCGATGTGGCGCGAAAGCCGACGCCGAGTTCGCGCGCGACGATCTGCGCCAGCGTCGTCTTGCCGAGGCCCGGCGGGCCGAAGAACAGGACATGGTCCATCGCCTCTTCGCGGCGCTTGGCCGCCTCGATGAACACGCGCAAATTCTCGCGCGCCGCGCGCTGGCCGACGAATTCGTCGAGCGTCTTGGGCCGCAACGCCGCGTCGATATCGTCGGGCTTGCGCACAGGCGTGGCGAGGCGGTCGGGATCGGTCATTTTGCTATGCGCTTCGTAGCGTGCGCGTCCGCAGCTTTGATTATTAGGATATAGGGTAGCGCTATAACACTGGAGATAATGGGTATTATGAAGAATCCTGCAGCAGCAGTAGAGTTGCCATTCGCGAGAATGTCGGCAATCAGAAAAGCCGATACCATGAAATATAAAACCGCTCCTGCCTTAAGAGCGAGAACCGCTTTGCGGTGCCGTACCGATCGACAAGCAGACAGCGCTATCAAGGCCCAAAGTCCCATCAACAGAGCTAGCAAAATGGCCTGAAGGATAAAGATTATATCACTCAAAGCGATCGTTTCGATGGTAAGCGCGGCTAGACCAATCAGGCCGATACCCAGCGGCGAAGTGATTTTCCCTCGCCACGTAGCCCACTTCGCCTCGTCGATATCGTTGGGCTTGCGCACGGGGGTGGCGAGGCGGTCGGGCGAGTCATCCATCATTCGTCACCCTGAACTCGTTTAAGGGTCCATCGTGCCCCAAGCGACTTGGCCGCGTTGGGAGATATGGATGCTGAAACGAGTTCAGCACGGCGAGTAAGAGGGAGCATCACTTCGCCGCCTTTTTCAGCGCCAGCCGCACCAGCGTATCGAGGGTCGCGCCCGCGCCGAGTTCGTCGCTCGCCGCCTTGACCGCGCCGCTTGCCTCGTTGAGCTTGAAGCCCAGGCCGGTGAGCGCGGCGATGGCGTCGGACTGGATCGATCCTGCCGGCGGGGCGGTGCCGCCGCCGAGCGCGCCCAGGCCGACGCCGCCGACCTTGTCCTTCAATTCGTTGACGATGCGCCCCGCGAGCTTGGGGCCGACGCCGTTGGCGCGCGCGACCATAGCGGCGTCGCCATTGGCGACCGCGATCGTGAGGTCGTCGGTTTCGAGCGCGGAGAGGATCGCCAGCGCGACCTTCGATCCGACGCCCTGGATCGCCGTCAGCGCGCGGAACCAGTCGCGTTCGTCCTTCGATGCGAAACCGATCAACCGCTGGTCGTTTTCGCTGACCTGCAACTGGGTGAAGATCGTCGCCGGTTGGCCCGGCGCGCCGAGCGCGGCGATCGTCCGGCTCGACGCGTGGACGAGATAGCCGACGCCGCCGACGTCAATCACCAGCGTATCGGCGGCGCTTTCGTCGATGGTTCCGGTCAGCTTGGCAATCATGCCCCCGTCCTAGCCTGATCCGCGCGGCCCGCAAGGGCTTTGGTCCAAAAGGGGAACGAGCGACGCTCTTGGAAGTCGCCCCGCCCGCCCCTATATTGCTGTTAGCAAACGCAAATTAGGAGCATTCATCATGGCAGGCGGTTGGGCGCGCGACGGCGCGGTGCAGGATCAGATCGACGATAGCGTCAACGATGCGGTCGCGGCGGCGCGCGCGCGCATGACGACGGGCGAAAGCCTGACGCACTGCATCGAATGCGGCGACCCGATTCCCCAGCGGCGGCGTGAAGCGCTGCCCGGCGTGCGCAAATGCGTGCCGTGCCAGAGCGGCGACGACGTCCAGGTGCGCCATAGCACGATCAACCGGCGCGGCAGCAAGGACAGCCAGCTGCGCTGAGGCTGGAGTCCAACCAGACATCATCATTCCAGCGAAGGCTGGAATCTCAAGCGACACGGTCACAAGGTGCCGGACAAGACGCCAGCTGTCGCTGGGGTGACGCATAATTATCTTCTGCGGTAATCTTCGCAGTGATGCGCGTGGCAGATCGCCACCGCGAGCGCGTCGGCGGCGTCGGCGCCGGCGATCTTTGCGCCGGGCAGCAGCACGCCGAGCATCGCCTGGACCTGTTTCTTGTCTGCGCCGCCGGTGCCGACGACCGCCTTCTTGACCAGCCGCGCGGCATATTCGCCGACCGCCGCCCCGCTGCGCGCTGCGCACAGCAGGACGACGCCGCGCGCCTGGCCGAGTTTCAGCGTCGACTGCGGATTGGCGTTGACGAACACCTCCTCGACCGCGGCGCCGTCGGGGCGATGCTCGGCGATCACCGCCGCCAGTTCGGTGTCGAGCGCCATCAGCCGAGTGGCCAGCGGCGCCTTGGGGTCGGTTTTGATCTGGCCGTTGGCGATGTGCGACAGGCGGCTGCCCTCGACCCGGATCACGCCCCAGCCGGTGGTGCCGAGCCCGGGGTCGAGACCGAGGACGATCATGTCAGGTCGCCGACCTACCCGTCCTGGCCGAGCTTCTCGGCGATCTCGTCCGACACGTCGTAATTGCCCCAGACGGTCTGGACGTCGTCGTCGTCGTCGAGCGCATCGAGCAGCTTGAACAATGAGCCCGCGTCCTTTTCATCGACTTCGACGGTGACTTGCGGCTTCCATGCGAGCTTGACCGTCTCCGCTTCGCCGAGCGTTTTTTCGAGCGCGCCCGAGACCTCGTGAAGATCGTCGGCGGCAGTCCAGATTTCGTGGCCGTCCTCGCCCGACTGGATATCGTCGGCGCCCGCTTCCATCGCCGCTTCGAGCACCTTCTCCTCGCCGCCGATACTGGCGGGATAGGCGATCAGGCCGAGCCGGTCGAATCCGTGCGCGACCGATCCCGATGCGCCCAGGTTGCCGCCATTCTTGGCAAATGCCGTGCGGACGTTGGTCGCGGTCCGATTGCGGTTGTCGGTCAGCGCTTCGACGATCAGCGCGACGCCGCCGGGGCCGAAGCCTTCGTACCGGATTTCCTCGTAATCGTCGCCTTCGTTGGCGCTCGCCTTGTCGATCGCCCGCTGGATGTTGTCCTTGGGCATCGACTGGCTTTTGGCCGCGTTGACCGCGAGCCGGAGCCGCGGGTTCATGTCGGGATCGGGCATGCCCATCTTCGCCGCGACGGTGATTTCTCGCGACAGCTTGGAAAACATCGCCGAACGCTTTTTGTCCTGCGCGCCCTTGCGGTGCATGATATTCTTGAATTTGCTATGGCCGGCCATGCGGGCAAATGTCCTGTCGTGGGTGGGGAGTCACGCGCGGCTTAGCGTTTGCAGCCGCGTCGCTCAAGCAAGCTTTACCGCGGTTCCGCTGATCGAGACCATCAGCATCGATCCCGCCTTGCCGAGGATCTCGTAATCGAGGTCGCATCCGACCAGCGCGTCGCCGCCGAGCTGCTTGCATTTGTCGACCAGCTCGAGGATCGCCTCCTTGCGCGCGCGCTCGAGGACGCGCTCGTAGCTGCCCGATCGGCCCCCGACGATGTCGGTGATCGAGGCGAACATGTCGCGGAACAGATTGGCGCCGACGATCACTTCGCCGGTGACGATGCCGAGATAATCGGAAATCTCGCGGCCCTGGATGGTCGGGGTGGTGGTAACGATCATGCGCTCTCTCCTGTCGTCATCGCGCCTATTCTAGGCCTTTCGCATCCTTATTCCAGACCGAGCGCCGATTTGTACGTTTCCAGGATCGCTTCCATTTCCATGCGATCATTGGGCTGCATTTTGCGCAGGCGGACGATCTGGCGCATGATCTTGGGGTCGTAGCCCTGGCCCTTGGCTTCCGAATAGACCTCGCGAATGTCGTCGGCGATGCCCTTTTTCTCTTCCTCGAGCCGTTCGATGCGTTCGATGAACAGGCGCAGCTGATCCTTGGCGATAAGGCCGTCCGACATAAAAATCTCCATTGGGGTCGCGGCTTCGCGCCGCCGGGTGAATCGATTGTGCCGGCCTCTAGCCGCTGGCGCGGCGCTCGCCAACGGTCTTGCTATCGTCATGGCGCTGCGTCATGGCAAAGCCGCCAGCCAGCGAGGGAAATACGACCCAGTGACCGAAAGATTTTCACCGCGCAGCCGCAAGGTCCGGATCCTGGCGACGCTCGGTCCGGCCAGCGATTCGCCCGAGATGATCGCCAGGCTGTTCCGCGCCGGCGCCGATGCGTTTCGCGTCAACATGAGCCATGGCGAGCATGCCCGTCATGCCCAAGTGATCGCCTCGATCCGCGGCCTGGAAAAACAGTTCGGACGCCCGACGACGATCCTCGTCGATCTGCAGGGCCCGAAACTGCGCGTCGGCAAGTTCGCCGCAGGATCGGTTACGATCGAAGAGGGCGCGCGCTTCGTCCTCGACCGCGACGATGCGCCGGGCGATGCCAGCCGAGTGCAGCTGCCGCATCGCGAGATATTCGACGCGCTCGAGCCCGAGACGCGGCTGTTGCTCGACGACGGCAAGCTGGTGCTGCGCGTGCTTGCGGTCGCGCCCGACCGGATCGAGACGGTGGTGGAGGTCGGCGGCACGCTGTCAGACCGCAAGGGCCTGAACGTGCCCGACGTCGTTCTTCCCGTCGCGGCGCTGACCGACAAGGACCGCAAGGACCTTGCCTTCGCGCTCGACCAGGGCGTCGACTGGATCGCGATGTCGTTCGTGCAGCGCCCCGAGGACGTTGCCGAGGGACGGCGCCTCGTCGGCGGCAAGGCGGCGCTGCTCGCCAAGATCGAAAAGCCCGCCGCGATCCGCCGGCTCGAGGAAATCATCGAACTCTCCGACGGCGTGATGGTCGCGCGCGGCGATCTCGGCGTCGAATTGCCGCCGCAGAACGTGCCGCCGATCCAGAAACAGATCGTCGCGACCGCGCGGCGGCTCGGCCGCCCCGTCGTCGTCGCGACGCAGATGCTCGAATCGATGATCACCTCGCCAAGCCCGACGCGCGCCGAGGTCAGCGACGTTGCCACCGCGGTCTACGACGGTGCCGACGCGATCATGCTCTCGGCCGAAACCGCGGCGGGGGCATGGCCGGTCGAGGCAGTCAGGATGATGGACGACATCGCCACCGCGGTCGAAAGCGACACCGGCTATGGCGCCCGGCTTCATTTCACCGAGACCTTGCCCGACGCGACCACCGCCGACGCGCTGTCGGCGGCCGCGGCGGGGATCATTCAGACGATCTCGGCCGACGCCATCATCTGTTTCACCGCGTCGGGATCGACCGCGCGGCGGATCTCGCGCGAGCGTCCCTCGGTGCCGCTGCTGGTGCTGACTCCCAAGCTCAAGACTGCGCGCCGCGCCGGCCTGTTGTGGGGCGCGCACGCGGTCTCGACGCGCGATATCGGCAGCTTCGAAGAGATGATCGCCAAGGGCAAGCGCATGGCGCTGCGCCACGGCATCGGCCAGGCGGGATCGAAACTGATCATGATGGCGGGCGTGCCCTTCGGGACGCCGGGTTCGACCAACGTCCTCCACGTCGCGACGCTCACCGGCGACGAGCTCAAGGGATTCCACGAATGACCATGTTCGCCATCGCGTCGGTGGGCAGTGGCGCTGCAAAAGGCGCGAGATGATGGGCATGCCGAGCTACGAAGCCCGCCTGACGGCCGGGCCCGAACACATCGACGAGCTCGGCCACGTCAACAATGCCGTCTGGGTCGAGTGGATCCAACAGGTCGCGGTCGCACATTGGCGCGCGGCCGCGCCCGCCGACTATGTCGATTCGCACGTCTGGGTCGTGATCCGACACGAAATAGATTATCTGCGCAGCCTGCTTCCAGGCGATAGCGTCACCGCACGGACCTGGGTGGGGGACGCGCCGCAGGGCGCGCGCTTCGATCGCCACATGGAATTCACCGGCGACGACGGCAAAATCCGCGTCCGCGCGCGCACCCAATGGGCGATGCTCGACAAGACCAACGGGCGCCCGCAACGCGTCCCGGCCGAAGTCGTGGCAGCGTTTTCGGCCTAGCCGACGTCCTCGACCAGCGCGCGCTTGATCGCTTCGATCGCCTCGGGTGCGCAGATAAAGCCCATATGGTGGCAGGCGAGCTCGATTTCGCGGTCGCGTTCGTCGGGCGTGCCGCGCGCGCTGTCGGGCGAGATCAGCCCGTCGAGCGGCGACCACAGCGCGATCGTGGGCACCGGCGGTTTGGCCGCTGGGTGACGCTCGATCGGCGGCGCATCGACCGGGTGGCGGGCGATCAGTTCATAGATCCGCCAGACATTGTTGGCGCGCGGGCTGCCCGAAAAGGGCGATCCCATCGTCACCACGCGGCTGACCTTGGCGGGAAAGCGCTTGGCATATTCGCGCGCATAGATGCCGCCGAGGCTCCAGCCGACCAGCGCGATCGGCCCGCCAGACTTTGCGATGAGGTAATCGACCCGCGCGTCGAGTCGCTCGATGACGTCGGCGGTGGCCCCCATGTTGCGCCCGTGCTTCCAGCGGTGCGCGCGAAATCCCGCGGCGTTGAGCGCCATGCGCAGCAATCGCAGCCGGTTGTCGTCGACCATGAAGCCGGGCACGATCATCACGTGCATTCCCCCGCCGACCTTGTGGCGCGGGCCGCGTCGGAGGTGCAGCGCGCCGCGCACCCAGTCGGCGAGCACGCCGACTTCGCGCAGCAGCAGCGGCAGCGACGGTCCGCGCTCGATCGTCGCGCGACGGGGCGCGCGGCTCGTCATAGCTGGTGACCGGTGCGATCGCGCTTGGTCGCGAGATAGTCGTGATTATGCGGATTGGACGCGAGCGCCAGCGGTACGCGCTCGGTCACCGAAACCCCCGCCGCTTCCAGCCGCGCGACCTTCTCGGGGTTGTTGGTCAGCAGACGTACCGCGGCGATATCGAGCAGCTCCAGCATCCGCGCGGCGATCGCGAAATCGCGTGCCTCGACCGGGAATCCGAGGCGCAGGTTCGCGTCGACGGTGTCGAAGCCCTGATCCTGCAGCTCGTAGGCGCGCAGCTTGTTGATCAGGCCGATCCCGCGCCCTTCCTGGCGCAGGTAGAGCAATACCCCCCAGCCCGCATCGGCGATCCGCTCGAGCGCGCCGTGCAGCTGCGGACCGCAATCGCATTTGAGGCTGCCGAGGACGTCGCCGGTCAGGCATTCGCTGTGCAGGCGCACCAGCGGGGGCCGACCGTCGGGCGTCCCGACGATCAGCGCGACGTGTTCACCGGGATCGTCGGCGCTGCGAAAGGCGACGATCTCCGCGGTCTCGCACGCCGCGACGGGCAGGCGCGCGCGCGCTGCGATCTGCAGCGATGCCGGGTCGGCATAAGCCGCGACGGCAGCGGCGTCGGTCGTGACGATGTCGCGCGGCCCGGCCGTTTCGCGCAGGAAAAAAGCGGGCAGCATGCCGGCATGGCGGGCGAGGTCGATCGCCGCCCGCCCCGCATCGGGGGCGGACAGATTGAGCGCGCGAAACGGCCCTTTCATCGGATAAGCGAGATCGCGCGCGGGATCGGCGACGGCGACAGCATAAGACAAATCGGGCGCGTCCGCGCTCGCCACCAGCACCGGGCCCGGCGCCGCCGCGGCCTTCTGCCCGACGAGCTTGAGCGTCGCCGCGCGTTCGAACGAAATCAGCAGGTCGGACGCGTTGTTTCCCGAAAAGTCGGCGAGAGCGGCGTCGGTCGCGGTTTCGACCGCGAGCAAGTCGATCGCGCCGTGCGCGTCGGCGATGCGGATCGGCCAGCCGCGCCGGATCGCGTCGATCGCCTGGGCCGCCGATCGCGCCGCGCTGCTGCCCGGCGAAGTCATCCCCGCCAGCCCGCCATCAGAATGCGAACTCGGTGACGATCGGGACATGATCCGACGGCTTGCCCCAGCCGCGGCATGGTTCGTGGACGGTATGGCTGACCGCCTTGCCGGCAAGGTCAGGGGTCACCCACATATGGTCGAGCCGGCGGCCGCGGTCCGATTCGCTCCAGTCGCGCGCGCGATAGCTCCACCAGGTGAACAGCCGATCGGGGGCGGGGACGAATTCGCGCCCGACATCGATCCACTGGCCCGCGGCCTTGAGCCGGTCGAACAGCTCGATTTCGATCGTGGTGTGGCTCACCGTCTTGAGCAGCTGCTTATGGCTCCAGACGTCGCTTTCGAGCGGGGCGACGTTGAAATCGCCGGTCAGGATCGTGGGACAATCGAGCGACCCCGACCAGTTGATCATGCGTTCGAGAAAATCGAGCTTCTGGCCGAACTTGGGATTGACCGAACGATCGGCGATTTCGCCGCCCGCTGGCACATAGACGTTTTCGATGCGCACGCCGTTATCGAGCGCGACGCCGATATGGCGCGCTTCCTTGTTTGCCTGCCAGTCGAGGCGGTTGTCCTCGCGAATCGGGATGCGGCTGACGATCGCGACGCCGTGATGCATCGGCTGGCCGTGGAGAATGATGTGGTTGTAGCCGAGCTGGCGAAAGGCGCCCTCGGGAAACTGCTCATCGACGACCTTGGTTTCCTGCAGGCACAGGACGTCGGGTTTGTGCTCGCGCAGGAATCGTTCGACGATTTCGATGCGGAAACGGACCGAATTGATGTTCCAGGATGCGATGCTGACGGTTTGCGATGATGCGGAAATGGGATTGGCTTTCTCTGGCAGGCGGTTCGCTCCGGCCCTAGCCACCGGCTCGGGCCAACGCAAATTTTTCACGGAATGGAACGGGCCGCGCTTGGGCCCAGAATACGAAAACCCTCGCTCCGGGGGCGGTGGAGCGAGGGTCCGTATCAGCGTTCGTCACGCTTACTCGAAGCCGCGGATCCGCATGGGGTAACAGGGGGAAATCCCGCTACGGTCCTTTTGGCGGCTTCTGATGTTGGTTTACGCCTGTAATCCTGTCGCGAGCATGAACGGGTGCAGCCATAATCCGACAGGCTGTGCCCGGTTAGCGTCCACGCGTTTTCTTGCGCGGGTCGGTCCACCTAAAACTGCTGTCCGACACCGCGACGTTGAACTTCTGCTTGCTCAAACGGATGCTGGTCCGGTTGTTCTGCGAATCGAGCGCGACCCAGCCGCGCAGCATCAGTCCGCCCGGGGCCGACGCCTGTTTGACGAACACCATGTTGATGACGCCATATTCGGGGCGGTTGGGGTCCTTGACCTCGATGCTGACGACGCCGGGATCGCCGGTCTCGACGATTTTGCCATAGCGCGACAGGTCACGATTGGGGTCGAGCAGGACCGACAGCGGCGAATTCTTGATCGGCCAGCGCTGGACCTGTTTGACCTCGTAATCGATCATCGTCAGCGCCTTGCCGTCGGCCACGATCAGCATCGGCACGTCGTTATTATACGAAAAACGGATCTTGCCCGGCTTTTTGAGCAGGAGGTCGCCCGAGAAGGTCTGGCCCTTCCGGTCGGTCTGGGTGAAATCGGCGGTCATCGTATTGACCGCCTTGAGGTGCGCCTGGACCATTGCGAGCTGCGCAGCGGTCGCGCTGCCCTGCGCGACCGCCGGGACGGTGGTGACGAGGCCGAGCCCGGCGAGCGGTGCGGAAAATAGAGCGAGAGCGAAGGCTTTCTTCATAGCATGTGACTTTCTGTCATGAATTCGTGCGCCGATATGGCGTTCCCCGCTTGAATGCGCACTGAACCCTTTTGTTTCCTCTCATTCACGCCTGCGCCCCTTGAAGGTCAGAGCGGCTGGCCGTTCTGGTCGACCAGCACATCGCGGCGGCCGACATGGTTGGGGGCGCTGACCAGCCCTTCCTCTTCCATCCGCTCGATCAGGCGCGCGGCGTTGTTATAGCCGATGCGCAGCTGTCGCTGCAGCCAGCTGGTCGACGCCTTCTGGCTGTCGAACACGACCTGGCACGCCTTGCGATAGAGCCGGCCTTCGGGGGTGTCGTCGCCCGCCGGAGCGCCTTCGAGCGCGAAGCCCCCATCTTCGGGTTCCTCGGTCACTTCCATGACGAATTCGGGACGGCCCTGTTCGCGCCAGTGATCGGCGACGCGGCGCACCTCGTCGTCGCTGACAAAGGGGCCGTGGACGCGCTTAAGGCCCTTGCCGCCGGGCATGTAGAGCATGTCGCCCTTGCCGAGCAGCTGTTCGGCGCCCGCTTCGCCCAGGATCGTGCGCGAATCGATCTTCGAGGTGACGTGGAAGCTGATCCTGGTCGGCAGGTTGGCCTTGATCACCCCGGTGATGACGTCGACCGACGGGCGCTGCGTCGCCATGATCAGGTGGATGCCCGCCGCGCGCGCCTTTTGCGCGAGCCGCTGGATCAGGAACTCGACCTCTTTTCCTGCGGTCATCATCAAATCGGCGAGCTCGTCGACGATCACGACGATCTGCGGCAGCGGGCGGAAATCGAGTTGCTCCTCCTCGTATACCGGCTGGCCGGTATCGGCGTCATAGCCCGTCTGGACGCGTCGCCCGAGCGGCTTGCCCTTGGCCAACGCGCCGCGCACCTTTTCGTTGAAGCTGGCAAGGTTGCGGACCGAGATGCCCGACATCATGCGATAGCGGTCCTCCATCTGCTCGACCGCCCATTTGAGCGCACGCACCGCCTTTTGCGGTTCGGTGACGACGGGGGCGAGAAGGTGCGGGATATTCTCGTACGCCGACAGTTCGAGCATCTTGGGATCGATCAGGATCATGCGGCATTCGTCGGGAGTCAGGCGATAGAGCAACGACACCAGCATCGCGTTGAGGCCGACCGACTTGCCCGAACCGGTGGTGCCGGCGACGAGCAAATGCGGCATCGGCGCAAGGTCGGCGATGACGGGATCGCCGCCGATGTCCTTGCCGAGGATCAGGGGCAGTGCGCCGTCGTTGGCGGCAAAGGCGTCGGACACGATCATCTCGTGCAGCACGACGGGGTCGCGATGGGCGTTGGGTAGCTCGATCCCGATGACGGTGCGTCCGGGGATCGGCGCGATGCGCGCCGACAGCGCCGACATGTTGCGCGCGATATCCTCGGCCAGGTTGGCGACGCGACTCGCCTTGGTCCCGGGCGCGGGCTCGAGTTCGTACATGGTGACCACCGGGCCGGGGCGGACGGCGACGATCTCTCCCTTGACCGAGAAGTCCTCGAGCACCGATTCGAGCAAACGCGCATTGCGTTCGAGCGCGGCCTTGTCGATCGCCTGGCCCGATTTCTCGGGGGCGGGAGTGAGCAGGTCCGGTTGCGGTAGCGCGTAGTTGGAGAACATGTCCGACTGCAGCGGCGCCGGCTTGCGCGCGCCCGCTGCCGGGCTGGCGGCGGGATCGGCGATCGCAGGCGGCGGGCGGCGGTCGGGCTTGGCCTCCTTGCGCGGCAGGATCGCGCGCTCCTTGACCGGCTCGTCATGCTCCTGTGTGCCGGGCAAGACGACGCGACCGCTATCCTCCCTGGCGCGCGGGAATGCGGGTAGCGCGAACGGCGATCGGGTCAGCCGCAGGCTGCGGTACCAGGTGACGATCCCTGCAGGCAGCAGCACGATAATCGCGCCGGCGACGATCCATTTCGCGATCCCACCCGTCATGTCCGCCAGCAGGGCGATGCCGCTGGCGATCGCATAGCCGGCGACGCCGCCGCGGCCGGCGGGCAGTGCCCAGCCCGATCCGCTGCCCTGGGCTAGCGCGAGCGCGGTTCCAGCCCCGACGATGCCGATCAGCGCGACGCTCAGCTGGCGCTTCCAATATGGCTGTGGCGTCCCGTTCCATAACCGCACCGCCATCACCGCCAGCAGCGGCACTAGCAACACCGCCGCAGCGCCGACGAGCGTGTAGAGGGCATCTGCCGCATAGGCGCCCCAGCTGCCCGCCCAATTGCCGGTGCCATCACCCGCCGCCGTCGAAAACGACCGATCGCTCGAGCGATGGGTGACGAGCGCGACGCCCAGGAAAACGGTGACCGCGCCGAGCACCAGCCCGCCGAGCAACGTGCCCGAACGCGCGAGGCTTTCGCGAAAAATGACCCGCCATTCGCTGTTTTGTCGGGCGCTTGCGCGGCTCGCCATGATGCTGTCCTGTTTCCCCGTGGCGGGCGAGGGGCCCGCTATCCATCGCTCGTCTTTACCATGAATCCGCGCGCATGCACGGTCAAGCGATCCGCGACGGGAGAGGAGGGATCGTCAGGCCGATCGCCTGGTACCGGCGAAAGCGGGGGCAGAGCGTCTGCGGTGCTTGCTGCTGTAAAGCGAATCGTCAGCGGCGATGAACAATCGCTGCGGATCGCGCGTGCCCTCGCGCGACGCAAAGGCGAGACCGACCGATACGCTCAGCCGCAGGAAATCGCCCTGCCAGGGAACCGGCGCCAGCAGGCTGCCGATCAGCGCATCGACTCCGTACTCCATCTCGCCGCGCGACCCCGACTGCGGCAACAGGACCGCAAACTCGTCGCCGCCGATCCGCGAAACCAGATGTGCGTGCGCGAAAGCGTTGCGCAGGCGCTTGGCAAAGGCGACCAGGCAAGCATCGCCCGCAGCATGGCCCCAGGAATCGTTGATCAGCTTGAAATTATCCATATCGAACAGGATGATGGCATCGGTGCTCGCCGCCGAAGCTTCGTCGTTCGGCTGGTCGAGGAAGCGTTGAAAGCGCGTCCGGTTGGCGACGCCGGTGAGCGGGTCGTGCTCGGCCTGCGCGCGCAGCGCGTCCCATCGCGCGCGCTCGGCGGTGATGTCCTGCTTCATGCCGTAGAGCGTTTCGGCGCGCCCGTTCGATCCGCGCGTGGCGGCGGTGATCCGGATCCAGCGTTCGTCGCCATCGGGACGAACGATATGGGCGTCGAGCGCAAACCCGCTGCGCGTCGCGATCGCCTGCGCGCGCTTGCGTTCGAGCAGCTCGCGCGATTCCTCGCTGAACAGTTCGACGGTAGCGCGGCGATCGAGCGCGTCATCGCGCGACAGGCCGAAAATATCGAAAACGCCATCGGTCCAGCTCAATCGCTCGCTGGCAAGGTCGCACGACCAGGCGCCCATCGGCACGAGCGCGGCGGCGTGCTCGTAAAGCCCGAGGCGTTCGGAGCAGTCGTCGTCGAACCCCCGCACATCGGCAGCAAAGGTGCTTTGTGCGGCCATCTGGTTCATCGTTTCCCCCCGGTGGTTACGCCCCGCTTCTGTTGGTCAGCTGGCCGAGCCTCATGGCCCTAGCATCGCGGAGTAAACGGCGCCTTTACAAGCGGCGGACGAATCGAGGGAGTCCCACAGGCTCGGCGCGAGGTTGGGCGGGCGAGGGGGCACGCTGCCGGGATGCACGCCGCGCACATGATCGGCATGGGGGACCCATGGCCCGATTTGGCAATATCCGCGGTTGTCCCGTCCTTGCTACGGCGCCACTGGTACACGCCGACGGCAATCGCTAAACCCCCGACATGACAGATCCCCACAGCAGCGACGTAATCATCTCGGGCGGCGGGCTCGTCGGCCAGACGCTGGCGCTGGCGCTGGCGGCGCATGGCCTGACCAGCAGCATCGTCGATCCCGCCGATCCGGCCACGGTCATCGCCCCCGATTTCGACGGGCGCGCAACCGCCATCGCCAGTGCGAGCCACCGGATGTTCGAAGCGATCGGGCTTGCCGATCGATTGCAGGGGCAGGGCTGTGCGATCGGGCAGATCTGGGTCAGCGATGGTCTCAAGCCAGGAGAGCTCGATTTCGTGCCGCACGAGTACGACGGCGCGCTGGGCATCATGTACGAGAACCGCGACCTCCGGATCGCGCTGCGCGACGCGGTCGCAGCGAGCGAGGCAATCGCGCTCCACATGCCGGCGCGCTCGCTCGAGACGAAACGCGGGTCGCACGGGGTGACGATGAGGCTCGACAGCGGCGACGTGCTCAGGGCGCCGCTGATGGTCGCGGCCGAGGGGCGGCGGTCGCCGACGCGCGAGGCGGCGGGACTGTCGGTGGCGAACTGGTCGTACGATCACAAGGCGATCATCGGCGGCATCGCGCACGCCCGGCCGCACGATCATATCGCCTATGAAATTTTCTATCCGACCGGCCCGTTTGCGCTGCTGCCGCTGCCCGACCTCGCCGATGGCCGCCATCGATCGGCGTTCGTGTGGTCGGTCAAAAGCGACGACGCACCTGGTTATCTCAAGCTGGGAGAGCGCGGTTTCGCCCGCGAACTCGAAAAACGCATGGGGGGACTGCTCGGAGCCGTCCACCTCATCGCTCCGCGCATGGCCTATCCGCTCGGCTATCATCGCAGCG
Organism: Sphingomonadales bacterium; assembly: GCA_009993585.1. Taxonomy (GTDB): domain Bacteria; phylum Pseudomonadota; class Alphaproteobacteria; order Sphingomonadales; family Sphingomonadaceae; genus Flavisphingopyxis. The sequence goes on from JAACTG010000119.1 coordinate 33,484, forward strand.
CCAGGCTTACCGCCGAGCGGCTGGCGCTCGCGGGCGATGCCGCCCACGGCATCCACCCGATCGCGGGGCAGGGCTTCAACCTCGGCCTGCGCGATGTCGCCGCGCTGACCGAAGTGCTGGTCGACGGCGCACGGCTTGGTATGGATCTCGGCGATGCGCAGCTGATGGATCGCTACGAGCGCTGGCGCGGCCTCGATTCGCTGGCGGTAAGTGTCGCCACCGACAGCTTTACGCGCCTGTTCGGCATCCCCGGCAAGACCGCCTCGGCGGTGCGCCGCTTCGGGCTTGCCGCGGTGCAAAGGACGCCGCCGCTCAAATCGCTGTTCATGGCCGAAGCGCGCGGCGAATCGGGCGACCTGCCCAAGTTGCTGACCGGGATGACGGTTTAGGCGGGGCGATCAGCCGCTATCGAAACAACCACCAAATCAAGCCTGCGAAAGCTACGAATATCGCCATGATCATGCCTATGGCTGCTATCCATGCGGCAATGCGGCCATAGCGCTCGTCGATCCATTGGATTGTGCCTTCAACGAAGCTCAGGAAAAAAGCTTCCATCGGCCCGTCTATTGCAGTGTCACCAGCTTATCGTCGCCGTCGCGGCGGCCGAAGAACTGCATCAGCTGGATCGCGAGATCGGTGCGCTCGCTCAGGCTCGAGGCTTCGAGCAGCGCCTGCTTGGCCGCCGAATCGAACGGCGCAATCTGCGCGATGCCGTTGACCAGCGTCTGGTCGTCGAGGCTCGCGACCGAGGTCCAGTCGATGACATAGCCCTGGCTTTGCGCAAAGCGCCGCGCCTCGCGTTCGAGCGAGGCGCGCTCGACCGAGGCGAGTTCGCCGATGTCGGTATCAAGCGCCTCGATGTCGGCCTCGACGACACGATAGGGCGTGTCGCGGGTGACTTCGTTCGCCAGGCTGAAGCGCGCTTCGCCGGTCAGGACGATGTCGAATCCGCCATCAGCGAGCGCCTCGACCTCGGTGATCTTGCCGACGCAGCCGATGTCGAACAGCTCCGGGCAATCGGGGTCGCGGTTGGTCATGCCGGTACGCGGCTGGATCATCCCGATCAGCCGATCGCTTGCCAGCGCCATCTCGACCATCGCGCGATAGCGCGGTTCGAAGATATGCAGCGGCAGTTGCAGGCCGGGAAACAGCACGGCCCCGGCCAGCGGGAAAATGGGGAGGCGGCGGATCATGCGCGCGGGGTCATCCGAACAGGATCGCCGACAGGCGCCGCCGCTGCGTCGCCACCCAGGCGTCTTCTAAACCGATCGCCTGGAACAGCTCGAGTAGCTTGGTCTTGGCCGCCGCCTCGTTCCATTCGCGATCGGCCTCGATGATGGCAAACAGATTGTCGGCAGCGGCATCGCGTTCGCCAGACGCGACCTGCGCGACCGCGAGGTCGTAACGCGCTTGGTAATCGTCGGGGTCCGCGTCGGACTTGGCTTGCAGTGCCGCCATTTCGCCCTCGTCTGGCTTGGCGGCGGCAATCGCGATCGCGGCGCGCGCGCGCGCGATAGCGGCATCGTCGGCCAGCGTTTCGGGCAATCCGTCGAGCACCGCCGATGCCGCGTCGGCCTGGCCGTCGGCGGATAATGCGCGGGCAAGGCCGCCTTGCGCGTCGGCATTATCCGGGGCGAGCTCGACGATCTGGCTGAAGATGCCTATCGCGCGCTGGCTGTCGCCGCCTGCAAGGACGTCTTCAGCCATTGCCAACAGAGGGGCGACATCCTGTTCGGGCTCGGCAGAGGCGCCGTTAGCGAGCGGAAGCTTGGCGATCAGCTCGTCGAGCAGCGCCTTGAGCTGGCTCTCGCTGCGCGCCGACGTCAGATCGGCGACCGGCTGGCCCTGGAACATGGCATAGACCGTCGGGATCGACCGCACCTGGAACTGGGCGGCGATGAACTTTTCCTCGTCGACGTCGATCTTTTCGAGGATGACGCCCTTGTCGGCATAGTCGGCGGCGACCTTTTCGAGCATCGGCGCCATCGCCTTGCACGGCCCGCACCATTCGGCGTGGAAATCGAGGATGACGAGCGACGTCATCGACGGTTCGACGACATTCTTGCGGAATGCATCGACCGCCTTCTGCTCCTCGATATTCAGCCCCATGGTCGCCACGTCGATCTCCTGTTTTTTTCCAATTCGTCGCCGGCATCGATCGCGATGCGGCGGGTTTTTCGCCAGCTCTACCTATGTGGGAAATCACAGCGCGATGCCAAGCCCCCTAAAAACCGGCGAACGGGGCTTGCCGCCTCTAGGATTCGATGCTAGCTGCCCGCTCCACCCGACCGGTCCATCCTTAGAGACAGGACCGGTGTGGCGCCAGAGCGGGCGTAGCTCAGGGGTAGAGCACAACCTTGCCAAGGTTGGGGTCGAGGGTTCGAATCCCTTCGCCCGCTCCAGTTTTCAAATGAATCTATGATTATCAGCCCGTTGCGGGCCTGACCCGAGCGTGGCTTAAAAGTCGCACTTCGGGCGCCGGCGGGGGCGATCAGGCTTTGCCTGCCCGTCTCACCTTCCCCGGCTATTCGCTAGCCAAGCGCTCGTCAGGGCGCGGCGCCATACCGATCCCATTTTTTGCAATATACTGAAACCAATCAGTAAAACCCCGTCGTGACGGTGAACGTAACATCGTTTCGGTTGCTCGATTTTGGTACGGTCCGATCCCGGGACAATAGGCTGGCGCAAGCGTTAACGAATTGGCTTTGAAACGGGACTCCTGCGTGTAATAGTTACCCTCAAGGTAACCAAAGGGGGATGCTATGGGTGCCGGCAATGCTGAGCGGATCGTTCCGCCAGATCCTTCAGCGACTCCGCGGAGCCGCTCGATCATCGGCGAGGCTCGCGGACGGGCCAGGATCGCCGACGGCCTGTTCGAACTCGATCAGCTCGAGGTCGCGTACGACGTCGATCACGCCACTTTGTGGACGATGATGAACCCCGCCGGCCGGGCGAGCTTCAACCGCCAGTTGCTCACCGACTTCGAAGCCTGGCAGGATCTGATCATCGACAGCTTCGGCGGCGACGACGCGCCGCCGCTCCTCTATCTCGTGCTCGGATCGCGCGTTTCCGGCGTGTTCTGCTATGGCGGCGATCTCGACTTGTTCGTAAGGTTGATCCGTGCCGGCGATCGCGCTGGCCTGGTCGATTACGGCCGGCGCTGCGTCAACATCCTCCACCGCAACATCGCCAGCCTTGACCTGCCGATCGTCACCATCGGCCTGGTCCAGGGCGATGCCCTGGGTGGCGGCTGGGAAGCACTGATGTCGTTCGACGTCATCGTCGCCGAGCGTGGCAGCAAGTTCGGCCTGCCCGAAACCATGTTCGGGCTGTTTCCGGGCATGGGTGCGCACGCGATTCTTGGCCGCAAGCTCGGCTATGCCAAGGCAGAACATATTATCCTGTCGGGGGAAACGCTGACCGCGGAAGATCTCTACGACATGGGTCTGGTCCATATTCTCGCCCAACCCGGCGAGGGACGCGCGGAGGTCGAGCGCTATATCGGGCGCGAAGCGCGCCGACAGGGCGGACGCGCGGGCGCTTTCGCGGCGATGAAGCGCGTCAATCCGGTGACGATCGAGGAATTGTGCGACATCGTCGAAATCTGGGCCGATTCGGCGCTGCGGCTGGCGGAGAAGGATATTCGCCTAATGCTGCGGCTCGTGGCGGCGCAAACCCGCCATGCGCCCGATCAGGCGACCCTGGAGCCTTCGCCCTTTTCGGCAGCGAGCAAACGCAGCGCCTGATCGGCCGGCACGGCGGGGGAATATAGATACCCCTGGCCGTGGGTGCAGCCGGCGTCATAGACTCGTTCCTGTTCGTCTGCGGTTTCGACGCCTTCGGCGACAACGCGCATACCCAATTCGTGGGCGAGACCGGCGATCGCGCGAACGATCGACATCGCCTTGTGCTCGTGGACCTGTCCGGTAACGAAGCTGCGGTCGATCTTGATCTTTGAGAATTCGTGCTTGTAAAGATATGCGAGGCTCGAATAGCCGGTGCCGAAATCGTCGAGTGCGAGCCGGATGCCGTGTTCCTCGACCGTCGCGATGAAATCGGCGATCTCCGGACTTTCGTCCATGAAGACCGTTTCGGTCACCTCGAGCTCGAGCTTGCTGCCGCCGATCCGGGCGTTGCGCAGGGCGCTGAGAAAGCCCAGCGCGGCACCCGGCGCGCGCATCTGGATCGGCGAAACATTGACGCACACGGGAATATGCGCGGGCCATTGCGAAGCGGCCCGGCAGGCTTCGCCGACGATCCAGTTTCCGATGGTCAGGATCAATCCGGTCGATTCGGCGATCGGAATGAATTCCTCGGGCGACAATGCGCCGCGTTCGGGATGGTGCCAGCGGACCAACGCCTCGAATGCGGCGATCCGACCGCTCTTGAAATTGACGATCGGCTGATAGTGGACCTGAAGCTGGCCGTTGCCGATGGCGTCCCGCAGTTCGCTTTCGATCTCGCGGCGGCGGGTCAGCGCATAGGTCATGTCGGCCTGATAGAAACTATACTGGTTCCGGCCGCCGGTTTTCGACTGGTACAGCGCCATGTCGGCGCGCTTCATCAGCGATTCGGCGCTGTCCGCGTGGTCGGGCGTCAAGGCGATGCCGATCGAGGCAGTCACATTGATCGCGCCGTCGTCGATCCAGATCGGCTTTGCCACCGCCGCGAGCAAGCTGTGCGCAAACAGATCGGCCCTTTCGGCCTCCATCGCGGGGCAGACGATGATGAATTCGTCGCCCCCGAAACGGCAGATAATATCGTTCGGGCCGCTCAGCTCGCGCAGGCGTTCGGCGATGGTCACGAGCAGATGGTCGCCGACCGGATGGCCGAGCGTATCGTTGACCTCCTTGAACCGATCAAGGTCGATCCAGAACAGCGCGGCGGCATCGTTGCCGAAGCGGACGCTGTCGTCCGATTCGATATACGCGTTGAGTCCGGCGCGGTTGATCAAGCCGGTGACCGCATCGGTCGTCGCATAGACCTTCATCTCGTTGGCGAGAGTCACCTGGGCATCGGCATAAATATACGAATCGCGCACGACGGCGAACGTGCGCGCGGTGATCCCGACCATCGCGGCCATATAGAGGACGAAGGTGGCAGCGGTAATCGTGTTCGCGACACCGCCTTCCCATGCCAGCGCGATGGTAACGGGGATCGTCGACAACAGCGTCTGGCCGATGGCGATGATCGGGCGTCCGGCATTGCGCGCGGCGATGGCCGCGCCGTAACCGATGGCGGTCGATGCGGCCATCAGCATGAGGGCCGAATCGAGGTGCTTGTAGACGGTCGCGGCGGCAAGCAGGCCAAGCAGGAGAGAGAACGACCAGGCGCCGGCTTCGTAGATATATTCGAACCATGCCGAGCGTTCGACTTGCTCGGTTTCGACCCTTTTGGCGAACGCGATATGGGTAATGATGCGCAGCGCGGCGACGGCGACGAGCAGCTCGGCGGTGACCGTGATGAGTGGATCGGCGGCCTTGATCGCCACGTAGATGGCGACATAGCTGCCGCAAAGTGCGCCGACGGCAAGCGAGGCCGGCGATTGATAGAGAGTCGCGATCAATGCGCTGCGCACCCGCCCGCTGACTTCGTCGCGGTGCAGTGCGGCACGCCAATAGCGTCGCAATTTCTCGATCAAATCCGGTCTCCTTGCACCGACCGTAGTCCCATAAACAGATGTGCTTTTGGTTAACGCCGCCTTGTAGCGACCGCTCTGCGCCAGATCAGATCGCGAGGGTGGCGATTACGTCGCGCAGGTCGCGGCGGTATTCCTGCGCGCACTGCCCGGCGAAATGGCTGTCGATCAACCGCCCGGCGTGCGTCCAAAAGCGACAGTCGGGCATGTCGCCGCGCCAAAAGGCGTCGAGCGCCTTCGAGTTGGCGATGGTGGCCGCTTCGCTGCCGCAATCGGCGATCAGGTCGATAGCGATCGCGCAGATTTCACTGTCGACCGGCATGCGATCGTCATTGGCTGCCACGCGAGGCGGCGATGGCGGGCGGCGCAGGCCGCCACCGGCGCGCGCGATCCGGAGCCAGTCGCCCCGGGGGGTGGCTATGTGGAGCCAGAATGTCCGCATTCTATTCGCCTTTCTGTCCGGGCCCCGCGTGGCGGACAGAATGCACGGCAATAGGCTAATCTTTCGTTTAAATGCGGGCGAGCGCGCGCAACTGCTTCAATCGACACCCGAAATCAGGCGCACATCGCAGGCGTAAAGCGGCTGTGCGCCCGCCAGGACGGCGGCTTTGAGGCCGGTCGCGGCGGGCACCACCTGGTCGAGATAGAAGCGCACGGTCTGGCGCTTGGCGGCGGCGAAGTCGGGCGAGACGTCGTCGTCGGTCGCCAGCGCGTCGCGTTCACGCGCCATCAGCCAACCGCAGGTCGCGGTCGCGAGCATATTGAGGAAGGGCGTGCTGCCCGCCAGCCGGTCGTCGTCGCTGGCATTGGTCTGCAACCACTGGACGAGCTCGGCAAGCGTGTCGGCGAGCAGCGCGAGCGCAGGGTCGTCGCCGGCGCCGGCGCGAATGTCGGCGACGAGGCGCTTGATCGCGGCACCGCCTTCGAGGCCCAGCTTGCGGCCGACGAGATCGGCGGCCTGGATGCCGTTGGTGCCTTCGTAGATCGGCGCGATGCGCGCATCGCGATAATGCTGCGCGGCGCCGGTTTCCTCGACATAGCCCATGCCGCCATGGACCTGGAGGGCGATGCTGGCGACCTCGCAGCCGATATCGGTGCCATAGGCCTTGACCAGCGGGGTCAGGATGTCGACGCGCGCCTGCGCTCCGTCGAGCCCGATCGTCGCGCGGTCGACCGCGCCCGCGGCATAATAGGTCAGCGCGCGCGCCGCCTCGGTCAGCGCCTTCATCCGCACGCACATGCGCCGCACGTCGGGATGTTCGATGATCGCGACCGGACCGGTTTGCGCGACCGGCCCCAGCCGCGTGCGCGATCCCTGGACGCGCTCGGTCGCGTAGCGCAGCGCCCCCTGCGTCGCGCGTTCGGCGATCTGCATGCCCTGGTTGCCGACGTTGAGCCGGGCGTTGTTCATCATCGTGAACATCGCGCGCATGCCGCCATGGAGTTCGCCGACCAGTTCGCCGTGACAGGCGCCGGTGTCGCCATAGCTCATGACGCAGGTCGGCGAGGCGTGGATGCCGAGCTTGTGTTCGATCGAAACGCAATGGACGTCGTTGAAGGCGCCGATCGCGCCGTCGTCGCCGACGCGGTATTTGGGGACGAGGAACAGCGAAATCCCGCGCGTTCCCGGCGGCGCATCGGGGGTGCGCGCGAGCACGAGATGGACGATGTTGTCGGTCATGTCGTGGTCGCCGAAGGTGATGAAGATCTTGGTCCCCTTGATGCTCCAGCGGTCGCCGCCGAGCGGCGTCGCCATCGTCTTGAGCGCGCCGACGTCGCTGCCCGCCTGCGGCTCGGTCAGGTTCATCGTGCCGGTCCATTCGCCGCTGATCAGCTTGGGCAGGTAGAGCGCCTTCTGCGCCTGCGAGCCGTGCGCGTGGAGCGCCTCGATCGCCGCCGGGGTCAGCATGTTGACCAGGCTGAAGCCCATATTGGCGGTGCCGAGGTCCTCCATCATGATGCTGAACAGGCTGAACGGCAGGCCCTGGCCGCCGAATTCGGCGGGGCCGTCGAGACTGCCCCAGCCGCTCGCGACGAAGGCGGCATAGGCATCGGAGAATCCCGGCGGCATCGTCACCTTGCCGTCGGCCCAGCGCGCGCCGGCTTCGTCGCCGCTGCGATTGAGCGGGGCGTATTCGCCGACCGCGAAGTCGCCGACGCCGTTGACGATCGCTTCCACCATATCGGGGGTCGCGTCGGCGAAGCGGTCGTGCGCGGCAAGATCGGCGACGCGCGCGATATGCTTCAGGACGAACAGCTGTTCGGTGATCGGCGG
>JAACTG010000119.1:41426-41892 GCA_009993585.1 Sphingomonadales bacterium
AAAGCGTGGGGATGGGCTGGAAAACGACGCGCAATCGCGCCTATAGCGCGCCATGCCAAACGCGACAAACCCGACCGCCACCAAAGTCCTCGCCGCAGGAGACGCGGCGCTGATTGCTGCAGCCGAGCTGATTGCCAACGGCCAGCCGGTCGCGGTGCCGACCGAGACGGTCTACGGCCTCGCTGCCGATGCGACCAATGCCGAAGCGGTCGCGCGAATCTATGCCGCCAAGGACCGTCCCGCATTTAATCCGCTGATCGTCCATGTCGCCGATCTCGCCGCGGCCGAGCGACTGGCGCATTTCGACAAGACCGCGCTGCTGCTCGCCGAGCGCTTCTGGCCGGGCCCGCTGACGCTTGTCGTACCCAAGCGCGCCGATGCGCCGGTTGCCGGCATCGCGACCGCGGGGCTCGAAACGATCGCGATTCGTGTCCCCGCTCATCCGGTGATGCGCGCGCTGCTCGCG
>JAACTG010000142.1:0-305 GCA_009993585.1 Sphingomonadales bacterium
TAGTAGCGGTCGATGCGCAACCAGTGCATTTCGCGGCCCTGCCCAACCTGCTCCTTGCCCACGACCTGAATGTTGTTTTCGGCCTGACACGCGATCACGCACGCCGAGCAGCCGGTACATGAGGTCAAGTCGACCGTCATGCCCCACTGGTTGAGATAGTACGGGTTGTCCTTGAAAAAGTCCTGGTTGGACGGATGGTTCGCCTCACCCCAGAGCGGGTCGGCGTCTTCCCACAGGCCCGTTTCATTGCCCGGAACGAGCGGCTGCGACTCGCGGGAGAACGTCGGGTTGACTTTGTAGTCGTC
>JAACTG010000142.1:328-3200 GCA_009993585.1 Sphingomonadales bacterium
CGCGATCGATCATCGCGACAGCCTCGGCACCGTCGCGACGATCCGCCCCGGCGCGGTCAACCTGATGACCGCAGGGCGCGGCATCGTCCATTCCGAACGCTCGCCCGACGCCGAACGGGCGCGGCGCGACGGCAGCGCGATGGGCCGGATTTCGGGGATGCAGACGTGGCTCGCCTTGCCCGACGGCCAGGAAGAGATTGCGCCCGCTTTCCAGAATGTCTCGGCCGAAGACCTGCCGATCGTCGAGGGCGAGGGCGTGCGCGCCCGCGTCATCATGGGCAGCCTGTGGGGCGCGATCGCACCGACGACGCAGCACGGCGCGACGATCTATGCCGACATCCTCCTCGATGCGGGCGCGTCGGTCGCGATCGCGGCCGACGCCGACGAACGCGCGATCGTCGTCGCGCTCGGCGCTGCCAGCCTCGACGGCGAACCGCTCGAACGCCACGCGCTCTATGTGCTGGCGCCGGGCCGGGCGATGACGCTCAAGGCGTCGAGCGATGCGCGCGTCATGCTGCTGGGCGGCGAGGATTTCAAAACGCCGCGCCACGTCTGGTGGAATTTCGTCTCATCGTCGCGCGAACGGATCGAACAGGCGAAGGACGACTGGCGCGCGGGGCGCTTTGCCGTCGTGCCAGGCGATAGCGAGGAATATATCCCGCTCCCCGAGGGCGCGCCCAAGACGGTGAGCTACCCATGACCGACATCGCCGAATTCGCGCTTCAACGCGTCGCGCTCGCCACCGGGGTAGAACTCGATGTCGTCGATACCGGACCCAGGGACGCGCCCGCGCTGATCTTCCTTCACGGCTTTCCCGAATCGCACCGCACCTGGCGCGAACAGATTCCGGAGTTCGCGCACGACTTTCGCGTCATCGCGCCCGACCAGCGCGGCTATTGCAAGTCGTCGAAACCCGAAGGCGTGGACAATTACGCGCCCGAAAGGATCGCCGGCGACGTCTTCGCGCTAGCCGACGCGCTCGGCATCGATCGCTTCACCGTCATCGGGCACGACTGGGGCGGGGCGATCGCCTGGATGGTCGCGCTGATCGGCGGCCCCAAGGATCGCGGCGGCAATGGCCGCGTCGAACACCTCGTCATCCTCAACGCGCCGCACCCCTATCTCTTCCAGAAGGCCGTGATCGACGACGCGGATCAGCGCGCCGCCTCGCAGTATATCCGCGATTTTCGCGACCCCGCGAACGACGCGCTGATCGCCGAACACGGGCTGGTCGGCCTGCTGATGAAGGCGGTGCGGTGGGAACGCAGCACCGCGCTGAGCTTCGAAGAAAGCGCGATCATGCTGCGCAACTGGCAGGAGCCCGGTGCGGCGATGGCGATGATCAACTGGTATCGCGCGACGCCGCTCGTCGTCCCCGCGATCGGCGAGGATGCCGCGCGGCCGGCGATGCTCGACGCGCCGTTCCCGCCGATCGCGGTGCCGACGCTGGTCATCTGGGCGACCGACGATCTGGCTTTGCGTCCGTGCCTGATCGAGGGGCTCGACGAATATGTCGCCGATCTAACGCTCGTCAAAGTCCCCGGTTGCGGACATTTCGTGCCGTGGGAGGCTCCGCAAGCAGTCAATACCGCGCTGCGCGGCTGGCTCGACAAGACCGCTTAGCTGCCCGCCCATTCGATCCAGGCGCCGTGCGCATGCGCGGTGCCGAGCAGCTGCCAGTCGGGCGCGGCGGGCCAGTGCTTGACGCGCAGTTCGTGGCGGTAATTCTCGCGATTGGCCTCCAGCATGATCCATGCCAACGGGGTATCGGGCGTTGCGCGCGCGCCGGCCGCATTCATCGCGGCGGTGACGCGATCGCGGCTCGCCTCGGGGACATATTGCCAGACGATCGAATGCATCAAGACGCGTGTCGTGCCGCGCTCCTGCGGTCGGGCGAGCATTGCGTCGACGAAATCGGCCGCATCGGCGCGCACGACAGTCGGCGGACGGACACGGGCGGCGGCGACGGCGGCGTCGAGCCGAGCGAAGCGTTCGCTATGTTCGGGCCAGATATAGGCGCGCAGCCGTATCGCCTGCGCCGGGTCGGTGAGGTCGACCGGAGCGACGTCGCAGCCCTTGGCCGATGTAATCGCGAATTCCTCGTCGGGCGGCGCCGGGCCGCGCCATTCGGGGGCGAAGCGCATCGCGGCATCGGCTGGGCCGACCGCGACGCCGCCAAGGTCATAGCGGTAGCGATCGAGCATCAGGTTGATCCCCGCGCTCGATCCCAGTTCGTTCAGTGCGAAGCGCGGCGGCAGGCCTTGCCGCGCGAGCCACAGCAAAGCGGCGATGAAGCTGCTCGACCGCCCCGCCTCGTTGGTCTGCGGCGGGCTGTCGAGCCAAGGCAGCAGCGCGTGCTCGTCGCGCGCCATGACGGCGGCGATCGCTTCGCGCACCGCCAGCGGGCGGGCGATCCCGGTATAGACGGGGTCGAGTTCGGGCGTGGCGCCGGCAAGGTGGAGCGCATGGAAGCCGGCGGCACAGCGCAGCGGCAACGCATCGGCGAGCGGGCTGCCCTGCCAGCCGAGCACGCGCTGGCCATAAGTGCTCGCCTCGTCGAGCGTCTCTTCGATGGCGCGAACGACGGCGGCGGTGATCGGCGCGTTATTGGCCTCGCAATAGGCGACCTGGTTGGCGAAGGCGGTGCGGACGTCGGTCGATGTTGTCATGCGGCGATGATGCGCAAACTGGGCGGCGGCGTAAAGTGGCGCGTCCGATCGTGCCTTTGGTTTTGCTTTCCGGCCCGCCGCGCCCTAGAGAGCGCGCCATGTCCGATACCTCGCCAGCCAGCCCCAGTTCGACCCCCGACCGCTCGCAGGCGCGCTCCGCCGCGCGCCTCGCCGCCGTCCAGGCGCTTTACCAGCGCGAGATG
>JAACTG010000050.1 GCA_009993585.1 Sphingomonadales bacterium
GAAACGACGCTGACGGTGCTGATCGCCTATGGCAGCTTCGGCCTTGCCGAGCATTTTCACATGTCGGGCGTGCTCGCCGCGCTGACCGCCGGGATCATCGTCGGCAATTACGGCTTCATGGGCTCGATCTCGGACGACGGCCGCCCGGCGGTGATCAATTTCTGGGAATTCGCCGCCTTCCTCGTCAATTCGGTGATCTTCATCCTGATCGGCGGGCGCGAGGCCGAACAGGCGTTCCTCCCCGTGCTCGGCGCGGCGGCGGTGGCGACCGCGCTCAGCCTGATCGCGCGCGCCATCGCGATCTACCCCGTCGCGTCGATCTTCCTCGGCTCGCGCTTCGCGATTCCGTGGAAGTACAAGCACGTGCTGACCTGGGGCGGCCTCAAGGGCGCGCTGGCCTTGGCGCTCGCGCTGGCGCTCCCCGCCAACATCCCCGAACGCGCCGAGATCATCACCGTCGCCTTTGCCGTCGTCGCCTTTTCGATCTTCATCCAGGGGCTGACGATGCAGCCGCTGATGGCGTGGCTCGGGCTGATCGAGGAAGACCGCCCGCCGCCGCACGCGCACTAGGCGCGCGATCGGTCAGCCACGGCAGCAGCGCCGCCGCCCACAGCATCGCGATGCCGATGCTGGCGAGGACGTCGCCCCAGTGATGCGCCAGCACGAGCACGCGCTGCTCGGCGACGTAGAGCGACAGCGCCAGCAGCGGCACGCCGATCCGCGGCCAGCGGATCGCGACCGGCAGCACCAGCGCCCAGTAATAGGCGGCATGGCCGCTCGGGAAGCTGTAATTGCCGCCGACCAGCCAGTCCGACGCGTCATCGCCCTGCGCCAGCCAGTGGACGGGGCGCTCGCGCCCGGCGATCCATTTGATCAGATCGACGCTATACTCCGACGCCGCGATCAGGCCGCCCCAGCCCATGACGAAGCGCGTCGCCAGCCAGCCCGAGCGCCAGCCCCAATAGCCCCAGAGGAACAGCACCGCGCCCGACACCGCGCTGATCCTCTTGAGGACGACGAAATCGATCGCGCGCTGCCACGCGACGAGGTCGACGCGCAGCGGCACGCGCGGTTCGAGCCAGTGCGCGACGCCCGCATCGAACAGCGCCGCCATCGCGATGCCAGCGGCGAGGCAGGCGAGACCGAGGGCGATCAGCGCGCGGCGCAGCCGGTCAGGGGACAAGCACCGTGTCCTCGGCGACCGGCAGCGTCCCGGGATAATCGAGCGTGTAATGCAGCCCGCGGCTTTCGTGGCGTTTGAGCGCGGACCGCACGATCAGCTCAGCGGTGTCGAGCAGGTTGCGCAGTTCGATCAGGTCCTGCGTCACGCGGAAGCTGCCGTAGAAATCGGCGACTTCGTGGCGCAGCAGCTCGATCCTGTTGAGCGCGCGATCGAGCCGCTTGGTCGTTCGCACGATGCCGACATAGTTCCACATGAAGCGACGGATCTCGGTCCAGTTCTGCTTGATCACGACCTCTTCGTCGCTGTCGGTGACGCGGCTTTCGTCCCACGGCTTGATCGGCGGCGGCGCGGCCAGCTCGTCCCAGTGCGCGCAGACATGGTTGGCGACCGCCTCGCCGAAGACGAAGCATTCGAGCAGCGAATTCGAGGCGAGCCGGTTGGCGCCGTGCAGGCCGCTCTCGGTCACCTCGCCCGCCGCGTAGAGCCCGGGCAGGTCGGTCCTGCCGTCGAGATCGACGATCACCCCGCCGCAGGTATAATGCTGCGCGGGCACCACCGGGATCGGCCCCCTGGTCATGTCGATGCCGAGCCCGAGCAGCTTTTCGTGGATCGTCGGGAAGTGGTGGATGACGAACTCGGCCGGCTTGTGGCTGATGTCGAGATGGACGTAGTCGAGGCCGAAGCGCTTGATCTGGTCGTCGATCGCGCGCGCGACGATATCGCGCGGGGCGAGCTCGGCGCGATCGTCGTAATCGGGCATGAAGCGGTGGCCGGTGACAGGGTGCTTGAGCAGCCCGCCTTCGCCGCGCACCGCCTCGGTGATGAGGAAATTCTTGACCTCGAGATTGTAGAGGCAGGTCGGGTGGAACTGCATCATTTCCATGTTCGAAACGCGGCAGCCGGCGCGCCATGCCATCGCGATGCCGTCGCCCGTCGCGCCTCTTGGCGCAGTGCTGAACTGGTAGACGCGCCCCGCGCCGCCGGTTGCGAGCACCGTCGCCCTGGCCGTCAGAGCCTCGACCTTGCCGGTCGCCTTGTCGAGCGCATAGACGCCCCAGACATGGCCGGTGCCCGAATAATCGACGCCGTGCCGCCCGGTGATCAGGTCGATCCCGACCATGTCGGCGCGCACGGTGATGTTGGGGTTGGCGGCGGCGGCTTTTTCGAGCGCGGTCTGGACCGATCGCCCGGTCGCGTCGTCGACATGGACGATGCGGCGGTGGCTGTGCCCGCCCTCGCGCGTCAGGTGCCAGTTCTCCCCCAGCGCAACGTCGCCGTCCTCGCGGTTGAACGGCACGCCCATCTCGGCGAGCCGCTCGATCGCGCGCGGCGCGTTCTCGATGACGAACCTGACCGTGGCGATGTCGTTCAATCCCGCGCCGGCGTCCATCGTGTCGGCGATATGGCTGTCGAAGGTGTCGCCGGCGTCGAGCACCGCGGCGATCCCGCCCTGCGCCCAGGTCGTCGACCCGCCGTCGATCGCGCCCTTGACGATGACCAGCACCTTGAACCGCTCGGCCAGCGTGATCGCGGCGGTCAGCCCCGCGGCGCCCGAACCGATGACGATGACGTCGTGGCTTTTATTTGCGTCCATAATGCGCTTCAACACGGGGCAAAGCCGCGATGCAAGCGGTAACGAGGGGGAGGCAGGCGGTGGACGAGGCGAAACGGCGAGAACTCGAGGCGCGCCGCGCGGCGCACCGCGACCGCGCTGCCGAGCCGAGGCCGCAGGGCGCGATCGTGCGCCGCCTCGCGCGCTGCGGCATCGCGCACACGCCGACCGATGAGGGGATCTGGACGCCCCCCTATCTTCCCGTCACGGCGATCCGGATTTTCTGGGAAGGTGCCCCCGATCCCGCGCGATGGGACCATTGCGAGACCTATAAACAGCGGATCGATACGATCCGCGGCATGATCGAGGAGGTTGTCAGGCCCGACGACCTGCTGCGCTTCAGCTACGATAGCGGGTTCGAAAGCAATTTCACGATCCGCGCGTCGGATGCGCTGCGCCGGCCGGTGCTTTCGATCGTGCTCGCCTCGCGCCGCACGACCTGGATCACGTCCTATCCCAATCTTTGGCTGATCGAATGGGGCGACTATCACACTGCCCGGCTCGCCAAGCCGCCGCCGGATTTCAGCGAGGAACTGGCGGCGCGCGACGCCGCCTATTTCGCGCCGCTGACCGAGCTGTTGCAAGCCAGAGGCGTACCGTCGGTCATGACGCCGGCGTATAATCCGAACGGGCCGCAGCCGCCTGCGGTCGTCGCCAAGCTGCGCATGGCAGGCTGGTCCACGCTCAAGCGCAGCTTGTCGCGGGGAATCGAGAAAGCGGGCGGGGGTCCGCTGACGCACATGCTCGCGTTGCGCCGGACGCTCGAGCCGTTCCTTGCCGAGCGGCTGGCCCCTACCGCCGCCGTCGTCGTCGACCTTTTGGGCCGCGGCACGCCGCGTCTCCAGCTTCCCTGGGAGGGGCTGATCGACAATCTTCCCGGTCTCTACCGCCTGCTCCATCGACGGGGAGAGGACGCGCCGGGCGGACCGATCGAGACCGACATGGTCCGCCTCTATGCCGACGGCGAAGACTGGCTGGTCGAGATCGCCGATAGCGGCGCCTATATCTCCGTTCGCGGGCTCGGCTAGGTCAGCCTGCCGCGTTGTTCTCGCGCGTCAGCTTGAGGAACACGTCTTCGAGATCGGCCTCGCGCGTCGTCACGTCGATAATGTCGTAATGGCCCGCCTGGACCGCGGTGATGACCTCGCCCGCAGTCGCCTTGTCGATGTCGAAGGTGATCGCGATCTGGCGCTCGCCGATCGCCTCGACCTTCTCGAACTTGCTGCCCTGCGGCAACGCATCGACATCCTGGCCGAGCGTGACGACGACGGTCTTCTCGCGCCCCATCGCGACGAGCTCGCGCGTCGGCTTGTCGGCGATCAACTTGCCGTGGTTGATGATCGCGATGCGGTCGCACAATTCCTCGGCTTCCTCGAGATAATGCGTCGTCAGTACCACCGTCACCCCTTCGGCGTTGAGGCTGCGGACATAGTCCCACAATTGCTGGCGAAGCTCGATATCGACGCCGGCGGTCGGCTCATCGAGGACGATGATCGGCGGCGAATGGACCATCGCCTTGGCCACCATCAACCGCCGCTTCATCCCGCCCGACAGCGTGCGCGCATAGGCGTCGGCCTTGTCCTCGAGCCGCACCGCGCGCAGCAGTTCGTCGGTGATGCGCTCGCCCGGCGCGACGCCATAGAATCCCGCCTGGTTGTCGAGCGTTTCGCGCGGGGTGAAGAACGGATCGAACATGATCTCCTGCGGGACGATGCCGATCGAGCGCTTGGCGTTGCGCGGGTCGCGGGTGATGTCGAATCCCCAGACACTGGCGCTGCCGCTGGTCTTGTTGACGGTACCGGCGAGGATGTTGATCAGCGTCGACTTGCCCGCGCCATTGGGGCCGAGCAGCCCGAAGATGCTGCCGCGCGGGATATCAAGCGTGACCGCGTCGAGCGCGACCTTGCCGCCGGCATAGGTCTTCGACAGGCCCTCGACGGCGATGGCAGGCGGGTGAGCGGTATCCAGGGCGTGGTTCATGCTTAGGGCGATTAGCGGCGAATGGCCGGGGCGTGAAGGGCGAAGCGCGGCGTATCCCGTCGCGCGGTCGCGCGACGTCGCGATTGCACCGCCAAAACGGCGCTGCTAGACGCCGCTGCATGATCCCGCCGCCCGAAACCGTCACCGTCGATTCGCCGCGCGTCGCCTGCGACGGCGCCTCCGACATTCCCGGCGGAGTCGCGCTCGGCCATCCGCGCGTCTGGCTGCAGATCGACGAAAAGGGCTATGTCGACTGCGGCTATTGCGACCGCCGCTTCATCCTCGCGGGCGGACCTGCCGACGGCGCCGACCAGGCGCAACTGCCCGACATCGCGTCTGGCGCCAGCCTCTAAACGCCCTATATCGGTCGCATGACCGAACTTTCTGACCCGCGCAGCTTGCTCTATCGTCCCGGCCAGCTCGACCCCGACGGGGCGCAGCGGCTCGTCCGCAGCGCGCTGGCGGGCACCGACGACGGCGAACTCTATCTGCAATATCGCGCCAGCGAGAGCTTCGGCTTCGACGACGGCCGGCTCAAGACCGCCGACTATTCGACCGATTCGGGCTTCGGCCTGCGCGGCGTCTCGGGCGAGATGACGGGTTTCGCCCACGCCAACGACATCTCCGAAGCGGGCATCCGCCGCGCCGCCGAAACGCTGGCGCTGCTCGATCCGGCCAAGGGTGCGCCAGCCGCGCCGCCGCCGCGCACCAACCGCCACCTCTATAGCGACGGCAACCCGCTCGACCTCGTGCCCTTCGCCAGCAAGGTCGCGCTGTGCGAAGCGGTCGACGCCGCCGCGCGCGCCCGCGACCCGCGCATCGCGCAGGTGTCGGTCAGCCTGTCGGGTTCGTGGAGCGTCGTCGAAATCGTCCGCGCCGACGGTTTTCTCGCGACCGATATCCGCCCACTCGTCCGCCTCAACGTCGGCATCGTCGTCGAGGAGAACGGCCGCCGCGAGACCGGCTCGTTCGGCCTTGGCGGGCGTTATATGTACGACCGATTGTTCGAACCGGCGACGTGGAACCGCGCGATCGACGAGGCGCTGGCGCAGGCGCTGGTCAATCTGCGCAGCGTCGCCGCCCCGGCGGGCGAGATGACGGTGCTGCTCGGCCCCGGCTGGCCCGGCGTGCTGCTCCACGAAGCGATCGGCCACGGCCTCGAAGGCGATTTCAACCGCAAGGGCACGAGCGCCTTTTCGGGCCGCATCGGCAGCCAGGTCGCGGCGCCCGGCATCACCATCGTCGACGACGGCAGCATCGCCGACCGGCGCGGGTCGCTCAGCATCGACGACGAAGGCACGCCGAGCCAGGAAACGACGCTGATCGAGGACGGCGTCCTCAAATGCTACATGCAGGACCGGCTCAACGCGCGGCTGATGGGCGTTCCCGCGACCGGCAACGGGCGGCGCGAAAGCTATGCCCATGCGCCGATGCCGCGGATGACCAACACCTTCATGAAATCGGGCGACGACGACCCCGCCGAGCTCCTGTCCCGCGTCAAGTCGGGCATCTTCGCCAAGAGCTTCGGCGGCGGGCAGGTCGACATCGTTTCGGGCAAGTTCGTCTTTTCGTGCACCGAGGCGTACAGAATCGAGAACGGGAAACTGGGCGACCCGATCAAGGGCGCGACTCTGATCGGCGACGGCCCGACGGTGCTGACCAAGGTCACCGGGATCGGCAACGACAGCGCATTGGACGAAGGCGTCGGCGTCTGCGGCAAGGGCGGGCAGAGCGTCCCCGCTGGCGTCGGCCAGCCGACGCTGCTGGTCGGCGCGCTGACAGTGGGAGGCACGGCGGCGTGAGCGACTGGCCCACCGAGCTTCTCGCTTACTGGTTCGGCGAACTCGATCCCGCGCAATGGTGGCAGAAGAATGCCGCCGTCGACGCCGAGATCGGCGCGCGCTTCGGCGGGCTGTGGGAGGCGCAGCGCACGCATCCGGCCGAGGATTTCCTGACCGAGCCCGCAACCGCGCGCGCCGCCGTTCTGCTGTTCGACCAGGTCCCGCGCAACATGTTCCGCGACGATGCGCGCGCCTATGCGACCGACCCGCGCGCGCGCGCGATCGCGACGGCGGCGATCGAGGCCGGCTGGGACGAGGGGCTGTCGCTCCACGAACGCCAGTTCCTCTACATGCCCTTCATGCACAGCGAGGATCTCGGCGACCAGCAGCGCAGCCTCGCCCTGTTCGCGGGGCTCGGCGATCCCGAGATCGGCGAGTTCGCGCGCAAGCATTACGAGACGGTCGAACGCTTCGGCCGCTTCCCGCACCGCAACGCCGTCCTCGGTCGCGACAGCACGCCCGAAGAAATCGCCGCGATCGCAGCCGGCGCGCAATGGTGAGCAAGACGCCCAAGCGCTTCGAACCCGCCAACCCCTTTGCCCGCACGCTCGCCGCGCTGCGCCGCTGGCCCGATGCGCGGCAATGGCTGCAAGCCGCGCCGGTGCTTGCCGCCACCGCCGCCATCGTCCTCGCCATCGCAATGGTCGGTGGCTTCGCCCATTGGGCGCCGCGGCCGTTCGGCGCCGACTGGCTGACGATCGCCGCGATCGTCTTCGTCCTGCCCGCTCTGGTCGAGGAGGTCGTCTTTCGCGGCCTGCTGATGCCCGTGCCCGGCATCGCCTCGATGCGGATCGGGATGTGGCTGTCGATCGCGCTGTTCGTGATCTGGCACCCGCTCCAGGCAATCGTCTTCGGCCCGCCCTGGTCGGCGCTGCTGCTCGCCCCCGCCTTTCTCGCCGCCGTGCTTGTCCTTGCCATCGGCCTGACGCATGTGCGGATCGTGACCGGATCGCTATGGCCCGCTATACTCGGCCACTGGGCGATCGTCGCCGCGTGGAAGCTGCTGTTCGCCGGCCCATTCTAGGGCCGGTCCGTTCTGAAGGGAGCGTGGCATGTCCGATTTCACCGAAACGCTCACCGACGCGCACGCCGCGTTTATCGCCGACCAGCACGTTTTCTTCGTCGCGACCGCCGCCGAGGACGCGCGGATCAACCTGAGTCCCAAGGGGCTCGACACCTTCCGCGTCCTCTCGCCATCGCGCGTCGCCTGGCTCGATCTCGGCGGTTCGGGGAACGAAACCCACGCCCATCTCGTTGCCGATGGACGTATCACCATCATGTTCTGCAATTTTCACAACCCCGCGAATATCCTGCGCATCTATGGCACCGGCACCCCCGTGCTGCCGCAGGACGACGGCTGGGACGCGCTCGCGGCGCATTTCGACATGCTGCCCGGCACGCGGCAGATCTTCGACATCCAAGTCGGCAGCGTCCAGACGAGTTGCGGCTGGGGCGTGCCGCTGATGGAACTGAAGCGCGACCGCGCGACGCTGACCAAATATCACGCGCAAAAGGATCCCGACGCCTGGGTTGACAAGGTCCAAAAGCGCACCGCGAGCATCGACGGCCTGCCGGTGACGCCGACCAAGCGCTATTTCGGTCCGCGCGCAACGTGAGGCCGCGCGCATGAGGACGCCGGCATGAGTTTGGTCGAAGTCGCCCGCTTCGCGAGCGGGATCGAGGCCGATATCGTGCGCACGCGGCTCGCGTCGGAAGGCATCATGGCGTTCTGTTTCGACAGCGGCATGAACATCGCCGAAAGCGTCGGGATCATGATCCCGGTGCGCGTCATGGTCATCCCCGACGACCTCGACGAAGCGCGCGCGATCCTGGTCGATGCGGGCACGCTCGACCCGCCCCCGGAGGCGGAGCCATGATCCGCGTCGCCAGCTACAATATCCGCAAGTGCATCGGCACCGATCGCCGTCGCATCCCCGCGCGTGTGCTCGACGTGCTCGCCGAGGTCGATGCCGACGTCATCGCGCTGCAGGAGGCCGACCGGCGCTTCGGCGACCGGCCGAGCGCGCTGCCGCGCGGCGATATCGAAAGTCTCGGCTATCGCTGGGTCGAGCTGGGCGGGCGCACCCATTCGATCGGCTGGCACGGCAACGCCATCCTCGTGCGCGACAATGCCATCGTCGAACATGCCAGCGCGCTCCGCATTCCGACGCTCGAGCCGCGCGGCGCGGTGATGGCCGATATCGATTTCGGCAGCGGGCCGGGCGAGGCGCGGCGCCGGCTGCGCGTCGTCGGCATGCACCTCGACCTGTCGGGGCTGTGGCGGCGGCGGCAGATGCGCTCGCTGTTCGGCCATATCGACGATCGCGACGAGAGCCTGCCGACGGTGCTGATGGGCGACACCAACGAATGGACGCGGGCGGGCGGCTGCCTGCGCGAGATCGGCCATGGCTATGAAATCGCCGATACCGGTCGCAGTTTTCACAGCCGTCGCCCGGTCGCCGAGCTCGATCGCATCATTGTCAGCGAGGACGTGAAGCTGCTCGGCGGCGGCGCCCACCGCACCGCGCTCGCTGCGCGCGCGTCCGATCACCTGCCGATCTGGGCCGACATCGCGCATGTGGACTGGCTGCCGATCGTTCAGGAACCCACTGGCGAACGGTGACCGTCATCGCTTGGAGTGAGCGGCGCCCCGACGGGCTGCGTTCGCAAGTCTTCGCTCACGAACTGGGCGCAGCGTTCGCCGATCATGATCGACGGCGCGTTGGTGTTGCCCGACACGATCTGCGGCATGATCGAGGCGTCGGCGACGTAGAGCCCGTCGATCCCGCGCAGCTTGAGGCGCGGATCGACGACGCTGGCGGCGTCGCCGCCCATGCGGCACGTCCCGACGGGATGGTAGACGGTGTCGGCGCGGCTGCGGATCATCGCGTCGAGCGCGTCGTCGTCGTGAATATTGACCGGATGGCGATCGACCCCGGCATAATCGGCCAGCGGCGGCGCCTCGAAAATCCGGTACATCAGCCGCACGCCTTCGCGCAAAACCGCGATATCGCGATCGTCGGTCAGGAAGGCGGGATCGATCACCGGGGCGTCGGCGGCATCGCCGCTCGCCAGCGTCACGCTGCCACGGCTGGCGGGCCGCAACACGCAGGCGTGGCACGAAAAGCCGTGGCCCTTCACCTTCTCGCGGCCATGATCCTCGAGCAGCGCGGGAACGAAATGAAATTGCACGTCGGGGGCGGGGGCGTCGGGCATGACGCTCCAGAACCCGCCCGCCTCGGCGTAACAGGTCGTCATCGTCCCCGTGCGGCGGCGGCGATGCTCCCAGATCGCGTTGACGACCTTGAGCGTCCCGGCGAGCGACTGGCCCATGAAATCGCGGCTTTGCGTCGCAAAGCCCGCGACGTAATCGATATGGTCGTGCAGGTTCGCGCCGACCTCGCCGCGATCGGCAACGACCGCGATTCCATGGCGCGACAGCTGCGCGCCGGGGCCGATTCCCGAGCACATCAGGATCTGCGGGCTGTTGAACGCGCCTGCGCTCAGCACGACCGCGCCGCTTGCGCGGATCGTCTCGGACGTCTTGCCGCGCCGGATCGCGACCCCGACCGCGCGACCGTCCTCGACAAGGATTTTTTCGACCAGCACGCCGGTGCGGATGTCGAGATTGGCGCGACCGCGCGCGGGGTCCAAATAGGCGCGCGCCGCCGACCAGCGTTCGCCGCCCTTCTGCGTCACCTGGTACAGGCCGAAACCGCGCTGCTCGGCGCCGTTGAAATCGTCGGTGGTCTTCAATTGGAGCTCGCCCGCCGAGGCGACGAAGGCGCGGCTGCCGGGATTGGTCCAGCGCTGGTCGCTGACGGTGAGCGGCCCGTCGCCGCCGTGATAGCGATCGCCGCCGCGCTCGTTGCCCTCCGACGCCTTGAACCACGGCAGGACGTCGTCATACGCCCAGCCGGTGCAGCCCATGGCGGCCCAGTTGTCATAATCCCACGCATTGCCGCGGATATAGACCATCGCGTTGATCGCGCTCGATCCGCCGAGCCCCCGCCCGCGCGGCTGGTAGCCGGTGCGGCCATCGAGGCCCGGCTGCGGCACCGTTTCGTAGCGATAGTTCGCCGCGTCGGGGATGAAGGGCATCATGCCCGGCGTCCTGATCCGCCAGTCGTCATTGTCGCCGCCCGCTTCGAGCAGGCACACGCGGAGTTTGGGGTCTTCGCTCAATCGCGCCGCGACCGCACTCCCCGCGCTGCCTCCGCCGATCACGATCACGTCGAACTGGTCGGTCATCTATTCCCCTTTTCAAGCCACGCGGCGCGGATGGTGTCGCTCGTCGCGCGCGATCCGTCGTGACTCCAGCCGGGTTCGCGGATGACATAATTGAGCTTGTGCCGCCACGGCGCGCGCCACACGTCCTTGGCGATGCCGACCCATTCGTGGACCGCCGCCCAGACGACGTTGAAGCTGCCGAGATTGTGGACCAGGCCATAGCGGATGCGCTCGTCGTCGGTTTCGGGTTCGAAGGTGCCGAACATCCTGTCCCAGACGATGAACACGCCGGCATAGTTGCGGTCGAGATAGCGCGCGTTGGTCGCGTGGTGGACGCGGTGGTGGCTCGGGGTGTTCATGACCGCCTCGAACCAGCGCGGCATCCGCCCGATCGCCTCGGTATGGATCCAGAACTGGTAGATCAGGTTGAGCCCCGCGACGAAGAACACCATCGCGGGCGGAAAGCCGATCAGGAACAGCGGCAGGCGGAAGATGAAGGCGATGCTGAGGAAGCCCGTCCATGTCTGCCTGAGCGCGGTCGACAGGTTATAGTGCTGGCTCGAATGGTGGATGACGTGGCTCGCCCAGAACCAGCGGACGCGGTGCGCCGAGCGGTGGAAGACGTAGTACGCCAGGTCGTCGAGCACGAAGCAGGCGATCCACGCCCACCACCAGCCACGCAAATCCATGCCGATGTCGAACAGCGCGAAGGCGTGGACCCAGACCGCCAGCGCATAGATCAGCCCCGCCGACAGCACCCCCGCGATCGTGCTGCCGAGGCCGAGGAACAGCGAGGTTGCGGTATCGCCGGGCGAATAGGCGCGCGTCTGCTTGCGCCGCCGCACCAGCCAGATCTCGACGAGCATCAGCACGACGAAGGCCGGGACCGCGTAGTCGACCGGATTGGGCAGCTCGCTCATCGCGCCTGGTCGAGCCGCTCGCGCCACGCCGCGCGGGTCGCCTCGTCGGGAAAGCTCAGATTGATCTTACCGAACCAGCGATCGCCGCTTTCGATGTGGAGGACGGTTTCATCGCGCAATTGCGTCGTCACCGGCGCCGCCAGCCGCCGCGCCGCATATTGGCTGCCGAGCCGTTTGAGGATGACGAATTCACCGTTGGTCCCGGCGATCAGCGCGCCGCGCCCGGCGCCGCAGATCACCGCTTCGCGCGCGATGAAGCCCGGCACCATCGCCTCGGCCAGGTCGCATGCCTCGGCGGCGTCGGCGATGCTTGCCTCGCCCAGCCCCATCATCCGCACCGCGACGATGACGGCGACGACCGCGATCAGCGAACCGATGATCTGCCATGCGTTCATGGCGCATTACTGACACAGTTGTCAGCGGCTGTCGAGGTTGGGTTCACGCGGGCGCAGCGGGTGGCGGCAGGGCCTAGTCGTCGCCCGCCGCCAGCGCGTCGATCATCGCGCGGATCGGGGCGACGTCGTAACCCGCCTGCGCCGACTTGGCGGCGATTTCGTCGGGCGCTGCGCCCGCCTTGGCTTGCGCCAGCGCCCACAGCAGCGTCGATCGCGTGCCCGACCGGCAATAGCCGAGCACCGGCCCGTCGGCCCTGGCCAGGACCGCCGCCATCGCATCGACCTGCGGGTGCGAAAAGCCGGCGTGGCTGACCGGGATCGCGGCATAGGCCAGGCCGTGCGCCTTGGCCGCGGCCTCGATGACATTGCCTTGCGGCGCCGACGGGTCCTCGCCATCGGGGCGATTGTTGACGATCGTGCCGATGCCCAGCCGGGCGGCCTCGGCGACGTCGCCCGGGCCGATCTGTTCGCTGGCGTAGAAATGCGCGTCGACCTGTTTGATCATGATATCCGTCCTCACTCGAAGTGCGCTCGATATGCGCATGACGGGCGGCGCTGTCCAGTTGCGCCGCGCCGCCATGCGCATCAATTGTCGCGGATGACCTTGAGGAACGCCTCGCCATAAGCGTCGAGCTTGGCCGCGCCGATGCCGGGCAGCTCGCCGAGTTCGGCCAGGCTCGCGGGCCTCAGGCCGGCCATGTCGCGCAGCACGCTGTCGTGGAACACGACATAGGGCGGCACGCCGCGCTCGCTCGCCAGCTCCTTGCGCAGCGCGCGCAGCGCCTCGAACAGCGGATCGCCGACGGGGTTGGGCGAGGCGCTCCGGTCGCGCGCGGAGCGGCGCTTGGGCGGCGGTTCGATCACCGTGATCTCGGCCTCGCCGCGCAGGATGGGGCGCGCGGCGGGGCCCAGCATCATGCCGCCATGCTCGGTCTGGCGCAGCGCGTCGCGCGCGGTCAGCGCGCGCATCGCCGGGCGCAGCAGCTTGAGTTCCTCGGCATCGGCGATGCCGAACACCGACAGGCGGTCATGGCCGCGCGCGGCGATCTTGTCGGTCGCGCGCCCGGCGAGCACCGCCTCGACATGGCCGATGCCGAAACTCTGGCCGGTGCGATAGACCGCCGACAGCAGCTTGCGCGCCAGCTCGGTCGCGTCGATGCCCTTGGGCGGATCGATGCAATTGTCGCAATTGCCGCAGTGCTCGGGCGGGTCCTCGTCGAAATGGCGCAGGATCGCGGCGCGGCGGCAGCCGGTGGTTTCGACCAGCCCGGCGAGCGCGTTCAACCGTTCGAGCTCGCCCATCCGGCGATCCTCGGGGATTTCGCCGAGCCGCTGGCGCGCGCGCGCGAAATCGTCGGCGCCCCAGAACATCTGCGCCATTGCCGGGTCGCCGTCGCGCCCCGCGCGACCGGTCTCCTGGTAATAGGCCTCGATCGACTTGGGCAGGCCGGCATGCGCGACGAAGCGCACGTCGGGCTTGTCGATGCCCATGCCGAAG
>JAACTG010000141.1 GCA_009993585.1 Sphingomonadales bacterium
CCCCATATCGGCCATTCCTGCTGAACGCTTTATGCCTTCAGCATGGCCTCGTGTGTTATTGACAACCATGCCGCACTGAAACCGCAAGTTGTTTCGAATTGACGCTTTTTTGACGGTGGCGCGCTTGACCGATTTCTCGCCCCCGCCCATTCATAGCGCCGATCTGCGGCGACACCTTTCGCCTTGTGTTGCTCAAATCTTCGAGGGGGAAAATCAGTGGGGTTCCGCACATCGCTCGTCCGTGCATTTTCGGTGATTGCGCTGTTCACGCTCGTCTGCGTTCTGCCAGCGCAATCAAGCACTGCACAGACGGCCACGGATCAGCCTGCGCTCGACCTGACGTCGCTCGAAGACTTCATCGATGGTTATGTCGCTGCAAAGACCGTTGATATAGAGCCGCCGGGCATGACAGTCGCGGTGGTCACCCCGCAGGGTACCATCACGCGCGGTTATGGCATGGCCAACATGGACACCGGCGAAGCGGCTACCGAAGACACGCTGTTCCGGATCGGTTCGATCTCCAAACTGTTCATCTGGCTGTCCGTCCATATGCTGGTGGACGAGGGCAAGATTGATCTCGATGCCGATGTGAACACCTATCTCAAGGGCGTTTCGATCCCGGAAGCCTTTGGCCGGCCGATTACCATGCGCGATCTGATGGCGCATCGTCCGGGCTTTGAGGGACGCCGAGGCCAAGAGGCCCCTGGCGACGCCGACATAACTCTGCGCGAAGCGGTAGCACGCTACACTCCGCGCCGGGTCGCGCCTCCGGGTGAACGGACCAGTTACTCCAATGAGGGCAGTTTGATCGCAGCTCTGGTGGTCGAAGATGTGTCGGGCACCGACTATTACGAGTTCGTGCGCACCCGCATTCTTGTTCCGGCCGGGCTCACGTCAACCACGCTGCGTGATCCGGACACGGGGCGAAATCCGCCCGAGCTTGATGGCCGCACCGCCGCTGCACACACGCTTGAAAACGGCATGGCAAAGGTCAGCACCTACGCCCATGTCCGCCCGCAAGACCCCGCAGGCTCGGCGTCGATGAGCGCGAGAGACGCGGCGCGCTTCCTGCAATTGCTGCTGCGCGGCACCAAGCTTGAGAACGGCGAGCGGCTGCTGTCGAAGGAATCCTGGGCGCGCATTGGGACCAACGCCTTTCCCGATGCGGCGGGCAGTGACGACATGGGCTGGGGCTTCTTGCTCAACGATGTCGATGGCGCGGCAACCATCGGGCATGGCGGGACGACCAAGTTCAAAAGCTGGCTGTTCATCGTGCCCGAGAGCGGCGTGGGGGTGTTCGTCTCCTCCAACATGAACACGGAGCAAACTGGCGGCGAAGACGTGGCATGGTCGATTGTGCGGCGTATCTCTGGCACCGATGCTCTTGGCGCATTTCAGGCGCGCAAGGGCGACGTTGCAGCGGCGCAGGAAGTGGCCGGAACCTACCTTAACAACCGCCGCGAATTTGGCGAAGTGCCCGCGCAATTTTCGCCCAGATTGCCGATCGACGTAACCGCCGATGATGGCTTCATCGTAATGGAAGGCGCTCGCTACGCGCCGCTGGAAAACGATGTGTGGGTAGCGCTCAGCGGATTTCGCCTGCGCGTCGTCCGGGGTGAGGACGGCACGATCAAACGGCTGCATGGCGGGCGCGGCACCGCCACGTTCGAGCGTGTGGGGCCGTGAATAATCAGTTCCCTTTGGTCCGGGGGGCTTATTGATGCAGGACGATAAAGCTCCGCCGCGGGTGGTCGGCCCTTTTGGCGCGACCCTGATGAGCATCAACGGCATGATCGGAGCGGGGATCTTTGCCGTGCCCGCGCTGCTGTATTCCGAAGTCGGCAACTTCGCGCCGTGGATGTTCCTGATCTTCGGCTCGCTTTACGCCTGCGGCACGTTGATCGTCGCCCGGCTGTGCAACATGTTCCGCTCATCGGGCGGGCCGCAGCTTTGGGTACAGACGGCATTTGGCCCGTTTGCGGGCTTTCTGATCGGTTTCTGGGCGGTGCTCGGCATAAGTGCTGGCCGCGCGGCGACGCTGTATGTGCTGGTCGCTTATTTGGCTGTGATCTTTCCGGTGCTGGCAGAACCGGGCGCGCGGGCGCTGGCGTTGGCGTTCCTGCTGGTCGCGCTGACCGGGATCGTCATATCGGGGATGCGCAACAGCATCGGTTCGCTGGCGGTGGGAACCGTGCTCAAGCTGGCGCCGATTCTGCTGCTGTGCGGTGTGGCCTACGCATCCGGGGGCATTGCGACCGAGTTTGTGCTACCGCGTTTCGGCCAATTCGAAAGCGTCGCGTTGCTGGTCTATTTCGCCTTTTCAGGCGGGGAAGTCGGCGCCTTTTCGGCCGGCGAATTAAAGCGACCCCGGCGCGATCTGCCGCTTACGATGCTGGGTTCGCTGGCGCTGATCACAGCCTTCTACATGGCAGTGCAATGGGCTTTCATCGCTACCGGAGCGCCGCAGAGCGATGGCGATGCGACCCCGCTGGCCGCCGCCGCCGGAGCCGTGATGGGCGATACAGGCGTGCTGATCATCAGCGTGGCTGCGGTATTCTCGATCGCGACCAATGCGCTGAACTATTTCATCGGCGGGCCGCGGATCGTCTTCGGCATGGCCGACCGCGGCCTATTGCCCGCGACATTCGCCCACGTATCGCCCCGATTCCGGACGCCTGACCGCGCCGTGCTGCTGTTCGCCGCCGTCACAGCCGTAATGCTGTCGAGCGGTGCCTTCGTCTTTCTGGCGCAGGTAACGGCACTGGCAGGGACGGTGACGAGCCTGCTAGTGATCGCCAGCTTCGTGGTCCTGATGCGCCGCAGTGACGAACGGCACAATGGCCGCCTTGCGCTTTACTGGTGGCCCGTAATGGCGGTGTCAGGCGGTTTCAAGTTGTTCACCATGATCCAGGCCCCGGCCACCGCGTTCGGGCTGATGATCGTGCTGCTGGCTGTGGGAAGCGGGCTCTACTTCGTGGCACGACGCGGAACAGTCAGAGTGCCAGAGCCAGAGTTTGATTGAACAAGCCTATCTTGGCTTGGCGGGGTGATCCCGAAATGGCCAATACGCTTTGCGGCTTCGACTTGAGAGGACTCTAGCGGCAGCAATCCACCCACAATCAGACATTCCAGCCGGGCGCAGCAAATCCTAAAAGCTGTCGGCGTGACTATGGTTTCACCCACCGCGCTGCAAAAAACCCGTCCAACCCGCCTTGATCGGCCAGCATCCCCGGATGCGTCCGCAGCCATCCCTCAGCTGTCGGGGCGAGGCCTGCGGGCAGTTCCTCCGCTGTGATCGGCATCGGCGCAAGACCGCATTCGGCGTCAATCCAGCGCGCCTGCTCCTCGCCTTCCTCGGCCTCCAGCGAGCATACCGCGTAAACCATCACCCCGCCGGGGTTCAGCCATTCCGCCGCTTTGGCCGCCAGCCCCCGTTGCAGTTCAACCATCTCGGGGATCTGGCGCGCGCCGATGCGGTGCAGCACATCGGGGTGGCGGCGGCAGGTGCCCGTTGCGGTGCAGGGCGCATCGATCAGGATCGCGTCGAAGCGGTGTTTCGGCTCCCACGTCAGGGCGTCGGCGC
>JAACTG010000143.1 GCA_009993585.1 Sphingomonadales bacterium
CGAACCGGCCTGCGTGAAGCGGAAGATGTTGTCGACGAAGAACAGGACGTCCTGGCCTTCCTCGTCGCGGAAATATTCGGCCATCGTCAGGCCCGAGAGCGCGACGCGGGCACGCGCGCCCGGCGGCTCGTTCATCTGTCCGAACACGAGCGCAACCTTGGAGCCTTCGGAAATCGCCTCGCCCGCGTCGTTCTTGGCGATGACGCCGGCGTCGAGGAATTCGTGGTAGAGATCGTTACCTTCGCGAGTGCGTTCGCCGACGCCGGCGAAGACCGACACGCCGCCATGGCCCTTGGCGATGTTGTTGATCAGTTCCTGGATGAGCACGGTCTTGCCGACGCCGGCGCCGCCGAACAGGCCGATCTTGCCGCCCTTGGCATAAGGCGCGAGCAGGTCGATGACCTTGATGCCGGTGACGAGAATCTCGGCCTCGGTCGACTGGTCGACAAAGGCGGGGGCCTCGGCATGGATCGGCGCCGAGCGCTTGGCGCCGACGGGGCCGCGCTCGTCGATCGGCTCGCCGACGACGTTCATGATGCGGCCGAGCGTCTCGGGACCGACCGGAACGGTGATCTGGCTGCCGGTGTCGCGCACCGACTGGCCGCGGGTCAGGCCTTCGGTCGAATCCATCGCGATCGTGCGGACGGTGTTCTCGCCGAGATGCTGGGCGACCTCGAGGACGAGGCGCTGGCCGTTATTGTCGGTTTCGAGCGCCGACAGGATGTTGGGCAGATCGCCGTCGAACACGACATCGACGACGGCGCCGATGACCTGGGCGATCCTGCCGGTCGCGGTGCCGGCGGGCGTGGCCTTGGCGGGAGCCTTTTTCGCGGGCGCCTTGTTGGCGGTCTTGGGTGCGGTTGCCATGATAATCTTCCTTGGCTTCTTTAGAGCGCTTCGGCGCCCGAGATGATTTCGACGAGTTCGGTGGTGATCGCGGCCTGGCGGCTGCGGTTATACTGGATGGTCAGTTTCTGGATCAGGTCGCCCGCGTTGCGCGTGGCGTTGTCCATCGCGTTCATCGACGCGCCCTGTTCGCCGGCGACGTTTTCGAGCAGCGCCTTGTAGATCTGGATCGTGATGTTGCGCGGCAGCAGCGCGGCGAGGATATCCTCCTCGTCGGGCTCGTAATCGACTGCGGCATCGCCGCCCGCGGCGGCATCGGCCGGGATCGCGACGGGGATGATCTGCTGCGCCGTCGGCGTCTGGACCAGCGGCGACTGGAACTTCGAATAGAACAAGGTGGCGACATCGAAATCGCCCGCGTCGTACATCGCCAGCACCAGGTCGGCGATCGCCTTGGCTTCGGCGAAGCCCGGCGTCTTGACCACGGTGGTATCGTAATAATCTACGATCAGGTCGCCATATTGCCGGATCAGGCCGCTGCGCGCCTTGCGTCCGACGACCAGGAACTTGACCGTCTTGCCGCTTTCGATCAGCCGCTTGGCGGTCTCGCGCACGGCCTTGACGATGTTGGCGTTGAACGCGCCGGCAAGACCGCGGTCCGCCGCCGCGACGATCAGCAGATGGACCTGGTCCTTGCCGGTGCCGGCGAGCAGGGCAGGGGCGCCGTCGCCTGAAACCTGGCTCGCCAGGCTGGCGACGACGGCTTCGAGCCGCTGCGAATAGGGACGCGCGGCCTCGGCCGTCGCCTGCGCCTTGCGGAGCTTGGCGGCGGCGACCATCTGCTTGGCCTTGGTGATCTTCTGGGTCGACTTGACCGAGTTGATCCGACCTTTGAGTTCTTTCAAACTGGCCACGGGCGGTTAATTCCTTGCGTCTGCGTCGAAAAGATCAGGCGAATTGCTTGGCGAAGCTGTCGAGCGCGTCGACGAGGTTCTGCTTGGACTTGTCGTCGAGATCCTTGGTCGCGCGAATGTCCTTGAGCACGCCGGGATGCTCGGCGCGCAGGTACGACAGCATCGCGCTTTCATAGCGCGTCACGTCCTCGACTTTGACGCTGTCGAGATAGCCGTTGGTGCCGGCAAAGATCGACGCGGCCTGTTCCTCGAACGGCATCGGCGAGAATTGCGGTTGCTTGAGCAATTCGGTCAGGCGCGCGCCGCGGTTGAGCAGTTTCTGCGTCGAGGCGTCGAGGTCCGAACCGAACTGCGCGAAGGCGGCCATTTCGCGATATTGCGCGAGCTCGAGCTTGATCGAGCCCGAGACCTTTTTCATCGCCTTGGTCTGCGCCGCCGAGCCGACGCGGCTGACCGACAGGCCGACGTTGATCGCCGGGCGGATGCCGGCGAAGAACAAGTCGGTTTCGAGGAAGATCTGGCCGTCGGTGATCGAGATCACGTTGGTCGGGATATAGGCCGACACGTCGCCCGCCTGCGTTTCGATGATCGGCAGTGCCGTCAGCGAACCGCCGCCATGCGCATCGTTCATCTTGGCCGCGCGCTCGAGCAGGCGCGAGTGGAGGTAGAAGACGTCGCCGGGATAGGCTTCGCGGCCCGGCGGGCGGCGCAGCAGCAGCGACATCTGGCGATAGGCGACCGCCTGTTTCGACAGATCGTCGTAAACGATCACGGCATGCATGCCGTTGTCGCGGAAGAATTCGCCCATAGCGCAGCCGGTGTAAGGCGCGAGATACTGCAGCGGGGCGGGCTCCGACGCGGTCGCGGCGACGACGATCGAATATTCCATTGCGCCGTTTTCTTCGAGGCTTTTCACGATCTGCGCGACGGTCGAACGCTTCTGGCCGATCGCAACGTAGATGCAGTAGAGCTTCTTGTTCTCGTCGTCGCCGGCGTTGACGCCCTTCTGGTTGATGAAGGTGTCGATCGCGACAGCGGTCTTGCCGGTCTGGCGATCTCCGATGATCAGTTCGCGCTGGCCGCGGCCGACGGGGACGAGCGCGTCGAGCGCCTTGATCCCGGTCTGGACGGGCTCGTTGACCGACTGGCGCGGGATGATGCCCGGCGCCTTGACCTCGACGCGCTGGCGGGTGACGTCCTTGAGCGGACCCTTGCCGTCGATCGG
>JAACTG010000051.1 GCA_009993585.1 Sphingomonadales bacterium
GAATATTTCCGCGACGAGGAAGGCCAGGACGTCCTGTTCTTCGTCGACAACATCTTCCGCTTCACGCAGGCCGGTTCGGAAGTGTCGGCGCTGCTCGGCCGCATCCCGTCGGCGGTGGGCTATCAGCCGACGCTGTCGACCGACATGGGCACGCTGCAGGAGCGCATCACCTCGACCAACAAGGGCTCGATCACCTCGGTCCAGGCGATCTACGTTCCCGCCGACGATCTCACCGATCCGGCGCCGGCAACCTCGTTCGCGCATCTCGATGCGACGACAACGCTCAACCGTGCGATTTCGGAACTGGGCATCTACCCTGCCGTGGATCCGCTCGATTCGACCAGCCGCGTGCTCACCGCCGCCGTCGTCGGCCAGGAGCATTACGAGACCGCGCGCCGCGTCCAGGAAACGCTGCAGAAGTACAAGTCGCTGCAGGACATCATCGCCATTCTCGGCATGGACGAGCTGTCCGAAGAGGACAAGGTCACCGTCGCGCGCGCGCGCAAGCTGCAGAAATTCCTGTCGCAGCCGTTCCACGTCGCCGAGGTCTTCACCGGCATCCCCGGCAAGTTCGTCGCGATCGAGGACACCGTCAAATCGTTCAAGGCGGTCGTCGACGGCGAGTACGATCATCTTCCCGAAAGCGCCTTCTACATGGTCGGCGGCATCGACGAAGCGGTCGCCAAGGGCCAGAAGATGGCCGAAGCGGCCTGACCCATCTGATCAGCGGAAACCAGCATCATGGCTCTTAAGTTCGAAATCGTGACCCCCGAAAAGCTCGTGCGCTCGGATGAGGCCTATATGGTCGTCGTGCCGGGCAGCGAGGGCGATTTCGGCGTCCTCGAAGGCCATGCTCCGTTCATGTCGACGATGCGCGACGGCGCGCTGACGATCTACAAGACCGACGGCGGCGAGCCCGAAACGCTTGCCATCGAAGGCGGCTTTGCCGAGGTCAATGCGCAAGGCCTGACCGTTCTCGCCGAAAGGATCGGCGACTGAGCGGAGGTTTTCACCCGCTTTTAGGTCAAAGCCCCGGTCGCAAGGCCGGGGCTTTTTTCTTGTCCTGCGGGGGCGACCGCACAATTTTTCGCGGCCCTACCGATCAAAGTTTCCGATCTATTCACCATTTCCGGTTAGCAATGCCTGCAATTGGCAATGTAGCCCGGCCGCCAAGACCGGGGAAGGAATGGCTGCGATGAGTGCATTTGGGCGAAAACCTGGCGCCGGCGAAGGCAATCGGCCGAGTTTCGGCGTCGCCAAACCGATGCAGGGATCGGGACCCGCGCCCAGGCCGAAAGGCGGCGACCAGTTCCCGCCGATCGAAAACCTGCCGCTGTCGAGCGGCGACGACGAGCCGCAGTCGCGGCTTCCCGTCGACGCCGATGACGCGATGTCGCGGCTCAATACACGCTCGTCGGCCGAGGCGAGCGAAGCCGAAAAACCGCAAGGATTCGAAGCGTCGGTCCACAAGATCAAGGAACAGGTGCTGCCGCGCCTGCTCGAACGCGTCGATCCCGAGGCCGCCGCGACGCTCAACAAGGAAGAGCTGACCGAGGAATTCCGCCCGATTGTCATGGAAGTGCTCGCCGAACTCAAGCTGACGCTCAACCGGCGCGAACAGTTCGCTCTCGAAAAGGTGCTCGTCGACGAACTGCTCGGCTTCGGACCACTCGAGGAACTGCTCTCCGACCCCGACATTTCGGACATCATGGTCAACGGCCCCGACCAGACCTACATCGAAAAGGGCGGCAAGCTGACGCTCGCGCCGATCCAGTTCCGCGACGAGGAACATCTGTTCCAGATCGCCCAGCGCATCGTCAACATGGTCGGTCGCCGCGTCGACCAGACGACGCCGCTTGCCGATGCCCGTCTCAAGGACGGCAGCCGCGTCAACGTCATCGTCCCGCCGCTCAGCCTGCGCGGCACCGCAATCTCGATTCGCAAATTCTCGGCCAAGCCGATCACGCTCGACAATCTCAAGGACTGGAACGCGATGAGCCCGCAGATGTGCACCGCGCTCAAGATCGCGGGCGCGTGCCGGTTCAACGTCGTTATCTCGGGCGGTACCGGTTCGGGCAAGACGACGATGCTCAATGCGCTGTCGAAGATGATCGATCCGGGCGAACGCGTGCTGACGATCGAGGACGCGGCCGAGCTTCGCCTGCAACAGCCGCACTGGCTGCCGCTCGAAACGCGGCCGCCCAACCTCGAAGGCGAAGGCGCGATCACGATCGGAGATCTCGTCAAGAACGCTCTGCGTATGCGCCCTGACCGCATCATCCTCGGCGAAATTCGTGGCGCCGAATGTTTCGACCTGCTTGCCGCGATGAACACGGGCCATGACGGCTCGATGTGTACGCTTCACGCCAACAGCCCGCGCGAATGCCTGGGCCGTATGGAAAACATGATCCTGATGGGCGACATCAAGATCCCCAAGGAAGCCATTTCCCGCCAGATCGCAGAATCGGTCGATCTCATCGTCCAGGTCAAGCGCCTGCGCGACGGCTCGCGCCGCGTCACCAACATCACGGAGGTCATCGGCATGGAGGGCGACGTCATCGTCACGCAGGAACTGTTCAAGTTCGAATATGAATCGGAAGACGCCGACGGCAAGATCAAGGGCGACTATCGCGCCATGGGCCTGCGCCCCTATACGCTCGAAAAGGCGCGTATGTTCGGGTTCGACCAGCCCTATCTCGAGGCCTGTCTGTAACGCGTCTAACCGCCGCGCACGGCAATTCCCGCAAACACCGCAAAGGCCAGGCTCGCCAGCACCGTGATCA
This sequence comes from Sphingomonadales bacterium, assembly GCA_009993585.1. Classification (GTDB taxonomy): domain Bacteria; phylum Pseudomonadota; class Alphaproteobacteria; order Sphingomonadales; family Sphingomonadaceae; genus Flavisphingopyxis. The sequence continues at coordinate 2,784 of JAACTG010000051.1, forward strand.
GCGGCCACGGCATGAATCCGACGCGCTCGATATTCTTGCGGCGCATCCGGCGGCGTTCGCCGATCGCGGCAACGACCAGCACGACCAGCGCGATACACGCATAACGGGCATAGTCGTTGGTCATCGCGCAATCCATGGGCTATTACCGGGTCGATGCCCGTATAAGGGCCTATCTGGAGGATGCCATGACCCGCTTCAACCCGTCGCGCGCGACCGCGACCGCAATTGTTCTCGCCGCGAGTGCCGCAACGATGGCCTGCACCCCGACCAACGGCCGCGCCGACGACACGTCCGGGCCGGCAGCGGTTTCAGATGCGATCGCGGCGGCGATCGCCGCGCCGTCGCGCACCGCCGCCAACGTCGCGCGCGACCGCTATCGCCACCCGGCGGAAACGCTGGCGTTCTTCGGCGTGAAGCCCGGCGACGAAATCGTCGAAATCTGGCCCGGCGGCGGCTGGTACAGCGAAATCCTCGCGCCGTTATCGACCAGCGGCGGTAGCAAGCTGACCGTCGTCGGACCGTGGCCCAACGGCGTCGCATCGGTGCGCAAGCTCGAACAGGCGCATCCCGCCGCCTTCGCGACGATCGCCTATGCCGCCTTTCCAGCCACCGACGGCGCGCCCAAGGTCGCCGATGGCAGCGCCGACGTCGTGCTGACCTTCCGCAACGTCCACAACTGGCGCTTCGGCGGCATCGATGCCGCACAGGCCAATTTCAACGCGATGTTCGCGATGCTCAAGCCCGGCGGCATCCTCGGGGTCGTCGAACACCGCCTCCCCGAGGACATGGACTCGGCGCTCGAGGAAAAGAGCGGCTACATGAAAAAATCATCGGTCATCGCCTTTGCCCGCGCGGCTGGCTTCGAAGTCGCGGGCGACAGCGACATCAACGCCAATCCGCGCGACACGCACGATTACAAGGACGGCGTCTGGACGCTGCCCCCGACCTATCGGCTCAAGGACGTCGACCGCGCCAAATACGCCGCGATCGGCGAAAGCGACCGGATGACGCTGAAATTCAGAAAGCCGAGATAACCTGCTCTCTCCCCTTCAGGGGAGAGATACGAAGCCTTGGCCGAAGGCCTAGGCGAAGTTGAGAGGGGCGCGAGCCGCACGAACGTCCGTCAGCATGTAGCCCGCCCCTCTCCGCTGCGACTAGGCTCGGCTACGCCTTGCCAAGTCTCACTACCTCTCCCCTGAAGGAGAGAGGCTAATCTACTCACAGCGTCTCGATGATCCCCGAAAAGTCGTGATGGCCGTCGTCGTTGGCGACATAGTCTTCGTAGAGTTCGCGCGCGCGCGTGCCCATCGGGACATTGGCGCCGACCGATTCGGCCGCCTCCATCGCCAGGCGCAAATCCTTGAGCATCAGCGCCGCGGCGAAACCGCCCTGGTAGCCGTTGTCGGCGGGGCTTTGCGGGCCGACGCCGGGCAGCGGGCAATAGCTCGTCAGCGACCAGCTCTGGCCCGAACTGACCGACGCGATGTCGTAGAAGCTCTGCGGATCGAGGCCGAGTTTCCGCGCCATCGCCAGCGCCTCGCAGGTCGCGACCATCGTCGCGCCGAGGATCATGTTGTTGCAGATCTTGGCCGCCTGCCCGGCGCCGCTGTCGCCGGCATGGATCACCGCCTTGCCCATCGCCGACAGGATCGGCTCGGCGCGTGCGAAGCCGTCGTCGCTGCCGCCGACCATGAAGGTCAGCGTGCCCGCATTGGCCGCCGCGATGCCGCCCGATACCGGCGCATCGACCGCGACCAGCCCCTGTTCGACCGCCGCCGCGGCATTGCTGCGCGCGGTCGCGACGTCGATCGTCGAACAATCGATCAGCAGCGTGCCGGGGGCGGCGTTGCCGAACACGTCGTTTTCGTAAACGCTGGCGACATGCTGACCCGCGGGCAGCATCGTCACGACCGCATCGGCCCCGGCGATCGCCTCCGCCGCGCTCGCCGCGCGACCGCAACCCGCCTCATCGGCGCGGTCGAGCGCCTCCGCGCTGAGGTCGAACGCGCGCACCGCGTGCCCCGCCTTGGCCAGGTTCGCCGCCATGCCGCCGCCCATATTGCCCAGTCCGATGAATGCGATGGTCGCCATGTTCGTTCCTCGTTCAGCTTTTTCGTGCTATCGGCACGATGATGTTTGCATTTCTATCGTCCTTAATCGCCGCGCTGGCGTTCGGCCAGCCCTCGCCGGCGCATGCCGCCGCAGTCGAGTCCGCGCCCGTTACGGCGCCCGCCTCGGTCGCGACACTCCCGACCGATTTACCCGCAAGCTATGCCGCCTGGCTGGCGCGCGGCGACAACCGCGCGCGCGTGGTCGAATTCGAGGCCGAGCTCTCCAAGCACCGCCTTTCGGACATCGTTCCGACCTATCAGATCTTGCGCACCGCGATCGACTGGAAACGCTGCGGCGCCAGCGAGTACGAGCTGCCCGATCGCGCAAGTTGGGACGGCGCGTTTGCGTCGCTCGGCGTCATTCGCGACGAACTGGTGCCACTGCTCGGCCGGGTCGAGATCGTCTCGGGCTATCGCAACCCCGCGCTCAATGCCTGCGCGGGCGGCGCATCGGGCAGCGTCCATCGCCAGTTCGGTGCCTTCGATGCCTTTGCCGTCAGCCAACCGAGCCGCGCCGTCATGATCGACAAGCTGTGCACCTGGTATCGCGGGCGGGCGGACAATTATCACGCCGGGCTCGGCATCTATTCGGGGCAGAAATTCCACATCGACGCGGGCATTCGGTCGACGCGCACCTGGGGCAGCGACTACCACCGCGCCAGTTCGCCGTGCGTTACCTAACCCCCTCTCTCCCCTTGATGGGAGAGGAAAAAATCGCTTACCGCCCCGACCATTTCCCGGCGCGCTTGTCGACGAAGGCGGCCATGCCTTCGGATTGATCGTGCGTCGCGAACAGGCCGTGGAACAGGCGGCGTTCGAACTGGACGCCCTGCGCCAGCGTCGTTTCGAACGCGGCATTGACCATTTCCTTGTTGGCGAGCACCGCGAGCGGCGCCATGCCCGCGATCTGCGCGGCGATCTTGACCGCCTCTTCGACCAGGTCGTCGGCGGCGACGATGCGCGCGACGAGGCCCGAACGCTCGGCTTCCTCGGCGTCGATCATCCGCCCGGTCAGGCACATGTCCATCGCCTTGGCCTTGCCGACCGCGCGCGTCAGCCGCTGCGATCCGCCCATGCCGGGCGAGACGCCGAGCTTGATCTCGGGCTGGCCGAACTTGGCGCTGTCGGCGGCGACGATGAAATCGCACATCATCGCCAGCTCGCAACCGCCACCAAGCGCATAGCCCGATACCGCCGCGACGATCGGCTTGCGCGTCGCGGTGAAACGGTCCCATCCCGCGAAGAAATCATGTGCATACATATCGGCAAAGCCCTGATCCGACATCTCTTTTATGTCCGCACCCGCGGCAAAGGCCTTGGCGCTGCCGGCGACGACGGCGCAGCCGAGATTGTCGTCGCGATCGTAATCGGCCATCGCCGCCAACAGCTCGTCGAGCACTTGCGAATTGAGCGCGTTGAGCGCCTGCGGCCGATTGAGCGTGACGAGCAGGACGCGCTCGCGCGTTTCGGTTGTGATCGTTTCGTAATCCGCCATGTCGGCTCCCAGTTGCTACGTTATGCGGGCGTCCACGCCTCGTCGTCGGGCAGCGGCGCGAAGATCGTGTCGATCATGTGCGCGGTCACGCCGTCGGGATGCGGCGGGTCCCATTCGGGGCGATTGTCCTTGTCGACGATCAGCGCGCGGACCCCCTCGATGAAATCGTGGCGCTGGACGATGTGCGACGCGACCGCGAATTCTTGCCGCATCTCGTCGATGAAGAACGGCATCGTCGCGCCCTCGCGCAGCAGCCGCAGCGACACTTTGCACGACAGCGGGCTCTTGGTGCACAAAGTATCGAGCTCGCGCTGCGCCCATTCGCTTTCGTCGCGACCCAGCGCGTCCATCACCTCTTCGAGCTCGTCCGAGGCGAACAGCCGGTTGATCTTGTCGAGATTGGCGACGATGCGCGCCTCGGGCGGCTTGCCCGCCAGCTGGCCCAATATCCCCTTGATCCGTCCCGGATCCTGCGCGATCCGCTGCTTGGCCTCGGCGAGATGCTCGCTCGGCAGGTAGTGCGTCGCCAGGCCCAGCTCGACGCATTCGGCGCCGTCGAGCCGCGCCCCGGTCAGCGCGAGGAACTGGCCGACGCGACCGGGCAGCCGCGACAGATACCAGCCGCCGCCGACATCGGGGAACAGGCCGATACCCGTTTCGGGCATGGCAAAGCGCGTATTTTCGGTCGCGACGCGATATTCGCACGGCAGCGACAGGCCGACGCCACCGCCCATGGTGACGCCGTCCATGAACGCGACGATTGGCTTGGCATAGGCGAACAGCGCGTTGTTCATGCGATATTCGGCGCGGAAGAAATCGCGCGCGGCCCTACCGTCGCCGGCGCCGCTTTCGGCGAGCAGGCGGATATCGCCGCCGGCGCAAAAGCCGCGGCCCTCGCTATGGTCGATGATCACGACCTCGATCGCGTCGTCGCTGCGCCAAGCCTCGAGCGCGGCCGAAATCCCTTCGCACATGGCGATGTTGAGCGCGTGGATCGCGCCGGGGCGATTGAGGCTGATAATTCCGGCGCGTTCTTCAACGCGCACGATCAGGTCGTCGGTCATGCTCTGTTCTTACCTCGTGCGATGGCGCGGCTTAGCGCGCGTCGCCGATGACCGCAACCGATCGCGCACAACTTCGCGATGGCGCGATTACCGGACACCGACGGCGATGGCATAGGGCCGCGTTTCTTCGGCGTCCTTCGCCTGTCCGCGCAGGTAGACGAGCACGCGGTAAACGCCGCTTGCCGGCGCGGTGCCGCGCCAGTGCGTCGGATCGTCGGCATCGCTCCCGACGAAGATCGCATCGGCATTGTCGCCGCCGGGCGGGATGACGTTGAAGAACGGATTGCCCGACCGATCGATCTTGATGTCGATCGTCTGGCCCTTTTCGGCGTTGAACAGATGCTCGATATCGGCGCGACCGACGACGGTGCCGGCAAAGCTGTAGGCGCCGTTGGTTCCGCCAAGGCTCGCGGCCGCGGCCGACGCGCCGCCATTGCCGTCGGCCGATACGCTCGCCGACCCGCTTGCCGATGTCGACGAACGCCGGGCGCCCTCGCCCGAATCGTCCGCGCCGCCGGCCGGCGCATCGCCGCCTTGCTGGCAACCGGCGAGCGCCAGCGCGGCCAATGCGACGATTGAAAGCCTGCAGGTCATCATCATTTCCTTACTGGCGCAGCAATTCGCGCGCGACGATCATCCGCATGATCTGGTTGGTGCCTTCGAGGATCGAATGCACGCGCAGATCGCGCCAGAACCGTTCGATCGGATAGTCCATCAAATAGCCATAGCCGCCGAACAGCTGCAGCGCGTCGTTGACGATCGCCGATCCCGAATCGGTCGCGAGCCGCTTCGCCATCGCCGCGAACTTGGTCTTGTCGGGCGCGTTCGCCGTCACCTTGGCGGCGGCGACGTATAGCAATGCGCGCGCCGCCTCGAGGTCGGTCGCCATGTCGGCGAGCATGAACTGCGTGTTCTGGAAATCGGCGATGCGCTTGCCGAACTGCTTGCGGTCACTGGTATAGGCGAGCGCCTCGTCGAGGCAGCGCTGCGCCCCGCCCAGGCTGCACGCACCGATGTTCAGGCGGCCGCCGTCGAGCCCGGCCATCGCGAAGCGAAAGCCCTCGCCTTCCTTGCCGACGCGATTGGCGACCGGCACGCGCACGTCATCGAACGTCACCTGGCGCGTCGGCTGCGAATGCCAGCCGAGCTTCTTCTCGTTCGCGCCGAACGACACGCCCGCCATGTCCTTATCGACGACTAGGCACGAAATGCCCTTGGGCCCGTCCTCGCCGGTACGCACCATGACGACATAGACCTCGTTCTCGCCCGCGCCCGAGATGAACTGTTTCGACCCGTTGACGACATAGTCGTCGCCGTCCCTTCGCGCGCTGGTCTTGAGCGCGGCGGCGTCGGAGCCCGAGCCCGGCTCGGTCAGGCAGTAGCTGGCGATCCGGTCCATATTGACGAGATCGGGGAGATAGCGGCCCTTGAGCTCGTCCGAGCCATAGGTGTCGATCATCCAGCTCGCCATGTTGTGGATCGAGATGAACGCGCTGGTCGAGGGACAGCCATAGGCCATCGCCTCCATGATCAGCGCCGCCTCGAGCCGGCCGAGGCCGATGCCGCCCGATGCCTCGCTGACGTAGATCGAGGCGAAGCCGAGTTCGGCAGCCTTTTTGATCGTGTCGCGCGGGAAGATGTGGTCCTCGTCCCATTTGGCCGCATGCGGCGTGATTTCGTCGGCGGTGAAGCGCCGCGCCATCTCCTGGATCGCGAGCTGGTCGTCGGTCAGGGCGAATTGATCGGTCATGACGCGCGCCCTAGCATCGCAAACCGCGACGTGCCAGCCGCGATCATCCGCCTAGGAACACCGCACATAGCGCACGGTGATGTCGGGATTTCGCTGCGTTCGAACCAGCGCCTTTCCGCCGTCGACGACTTCATATCCGGTCGTGCTTTGCCATTCCTCGCCCTCGCCCGAAAAATCGAGGTCGGCGGTGATCCTGGTCGGCGTTTCGATCCGCAGTTCGCGCACCGTGCCGCTCGATTCCCAGTGTTTGACGGTATCGCCGGTTATCGTCATCCGCATGTCGCTATAGTCTTTGGCACACGCCGCCGCATTGCCGTCCCAGCGCCCATGGAATGCCGCCGGAAATGCCTTGCCCATGGGCTGCGCCATTTCGGCATCGGTGGCCGCCTGCGAGCGTTCGATATCGGCCTGCGCGGCATCGGTGACGATCGCGTCGCTGCCGGCGGGCACGCCGTTATCCTTGATCGGCACATCCTCTACCGGGGCCTCGCTGTCCTGCTGGCACCCAGCCAGCAGCAGCGCCGCGATCACGATGCCGGATCTCATCGCCCAGTCTCGCAGCGCGTGTAGTTGACGTTGAAAATGACCGGGTCGGTGTCGGCGCGCCCAAGCTGCGTTCCCTCGTTTTCGAGGAAAAACTTGGTCGTTCGTTGCCAGTTGCGCCCCTGGCCGCTGAACGCGATCTCGGTCGTCAGACGGCCAGGCGAATCGACACGCATCGACGTCACCTTGCCCTTGCGATCGGCGAAGTCGAGCGTGTCGCCCTTGATCGTTACGTACATTTCGGCGGTGCTGTCGGCCTTGGCGCATTCCTCCGGCGTGATCCCCCAGCGCCCTTCGAACGCGGCGGGGAAATTATTGCCTTCCTGCTCGACCAGCGCGGGGTCGACCGTCGCCGCCTGCTCGACCGGCTGTTCGGGCGGCGGCGCGTCGCTGCCGCACGCGGCCAGGCCGAGGGTCGCCAAGATCGTGAATCGCCGCATGCTATCCTCCTGTCGTGGTGTCGCTTATCCCATCGTCGGGATGACGAAGGCGTCGGTGTTGGCGGCATCGGCGGTGCCGTCGGGCCAGCGCTGCGTGATCGTCTTGACCTTGGTCCAGAATTTGACGCCCTCGATGCCGTGCTGGTTGGTGTCGCCGAATGCCGAACGCTTCCAGCCGCCGAAGCTGTGATAGGCGACGGGCACCGGAATCGGCACATTGATGCCGACCATGCCGACATTGACGCGATGTGCGAATTCGCGCGCCGCATGGCCGTTGCGCGTGAAGATCGCGACGCCGTTGCCGTATTGGTGCTCGCTCGGCAGGCGCAGCGCCTCTTCGAAGTTGCTCGCCCGGACGATCTGCAGCACGGGGCCGAAAATCTCTTCCTTGTAGCTTTGCATGTCGGTGGTAACGCGGTCGAGCAGCGTCGGACCGATGAAAAAGCCCTTTTCATGCCCCTGCAGCGAAAAGCCGCGCCCGTCGACGACGCATTCGGCGCCTTCGTCGATCGCGGTCTGGATCCAGTTTTCGACGCGCGTCTTGTGCGCCGCGTTGACGACCGGGCCGTAATGCGCGTCGTCGTCGGTCGAGATGCCGACGCGCAGCGCCGCGATCGCGGGAAGCAGCTTGTCACGCAAACGCTCGGCGGTTTCCTCGCCGACGGGGACGACGACGGGCAGCGCCATGCAGCGCTCGCCCGCCGAACCGAAGGCGGCGCCCGACAGATCGTTGACCACCTGGTCGAGATCGGCGTCGGGCATGACGATGCCGTGGTTCTTCGCGCCGCCCATCGCCTGGACGCGCTTGCCCGCCGCGACGCCGCGATTGTAGACGTAATGCGCGATGTCGGACGAACCGACGAAGCTGACGCCGGCGATATCGCGATGGTCGAGGATCGCGTCGACCATTTCCTTGTCGCCGTTGAGCACCTGCAGGATGCCGTCGGGCAGCCCCGCCTCGCTCATCAGTTCGGCGAGCCGCAGCGGCACGCTTGGATCGCGCTCGCTGGGTTTGAGGATGAACGCATTGCCCGCCGCGATCGCCGGGCCGAACATCCACATCGGAATCATCGCGGGGAAGTTGAATGGCGTGATTCCGGCGCCGATGCCGATCGGCTGGCGCATCGAATAGACGTCGATGCCGGGCCCGGCGCCCTGGGTATATTCGCCCTTGAGGACATGCGGGATGCCGCAGCAGAACTCGATCACCTCGAGCCCGCGCTGGACGTCGCCGCGCGAATCGGCGACGACCTTGCCGTGTTCGCTCGACAGCAGCCGCGCGAGCTCGTCCATGTTCGCCTCGACCAGCTCCTTGAAGCGAAAGAAGATGCGCGCGCGGCGCTGCGGATTGGTCGCGGCCCAGGCGGGCTGCGCCGCCTTGGCGGCATCGACCGCGCGATCGAGCAGCGCCGCGTCGCCCAGCGCGACGGTCGCCTGCACCTCGCCCGCATTGGGATCGAAGATGTCCCCCATCCGGCTGCTTGACGAACCAAGGGCGACACTATCGGCGACACGGTGGGTAACTTGGCGCAACGTCATTCTCCTGATCTGGTCGGGCTAGGGCGCGCTCGACCGGCGTTGCCGCCGACGATCGCCCTGATTTGCCGCAGACTTAGCGTGACGGACGCCTCTCCGTAAAGGGTCGTTACCGCGCGCGGTGGGCCCTTGCGCAAACCCGGCGACGGCATCGCCCGCGCGCTCGCCGTTTTTTAAGTCGCGGTTGATCGGTCGTTAACGCGTTTCTGCCAAACCGGTGCAATGGCGCGGAAAAAACTTGATGGTGCTCATGAGCGGCGGAGGCTCGCGGCGCTGCGCAGGCTCGATATCATCGACGCGCCGTCGAATGCCGAATTCGCCGCACTGACCGAGCTGGCCGCGACCTATTTTTCGTGTCCGATCGCGCTCATTTCGATCGTCGAAGCCGACCGGCAACGGTTCAAGTCGCCGGTCGGGCTCGCCATCGACGAGCTTCCCCGCACCGGCACCTTCTGCGACGTGACCGTCGCCAGCGACGCGCCGCTCGTCGTCGAAGACGCGTGTCTCGACCCGCGATTCGCAAGCGGGATGATGGTCGTCAACGCCCCCCATGTCCGCTTCTATGCCGGTATCCCGGTGCGCGAAAGCCACGGCTATGCAATCGGCAATTTGTGCATCGCCGATATCGAGCCGCGCAGGTTCCGCGCCGAGGACATGGCGGCGCTCGCCAAGCTGGCGCGGCTCGCCGAAAACATCATCCGCACGCACGAACGCGAAAACCAGCTGATCGATCGCACCAACCAGCTCGAGAAATGGAACACGCTGTTTCGCCAATCGGAACGCATGGCGCAGCTGGGAACCTGGGAAGTCGATATCGACAACGAGACGCTGTCCTGGTCCGATGGCGTCTACCGGATCCACGACATGCCGGCGGGCACGCCGGTGACCGTGGCCGAGGCGATCGACTTCTATGTGCCCGAGGATCGCGATATGGTGGCGCGCGCCGTCGCCGACGCGGTCGCCCGTGACACGCCGTTCCGCTACGAGGCCGATCTCGCGGTCGGCGACGACACCCGGCGCATCCGGTCGGTCGGCGAAATGATCGTCGATAGCGGCGGCGGTCGCCGATTGGTCGGCGTCATCAAGGATATCGACGTCCAGCACAAGGCCACCGAAGCGTTGAAAACGCTGGCGTTTACCGACAGCCTGACCGGCGCGATGAATCGTCTCGGCTTCGACCAGGAATTCGCCCGGATGCTCGACGCTACCGATATCGGGTCGGATCTCGTCCACCTTGTCATCCTCGATCTCGACGGCCTGAAATCGATCAACGACGTCTACGGCCATTTGTCGGGCGATTTCGCGATCCGTCACACCGCCGACATCCTCGCGGCGCTGCTGCCGAAAAACACCTGCCTGGCGCGGCTCGGCGGCGACGAGTTCGCGATCTTCGGCCGCTCGCCATTGTCGCCGCGCAACTTCCTCGCCACCTTGTCGAATGTTCAGCGCGGCTTCGACAAGGGCGTGGTCAATGACGGCCATTATCTGACGATCGGCATTTCGGGCGGCTATGCAGTCAGCCAGCCCGGCGACCGGCCGAGCAACCTGCTGTCGCGCGCCGATGCCGCGCTCTATCACAGCAAGCGGATGACGCCGGGCACGATCAGCCTGTTCGCGCCCGAAATGACCGAACAGTCGCACGACCGCAGCTCG
>JAACTG010000144.1 GCA_009993585.1 Sphingomonadales bacterium
CGTCGCTGCTCTTCCGGTCCGCGACGGCCAGAGCGTCGACAGGGGGGAGACCATAGCGGTGGTCGTGCCGGAGGGATCACGGATGACGGCCATGCTGAAGGTGCCGGCCTCCGCGATGACGGACGTGCGCGAAGGCATGGAAGTGGGCATCTCGATCGACGCCTATCCCTATCAGACCTTCGGACTGGTGCGGGCAACGATAAAGAAGGTCTCGCGAACCGTCCTCGATGATGGGGACGCTCCGTACTACATGCTGGAGGCATCCATGCCCGAGACGTTCCTCGCATACGGGGAGCCGGTATCGCTCCTTCCCGGCATGACCATAACCGGACGCATCAGGACGCGAGAGCGCACACTCCTCGAATGGATGCTGGAACCCCTCTACGCGGTGGCGAGACGATGAGCGGCGACCTGCCCATGACCACCGGCCCGGCCATCAGCCTGCGGACGAGAAGGCGCGTGAAGCCGATCCAGCAGACAGAGGTCGCGGAGTGCGGTCTGGCGAGCATATCGATGATCGCGTCCTACTGGGGCAAGGATCTCGGTCTCGACGAGATGAGGCGCCGCTATCCGGTGACATCGCGCGGCATGGCCCTGCCGGACCTGATAAAGGTCGCGAACTCCCTCGGGATGTCGACGCGCCCCCTGAGACTCGACATCGAGCATCTTCCGGAGCTCTCCTATCCCGCGATCCTCCACTGGGGCATGGATCATTTCGTCGTCGCCGAGCGGGAGAAGGACGGCCGTCTCCTCATCGTCGATCCGGCTCACGGGGCCGGTGCGTGGCACGGACCCGAATCCATAGACCGCAACTTCTCCGGAGTGGCCCTCGAACTCGAACCGGCAGCGGAATTCGAGCCCGAGGCCCGGAAACGGCACCTCCGTCTGAAGGAACTCTGGGGGAGGACCGACGGCCTCATCTCGACAATCCTCCAGGCCCTCCTGCTCTCCTTCGTCCTCCAGGCGTTCGTCCTGGCTTCCCCGTACTTCCTGCAGATCGCGGTCGACGAGGCGATACCGGCAGGCGACGATTCCCTCATCACGGCCATCGGGCTCGGATTCGCCGGCTTCGCGGTCATAGCCGGGATCGCCTTCGCGATGCGGGGCTTCGTGCTGCTCGCATCAGGGACGATGCTCTCCTACGCCATGTCGACCAATGTCGCGAGGCACATGCTGAGACTGCCCATATCCTGGTTCGAGAAGCGCAGCGTGGGCGACGTCCTCTCACGCTTCCAGTCCATACAGCCCCTGCGTCTCCTCATGACGGAGGGGATGTCGGCCGCACTGCTCGACGGCCTCATGGCCCTGCTGACACTGTGCGCGCTCATGCTCTATTCCCCGGCGCTCGCCACCGTCCCCATGGTGTCCCTCATAGCCTACTGCGGCCTGCGATGGGCCACTCTCGCACGGGAGAAGGCGACCGAGGGCGAGTCCATCATCGCGATGGGAAGGGAACAGGGCGCCATGATAGAGACACTGCGAGGCATGACGACCATCAGGCTCGCAGGACGCGAGTCCCTCCGGCAGGCCGCCTGGCAGAACCGTCTGACGGACCTTCTGAGCGAGCGATACGCGCGCGACAGGATCAAGGTCGTGCAGCAGGCCGGCGGCCACCTCCTCGAAGGGCTCGAGGTCGTCCTCATCGTGTGGATAGGCTCCCTCATGGTCATGGAGGGAGGATTCTCCATAGGCATGCTCTTCGCCTTCGCCGCATGGCGCCTGCAGTTCTCGACAGCCGCGAGACGGGTAATCGACCAGGGAGCCGAATGGCGCAAGGCGAGACTCCATCTCGAACGGCTATCCGACATCGCCTTCACCGTCCAGGATCCCGGATTCTCCGAGCCGGAGTTCCAGAGGGAGCCCCTACGGGGCAGAATCGAACTCCGGGGCGTCTCGCATCGATACGGGGAGTTCGAGCCGATGGTGCTCGAGGACATCGATCTCGTCATCGAGGAAGGCGAGAACCTCGTCATCACGGGTCCCAGCGGAAGCGGGAAGAGCACTCTCATCAAGATAATCCTCGGCCTCGTCGATCCGACCGAGGGGCAGGTCCTCGTCGACGGCATGCCGCTCCCGAAATACGGCAGGCGCGCCTATCGCTCGCAGGTCGGTGCGGTCCTCCAGGAGGACACGCTCTTCACCGGTTCGATCGCGGACAACGTGACGGGCTTCGCCTCTCATGACCGGGACAGCATCCTCTCGGCCCTTTCCGACGCCTCCGTGCTGGATGACGTCGAGGCCATGCCGATGCGGGAGCAGACGCTCGTGGGGGACATGGGATCGACCCTGTCCGGAGGGCAGAAGCAGCGGATACTGATAGCGCGGGCACTCCATCAGAAGCCGCGCGTGCTCGTGCTCGATGAAGGGACATCGCATCTCGACGCCGTGCACGAAGCGAACGTGAACCGCACGGTAAGCTCCATGGGGATAACCCGTATCGGCATCGCGCACCGGCGCGAGACCATAGAAGCGGCTGAACGCGTGGTTACCCTGCGTTCGGGCAGGATCGTGAAAGACACGAAAAGCGTAGAAGAGATCTGAGGGAAAACCTTCCTTCCGATCTCGCATCGGAAGGAACCAACGATGAAGAACCTCAAGGGCGAAGCCGTCCAGAAGGCCGGTATCATCGCATTCGCGCTGGCGGCACTGGTCGCCATCTCGAGCTTCATGACCGGGGCCGGCGGCGGATTCGACGACCTGATGCGCCAGCAGCGATACGCGCTCGCGGACGACGTCGAGGCATCCGGTCGCATAGGCATGATAGCGATCGACGATCGCAGCCTGCGCGACATCGGCGCATTCCCCTGGACGAGATCCACCCACGCAGAACTGATCGAGAAGCTGCAGGGGTCGGGGATAGACGGACTGGCATTCGACATCGCGTTCTTCACCGAGGCGCCCGACGCCATCCACGATCGCAATCTCGCCGATGCCATCCGCGATTCGGAGTTCCCCATCGCACTCGCGGTCCCGACGATCGACGACGGCCTGATCGATGCAACGAACATGGAAGGCAACTATCCTCTGGAGACGCTGACCGATGCGGGAGC
>JAACTG010000052.1 GCA_009993585.1 Sphingomonadales bacterium
AAGTGGCGCAAGCGCGAGGCCCGCCTGTGGTTTCGCGTGCTGGAGCCGCTGACCTATGGCGAGGGCGGGCAACCGATCACGTTCACGCCGATGCCGATCCAGCCCTATTACAGCGGTTACCTGGTCAACCTGGTGGTGGAAACGCGCGCTGATGAACAGGTGATCGTCGCCAGCATCGAGAATTACCAGGTCGCGCTGAGCGAAGCGTCCGGCCTAACCTACCTGCACCAGTCCGAATTCGACGCCGGCGACCTGAGCGGGGCGCAGACGCTGGCCGCAGCGAACGGCATCCAGAAGGCCGGCGTGCGCGGCGGGCCGGGTTACAGCCCGCGCTACGACAAGCCGCGCAGAGATCCGCTGGCGCCATGAATCGACTGCCGGACTGGGAACAGCGCCTCGGGGAGACCGTGGCGCGCTGGCGGCTGCGCACCTTCCGCTGGGATCGAGACTGCGTGCGCTGGCTTGCCGACTGCGTGATCGCGCAGACGGGCGAGGATCCGCTGGCGGGGATGCGCGGGCGATATCGCACCAAGCGCGAGGCGCTGCGCCTGCTGGCGGAGTCTCCGCTGGCCGAGCGGCTCGACGAGAAGTTTGCGCGCATCGCGCCCGCCTTCGCGCGGCGCGGCGATATCGCGCTGATGCAGGATAGCGCGCTGGGGCTGGTGCTGGGCGGCGAAGCGATGGCGTTCGGGGAGGATGGCAGGATGACCATGATCCCGCGCCGCGAGTGGCAGGCCGTGTGGGCGGTGGGCCATGAGTAAGGTCGTCAATACCGTCGCCAGGGTGGTCGGCGTTGTCGCAGCAATCGGCGCAGCGGTAGTAACTGGCGGCGCTTCGATCGGTGTTTCCGCTGCGTTGCTTAGTGGGGTCGCGCTTGGTGCGAATGTCCTCGCAGGGCTTACCCAGCAGAAGAAGAGCATCCCGCAATCGGCGACGCAGCTGGGGCGGTTGCAGGCTCGGCTCGATCCGCAGGCGGCGCGCAAGATCGTGCTGGGCCCGCGTACCGCGATGCCCGCCGATATCCGCTACTACGAAGGTAGCGGCACCGACGAGGAATATGTCGACTACATTCTCGTGGTCGCCGCGCACCGTGTCGGCTCGATCGACGAGATCTGGTTCGAAGACCAGCAGGCCTGGACGCTTGCCGGCGGGGTGCAGGGCGAATTCTCGGGCTACCTCACCACGGTTACCCCGGTGCTGGAGGGCACCGACGCCAACACGGTGGCGATCAATGGCGGCACTCGCTGGGGATTGTCCTGCCGGCTGACCGGCTGTGCCTATCTTCACCTGCGGATCAAGCGGACGGGCAACACGGACGAGGAGCAATCCCCGCTCGCCAATGGCCTGCCCGGTCGGGTGACCATCATCGGCGAGGGGATGCCGGAATATGACCCGCGCTATGACAGCACGGCGGGTGGTTCGGGCACGCAGCGGATCGATGACCAGGATAGCTGGGGAGCGAGCACCGGCATCCCGATCATCCAGTCGCTGAACGTGCTGATCGGGTGGCGGATCAACGGCAAGCTGTCGGTGGGTGCAGGCCTGCCCGCCAAGTATCTCGACCTCGACAGCGCGATCACCGCGGCGAATATCTGCGACGAAGATATCGCTCTGGCCGCAGGCGGTACGCAGAAGCGGTACCGGACGGCGGGCGCATTTTCGACCGATGATACGCCGATGGCGATTGTCGGCGCGCTGCTGGCTGGCTGTGCTGGCGACCTGCTCGACAGCGAAGGCAAGCTGTCGTTCCTGATCAAGACCAATACGCTGGCGACGCCGGAGGTGACCTTCGACGATCACGACGTGGTCAGCGGTGCCAGCTGGGACGCGATGGGCGGGCAGACCAACCTGCCGAACATCATCGCGGGCAACTTCACCGATCCGAGCGCGAACTCCCTGTATCAGCCGGTGCCCTATCCCTCGGTCTCGATCGACAGCGAGGACGGCATCGAGCGCACAATGCCGCTCGACTTCACAATGGTCGAGGATGCCGCGCGCGCGGAACGGCTCGCCAAGCAGACGCTGCAGCGCAAGCAGTACCCGGGCATCTTCACCGCTGAGTACAACATGAAAGGCATGGCGGCGAAGGTCGGCCGGATCGTGTGGCAGACCTATTCTCCGCGTGGCTGGGTCGACAAGCCGTTCCGCGTGATGAAACAGACGCCGAGCCGGTCAGGCCGGATCGCGCTGGTGCTGCGCGAAGAGAACGCGGCGATCTATGCCTGGTCGGAGGAAGATAGCGCGGCGGTGCAGACGGCCGAACCGGTCGGTTTCGATCCGCGCAATGCTGGGCCGATTCTGCTGGCGCGCAAGGCGCAGGGCGCGGTGGTGCCCGACGCGGATGGCACGGGTGGCAACCTGCGCAATACCGACGGCGACACGATCTTTCCCGGAACGATCCGCAACGACCTGCTCGAACTCAGCCCCGCTGGCCTGTTCGGCCTGCGCTCGGTCACCGGTGGCGCGTTTACCGAGCTTGGCCGGGCGCGGATCGTCGACATGGGCGGTGCGGAGAGAAGCGCGCTCGACCAAGTGCGTCGGGCAAGCGAAAAGCTGGCAGAGGCTGCTCTGCGGGTTGCCACCGAAGCCAACACCTCGCGCGAGATCGTGCGCGACGCGGGGATCTACACTGATCCTGACACAGGGCAGGTGAGGATCAGCGTGGTCGATCAGACCAACGAGCGGGTCAGCGAAGCGGAAATCCGGCTCGACGCCGCAGAGAGCAGCATCCTGCTGCGCGCGACCACCAGCTATGTCGATCAGGCGATTGCCAATGCGGTGCTCGATCCCTCGCAGATCGCCGACCTCGACACGATCTTCGTCCGACTGACGGCTGCGGAACTCGCCATTGATGGCAATGCGGCGTCGATCACCGCGAAGGCCGATGCGACAACGGTCACCGCGGTCGAAGCACGTGTCACCACTGCCGAAAGCGACATCGATGCGCTGGCCGGCGCGATCACCACCAGGGTCGAGAGCAGCACCTTCGACGCGCTGGAAACCCGGGTCGCCAGCGCGGAAAACACGCTGACCGCGCTAGGCGACGTGGCGGCGGTGACCTCGATCGTTCGCGTGGCGCGCAATACCGATCGAAAGACCGACGCTGCGGCACTCACCGGCTTGCAAGCGCTGCTCGACGCGGACCGCGCACGACGCGAGCAGGTCGCTGCGGTAGCCGAGGTGCGCAAAGAGACGACGGCTCGCATCGTCAGCGACGTGTCGGCCGAGGCTAGCGCACGGCAAGCTCTGGCGGTTCGCGTGGCGGGCGCCGAGGCGCAAATCGTGACCGATCGCCTGGCGCGGATCGATGGCGATAATGTGGTGACGGCCGCTCTCACCAGCCTAGCTGCGACTGTAGGCACCAACACAGCGGCAATTGCCACCGAGCAACAGGCGCGCACTGACGGCGACGAGGCACTGGCAGGCCAGATCACCACGCTTTCGGCGACGGTCGAAGACAACTCTGCGGCGATAACTGCCGAAGGATGGGCGCGCGCGAACGGTGACAATGCACTTGCAGGTTTGATCACCACTCTCGCCGCGACCGTCGACGACAACGCCGCCGCGATTAGCACTGAGGAGGTTGCCAGGACAGACGGTGACAACGCGCTGGCAGGCCAGATCACCACGCTTTCGGCGACGGTCGATGACAACTCTGCCGCAATAACTGCCGAAGGAGTGGCGCGCGCGTATGCCGATAATGCGCTGGCGGGTCAGATAACGACCCTTGCCGCCACGGTGGGTGACAACACAGGCGCGATCGAGACCGAGCAGCAGGCGCGCGCGGACGGTGACGAAGCGCTGGCGGGCCAGATCACCACGCTTTCGGCGACCATCGATGACAACGCTGCGGCGATCACTGCGGAACAGGCGGCGCGCGTGGATGGCGATGAGGCGATAGCGTCGAGCGTCTCCACACTGACCACACGGGTGAACGACGCCGAAGCGACCGTGACCACATTCGCGGAGTCAATTGATGGACTGGAGGCGCGCGCTGGATTGCGCCTTGACGTGAATGGCCGGGTGACCGGCTTTGAGGCCTTTAACGACGGGGATGAAGGTGATTTCCTGATCTACGCCGATCGGTTTGCGATCATCTCGCCGGACGGCAGCGACGTAATCACGCCATTCGAAATCGACGACGGCAACGTAAGGATCGGCGGAGACCTTATCGTCGAGGGCTCGGTCACCTCGAGCACGATCGCCGATGGCGCTGCGGGTCAGGTGGGCATCTGGAAGCAGAACGCCTCGCAGGCGATCAATAATACCCACGGTGTCGGCAACATCACCATCTCGCCCGAGGCATTGGGCAGCCAGCTGGCATCGGTCTTCGTGGATTCGGTGCAGGGCAAGCCTGTGAAAGTGGCCTTCTCTGCCAACTGCAAGATGACCCCGGAAAGCGGATCGACCCATGTGAACTTCGCGATCGTCCGCACTCTGCCCTCGCCCAAAGTTGCGTTGTGGGTGGGCGCAAAGGTGGTCAACGACATCGGCGAACTGGTGACGGTCATCTCGATCGACGACACGCTGCCCGCGGGCCAGCGAGGCGTCTACCAGCTGTACGGCAAGAAGGCGAACAACGGGCAGCAGGTCTCGGTCACCTATCGCCACGGCTTCGCCGAAGAACTTCTCAACATCAGGGTCAATTAGGGAGCCAAGGGCAATGGCATGGTATCGCGCAGGCACGGTTGCCGTCACCAATGGATCGACCACGGTCACCGGCACGGGCACGGCCTTCGTCGGCAACGTGGAAGCTGGCGAAAGCTTCGTCGGCCCCGATGGCAGACCTTACGAGATCGAATCCGTAAACAGTGCCACCCAGCTGACGCTGGGGCAGACCTACCAGAGCGCAAATGCAAGCGGGCAGGCCTACGCGATTCTGCCGACGCAGAGCTACCTGTACGATCTGGCGACGAACGCGGCCGAGCTGATCGCCAGCTTTGCAGCGGTGCGTGACGGGATCGGCCAGGGGCTCATCCCCGATGGTACGGTCGCGGCGCCTGGCCTGCGCTTCGCCAATGACCAAGACACCGGATTTTACCGCCCTTCTGCCAATGCATTCGGGTTCGTCACCGCGGGGGTCGAACGCTTCCGTGTAGACGCGACCGGAAATGTAGGGATTGGAACCGCAAGCCCATCCGCCAAAGTTCATGTGGCCGCGGCAGGTAGCGGGTCTACGACCACGCTGCTAATTCTAGACAATCCGGGCAGTGGCGACGGAACTACCGCCTCGATCAATCTTCGGGCTGCCGGGCAAACCTATGGCCAGATCGCTGGTGGTTTTCGCGGAGTCGGCGGGTTGTTCTTCGAAGTGCTGGGGGTCGAGCGGGCCAGGCTGACTTCGGGCGGAAATCTGCTGGTCGGCACGACATCGGGTGCCGCACACACGCTCAAGAAGGATGTCGGCCAAGGCAGCGAATTGGTCGCGATTTTCAGCAATCAGCCGACGCCCTCGGCTCGATTTTTTGGCGGAGCGAGTTTCGGAGCGAGCGCAGCAGAAACCGTTCTCACCCTCGCTTCGAACAGTGCGACAGGCCGTTCTTTGAATGCCGGCGGCACGATCAATACGAGCGGTGCCGACTATGCCGAGTACATGACCAAGGCAGAGGGCTGCGGTCCGATTGCGAAGGGCGATATCTGCGGCGTGGACCGCGACGGCAAGCTGACCAAAACATGGGCTGAAGCGGTGCGCTTCGTGGTGAAATCTTCCGACCCGAACCTGGTTGGCGGCGACAGCTGGGGTCAGAGCGTTGGCACGAAGCCTACGCCGCCGGTGCCTCTCGCACCCGAGCCGATTGCTCCGCACCCTCCAGCTGAATTCACTGCTCAGGAGCCGGTGCGCGAGGAGGAGGAAAGCGAGAGCGACTTCGCTGTTCGCCATTACCAATGGGAGCAGGTGAAGGCGACGGCCGACGACGCTCTGGTAGAATATCAGGCGATCCTCTCAACCCTACCGGCGCGACACGCGCAATGGGTGCAAGCAAGCACAGCACACGACGCTGCAACCAGCGCTTTCGAGGCTGCATTGACGGACTGGGAGGCCGCATTCGAGGCTGCGCGCGCGAAGGTCGACCGCATCGCGTTCTGCGGGCAGGTGCCGGTCAACGTTGAACCGACTGTGCTGGCAGATTGCGTGAATGCGCTGGATGATGGTGAGGCCGTGTACCTCGTAGCCGTGGCCAATGGCGGCGAGATCGGCTGCACGGCGATCCGCGAAAGCGCGATGACCCTGCCCGATTACATGCGCCGCCTCGGCGCTGTCTGGCGGATTGAAAACGGCCGCCCGATCATCGACGTGCAGCATGGCTGAGCCGATGGGAATCGCAATCGCCATCTCTGCAGGCTCGGCACCCGACGTTGTGGAAGCCGGGCGCGTACTCTCCGAACTGGATGGCTGGGCAGCCGTTCTATTCGTCGCTCTCGTGCTGTGCTCGATGATGATGGTCGGTTTGCTGACGGTCGTAATCTTTGCTTTTCGCGCCTGGTCGAAGAATGCCGAGGCGGTGCACGCTGTGCGCGAGGTTCTCGCGGGCCTGAATGTGCTGATCGCACGCCTCGAAAGCCGCCTTCCAGATTTCGAAACGGAAATGCCGGCGCTGCCGCCGCCCGGAGAGACGCGCGATGGATAGGTTCTCAATCTCTTCCGCGCTCAAGGCGATGTTCCGGCCAAAATTCCGGGGCTTCGAACGCGAAGTCGAAGCACTGAAGGGCGACACGCGTCAGCTCACCACACTCATCACCACGCTCGACAGGCGCCTCGGGACCGACCGCGCGATCGACGATCTGACGGAAGGAAAGGGCGAATGATCTTGCTCGTCTTTGGATGGCTCCTGCTGGGCTGCGGCTTTGTAAGCTGGGGCTGGGCGGGGGAGGGCTGGAAGCGGCGCCAGCCCTTCACACCCTATAATGCTGGGTTGTGCCTCGCGAGCGGACTGCTCCTGTTCGCCAGCGGGCTTGGCCTGTCTCTGCGCGGCCGGCTCGAGCAGCTGCTGTTCGACGAAGCCAACCTCTCGATCGGAGATCCTTCCTACTGGATCGGCTGCGCGATGATGCTCGCCGGGGAGACGCTGCTGGTGTGGACGTCGTCGTTGGGAGAGGGAAGGCGCTACTCGCGCCGGTTCTGGGGACTATACTGGGCGACGATGCTCGCCTGGCTGATTTTCGTAATCGTAAGGGCATTTTCATGAACAGGATCGGATGGCCGCTGGCCAGCAATCGCATTCGCCGCGGGGCGCTCAATCACACCTTTGGCATGGTGCGTCGCAATGCCGACGGTTCACGCCGCGCCCACCAGGGATGGGACTTCGAAGCGCCTGCCGGCCACCGCTGCTACGCGATCGCAGACGGAACGATCGCCAAGGTGCGCAACGTAGGTTCCTATGGCCAGCAGGTGATCCTGCGCTTCACCCACGATTTCGACGATGATGGTGAGCCGGACACACTCTACGCAGCCTATTGCCATCTCTCGCGCATCGACGTGACCGAAGGGCAGATGGTGACGCGTGGACAGCAGCTCGGCCTAACCGGCAATACCGGCAATGCCAGCAGCATGCGCGGCCCAGACCAGCACCTGCATTTCGAAATCCGCACGGTGCCCTTGCCTGGCCGCGGCCTCGCGGGCCGGTTCTCGCCCATGGTCGTATTCGGGCGCTGCCCGCTCAACGAGCCGATCAGAAAGGCCGTGTCGTGAAGCTCCCGGGCCAGCTGCAGGCCGAATTCGCAGTGAAGACGCTCTGGCTAGTCGCGGGAGCTCTGGTGTTTCTTGCGCTCATTCTTGCACTGACGGTCCAAACCGTGCGGCTTGAGGGCTTCAAGATCTGGCCGTTCGCGATGAATGGATGGATCGAGACGGCGCGCACCGCGGAGACACAACGCGATACAGAACGCACCGCGCACCAGGCGACCAAGGACAAATATCGCGATGCTCAAGTGCAGGCAGCCCGGCTCGAAGCCGAGCGGCTCAAGCGGGTTCGCGAACAGCAGGAGGAAATCACCGATGCCATCGAAGACGATTACCGTACTCGCCTTGCTGATCTCGGCGCTCGCGCTGAGCGGCTGCGCGAAGAGCTACAAGGTCGAACCGGCGCTGCAAGTCCGCCCGCAGGTGAGCGAGGCGCCGCGCTTCGCGAATCCGCCGAGCGAGCTGATCGAGCGCCCAGCGATAATCGACTTTCTTCCTCCGTCGGAGCGCTTGCCGCCGCAGGCGTTTTCGGACGCACGCCCGAAGAGCAGCTCGAGCGAGACATCGTCGCCACCCGGCAGGCCCTTCAGCTCGACGCGTTGATCGACTGGGTAGAGCGGCAGTCCGCGATCGATCCTAACGCTTCAGTGGACTAGAGCGGCCCGGCGGCGTCACCTGCAAGTGCCCGGGGCTCCTCTGCGGAGGCGACCCGGTACCCGACGATATCCATTCCGTCCCTACGCTCATCGGTCCATGTCCAAGGATCGCTCGCCCACAAAGCGTAACTGCCGGCGGTGCGGGTAGCCTGGGTGCGCGACCCGCGTCGGAAATTGACCGCCACCAATGTGTTGGGAGGGACGGGGCAGCCGCCGCCATCGTGGCGGGTCCAGTCGATCGGAATCGGTGTGGGAATGCGGCGTGCCATGAAAACTGAGTCTCAATTGGGGGTACTGTTGGGGGTATAGCCCGAAACCCGACTGGCCGAAACGCCCGTAATCTGGCCACTTCTCCCGTTCGATGGGGCGGAGGGATTATCCGTCTTGGTCAGCAGGAATGATGTTCATCGCGAACTCGGTTTCTCTCAGCTCTGCCCTCCAAATCTGCGTTTCAAGAGGCCGGCGCGTGAGTAGACTTCTGACTGTCGCCTCATCTTCGTCGGAGATACGGGCACCCAGTATCACTCCTTTGAAGGCACTTGGCGGAAATGATCGATAGCCGGCGCCCCCACGATAATCGAAAAAGCGCTTTTCTTGCTCGTAGGACCAATCTGACGCTTTGGTTAGAATGGAAGACTTCATCGCGTCTATGTTTTCGCCAAAACTCAATGCGTTTACCACTGGGCGGGTTGTGCTGTAGGTGACCTCGTATCCCAGAAACGGATCGGGCGATAAGCACTCTTCGAACACGAAGCATGCTCCACGATGACAGGCTCCGTAGTGCCCCCATAACAAGACGTTGCTTGCTGTTGTCGAGAAACAGCAGACGGCCGATTCCGACATAAAACTGTCGAATGACCGGACAAAATTCCTGCGATGCTCTTCTGCCGGCGTCTTCCTAAGTCGGGTCTTCGCAGCTTGGCGTTCGGATCGAGGAAGGTGATCCAGCTGGTTCCTAATAGCTTGATCGATCCATCGAGAACGATCCGCGGGCGTTTCGCCAAAGATAAAATTCGGCCGACAATCCATTGGATCGTTAAAGCTCGAGGGTGATGCCCAATAGAGCCGGTTATGAAGAATGATATCCTCGGCGGTTCGTTGACCTAGCGGTCCGTCCAAGGATCGGAATTTATACAGCCTTCCTAGCTCACCGGTAAATTCCTCTTCGTCCCCCATCACGCAAACTACCTCAAAAACCAGCCTATTGAGGGACATCATATGCTCACGAATGCTGCGGCGAAAGCCGCCGGCGCGAAAAGTCGCGCCTACAAGCTGTCCGACCAGGGCGGGATGCACCTGCTTGTCCGACCAACCGGCACGAAGAGCTGGCAGCTGAAGTACCGCGTGCGCGGACGCGAGAAGCTGCTGACGCTGGGCCAGTTCCCCGACGTGAACCTGAGCCGCGCGCGGATCCTGCAGGCGGAAGCGAAGGAGCTGCTCGAGCAGGGCATTGATCCGTCGAAGAGGCGCGCGACCGGCAAGACGCTCGAGGCGCTTGGCCGAGCGTGGTTCGAGAAGCACTGCCGCGAATGGAGCCTCGCGCATGCATCCGACGTACTTTCTACGCTCGAGCGCGACATCTTTCCCGAGCTGGGCGCACGACCTGCGGGCAAAGTCGTTTCGCGCGAACTTCTCGAGGCGGTGCGCAAGATCGAGGACCGCGGCTGCGCCACCACCGCGCAGCGCGTGCGTCAGCGGCTCGAACAGATTTTCGCCTTCGGCCGCGCCGAAGGCTTGGTCGAGAACAACCCGGCAAGCGACTTGGGCGCTGCGATGCTGTCAGCTCCGCCACCGCAGCCCTTCCCCGCGCTGACTCGGATCGAGGACTGCCGTGAGCTGCTGTCCGCCTGCGAGCGCGACGAGGGCCGGGCTATCACGATCATGGCGAGCCAATTCCTCGCGCTGACCGCCGTGCGCCTGGGCACGCTGCGCGGCGCGCGGTGGGAGGAGATCGATTTCGACGCGGCGCGATGGACGATTCCTGCCACGCGGATGAAGCTGGCGCGCGCGAAGAAGGACGATGCGCGGTTCGACCACGTCGTGCCGTTGAGCGCGGCGGCGCTGTTCGTACTTCGTGGCCTGAAATCCGCGCGCCCGAAGTCGATCACCTCCTCCGGTCTGGTGTTCCCGGGCAGAAGCGGTTCCATGCCGATCGGCACGGGGGCGATCGGCGCGCTCTACGATCGGTGCGGATATCGCGGTCGCCACGTTCCGCACGGGTGGCGCGCCAGCTTCTCGACTATTCTCAACGAGGTGATGGGCGAGGATTATCGCTTCGCGATCGACCAAGCTCTGGGGCACTCCGGCAGAGGGAAGGTCGAGGCAGCCTACAACCGCTCGCAGCTTCTCGATCGCCGCCGTGAAGTGTTCGACCGGTGGGGCGAACTGCTGGCCGGATAGCGCCGAAGTCTGGCGCGACCGTTGATCTCGGTCGATGATCGCGGGTGGCACGGCTTTTGCGGTTCGGCCCTGCCGAGCCCCGGTCGGCGCAAGCCGACCGTCCTGCCGGTGCGGGCGGGTGATTTCTTTCAATCTTTTGCCGTGGGTTGGGGGGCGGCCCATCGAATATCAACGCATGAAGCCGCTCCATGCGGCTTCATTCCTTTTGAATACTTCGATTGGGGAGGGGATTCAGGCCGCTTTCTGAACTCGCGCTCTGCATCATCTCGAGGTGGGCCCGCTGTGAGGCAAGATCGCCCGGATAGAGGGCCCGGACGTGATCTTCATCGCTGGTGGCGCGGGCGAGGGCATTGCGTTTCACAGCACGGTCATACGCCGTCTTGTTCCGGATCGTCTTTGCCCTTCGCTCCTGCAGGCCCTCGTAGCGGGCTGGGCGTGGGTAATCGGTGGGCTTGAAGGTCTTGCCCGCTTTGCTCAGCAACTGCCTGAGCCGCTTGAAGCAACGCTCTGGCAGGCGCCTGGTGTCGAAGAAGTAGGCATTCGTGGTCTGAATGACCGGCGGGCCTTCGCCAGGAGCGTTGTCTGTTTTGACCGTCCGCCGGATCCAGTCGATGAAGCCGTTGGCCCAGAGTACCTTCAGCGCACGCACCACTGTCGCCCGCGCGAACTTCGTCTTGGCCATAAGCGCGTCGAGCGAGGGCTCACAGGTGCCCTTGCGGAAGTTGCAGCACCAGAAGAGGGCGCGCAGCACCTTGCGGCAGTTCTGGCCCATCGCGTGGCGCTGTCCATGCTGCTTGGTGTAATCGTCCCACTCGTCGAACACCTTGAGCATCGCGTCGACGAATTTGACGCCGTGATCGATCGGGCGGAAGACCTGCGCCCGCGGATCGTGAATGTCGAAGCTGTCGCGGCGGGGCTTTCCTTCGCGATGAAGGCTGAGGGAGTGCGCCGTCATGCCGCACCTCCCTGCCGAGCGGTGCTCAGCCGAGCAGTTCTTCCGGCGGCACTAGCCCATCCGACAGCATGTCCGCCCATTCCTGCGCGATTTGCCGCCTGCGCTTCATGTAGGCCGCGCGGTTGTATGCCGCCTCCACGTCGCCTTTGACGTGCGCGAGCATCAGATCGATGACTTCGCGATCGCCCCAACGCTCCTGATCGGCCGCGCGCTCGTTCATGATCGTCGAAAAGGTAGCCCGCCAGCCATGCGGTACGTGCCGGCCGCGATAGCCCGCGTCGAGGTATAGCTGGCTGAGTGTTGAGTCGCTGATCGGCTTGTCGCCGCGTGCTCCTGGAAACAAGTAGCTCTTGTGTGAGCTGTCCGCCATCGCGGCTTCCACGACCTCTGTCGCCTGCGAGGCAAGCGGCACCAAGAAATCCAGCCGCCGGTCGGTTTTCTGTTCGGCCAAGAGCTTCATCTTGGCCGCCGGAATACGCCACAGGGCGTCCGCCTGGCCGAGGTTCTCGAACTCCGATCGTTCCGCGAGACGCACCACACCAGGGCGTACCGCCGTAAACGCGAGCAGGCGCGAGGCGAGCTTGGTCGCCGGCAACAGCCGTCTGGCCTTGCGCTGGTCGATTGCCTTGAGCAGATCCCGCGCTTCCTCGATCTTCAGGAGCGCCGGGTGACGACCACTCGAGCCTGGCTGCAGGGCCTTGCGGATGATTGCCGCCGGATCCGTCTCGCACAGGCCCGATGCGATGGCCCAAACGAAGACTTCCGAGACGTCGCTGCGCACTTCCTTCGCCATGACCAGCGCGCCGCGTGCCTCGATCCGCTGGATGGCCTGCAGAACGTCCGCCGGCGTGATCGATCCGATCGGCTTGCGGCCGAGATATGGGAAAATGTTCGCCTCGAGACCCGACATCACCTTCTTGGCGTACCGGGGGGTGAGTTTGGGCGATTTCGCCGCATGCCAGCTGCGCGCGACCTCCTCGAAGCTCTCGCCTAGCTTGGCCTTGCGCATCGCCGCGCGTTTCTGTGCTGCCGGATCGTTGCCGAGCTGAACCTGCGCGCGCGCGACATCGCGCATCTCGCGTGCTTTCTTCAGCGAGATCAGCGGATAGCTGCCGATGGTCAGCTTCCGCTCGACCCCGCCGAACGCGTACTTGTATTTCCAGGACTTGCTGCCAGCAGGGCGGACCGAAAGGTAAAGCCCGCCGCCGTCGTAGAGGCGCACTTCTCGCGCCGAATCGGGCTGAGCCTTCTGGCAGGCGAGATCCGTCAGGACATTGTATGCCAAACGGGGCCCCCGCTGGGGCCCCGGCGTGCCCCGTCCTTCCATGCTCCTCTGTGCACCAGCATGGCACAAAGTCTCTGCATTTTCCGGGGCTTTTGCAAGAGCATTGGCACTCGTTGGCACCGCTTGGCACAAAGTTTGGCTGGGGTGGCAGGGATCGAACCTGCGAATGGCGATACCAAAAACCGCTGCCTTACCACTTGGCTACACCCCAAT
>JAACTG010000035.1:0-147 GCA_009993585.1 Sphingomonadales bacterium
CGCGGCCGAAGACCACGAGATCGATCAGGCTGTTCGAGCCGAGGCGGTTGGCGCCGTGAACCGAAACGCACGCCGCTTCGCCGACGGCGAACAGGCCGGGGACGACCGCATCGGGATCGCCGTCGCGGATCGTCACGACTTCGCCGT
>JAACTG010000035.1:230-12599 GCA_009993585.1 Sphingomonadales bacterium
AAGATCTTGCCCGTCTCGGTGATCCCCGGCAAGCGCTCGGCGAGCACTTCGGGCGCGATATGGTCGAGGTGGAGGAAGATATGGTCGCCCTCCTTGCCGACGCCGCGGCCTTCACGCATTTCCAATGCCATCGCGCGGCTGACGACGTCGCGCGAGGCGAGGTCCTTCGCCGAAGGGGCATAGCGTTCCATGAAACGCTCGCCTTCGGAATTGGTCAGGTAGCCGCCCTCCCCGCGTGCGCCCTCGGTGATGAGGACGCCTGCGCCGTAAACGCCGGTCGGGTGGAACTGGACGAACTCCATGTCCTGCAGCGGCAGGCCCGCGCGCGACACCATGCCGCCGCCGTCGCCGGTAACGGTGTGCGCCGAGGTCGCCGAGAAGAACGCGCGGCCATAGCCACCGGTGGCGAGGACGACCGCGTGGCTGCGAAAGCGGTGGATCGAACCGTCGTCGAGGCACAAGGCGATGACGCCGCGGCACTCGCCGTTTTCCATGATCAGGTCGATCGCGAAATATTCGATGAAGAAATCGGCGTCGTATTTGAGGCTCTGCTGATAAAGCGCGTGGAGCATCGCGTGGCCGGTGCGGTCGGCGGCGGCGCAGGTGCGCTGCGCCGGCGGACCTTCGCCCATGTTCTGCATCATGCCGCCGAACGGGCGCTGGTAGATCGTGCCCTCGTCGGTGCGGCTGAACGGCACGCCGGCGTGTTCCAGCTCGTAGACGGCGGCGGGCGCCTCGCGGCAGAGATATTCGATCGCGTCCTGGTCGCCGAGCCAGTCGGATCCCTTGACGGTATCGTACATGTGCCAGGTCCAGTGGTCGGGACCCATGTTGCCGAGCGATGCGGCAATGCCGCCCTGCGCGGCGACGGTGTGGCTGCGAGTCGGGAACACCTTGGTGATGCACGCGGTCTTGAGGCCAGATTCGGCGCTGCCCATCGTCGCGCGCAGGCCCGATCCGCCCGCGCCGACGACGACGGTGTCGTAATCGTGATCGATGATCTTGTAGGCGGACGTGGCAGTCTTGCTATCGGCCATCAGGCGGGAACTCCAGTCATGGCGGCGGTGGCGGTAAAGGCGATCTTGGCGACCGAGAAAATCCCGAACGCGGCCCCGGCCAGACAATAGAAATTGACGATGACGAGCGCGAGAATGCGCGGCGCATCGCTATGGACGTAATCCTCGATCAGCGTCTGCAGGCCAAGACGGATGTGCCAGAAGACGCTGATGATCAGCAGGATCATCGGCACCGCGGCAAGCGGCGAGCCGAGCCATTCGCGCATCGTCGCTAAATCGGCGAGCGGCAGGCGCACCAGGCTGACGATCAGCCAGAGGAAGAGCGCGAGGTTGCCGACCGCGGTCAGTCGCTGGTGGATGAAATGGCCGGTACCCTCGCGCGCCGAGCCCAGGCCGCGAACGCGTCCCAGTTCGGTCCCGCCCGAGGCGACTTTGGCAATGCCGGAACGCTGGCTCATCAGATCGTCTCCATGAAGATAAAGCCCCACAGCGCCGCGGTTGCGACGATCGCGGCGACGAAGACGAGGATCGAGAACATCTTGTTGGTCTTGAGCTCGTACCCCGCGCCGGTGTCGAGGACTAGGTGGCGCAGGCCCGAAAAGAGGTGCTGGAAGAATGCCCAGCTGAGGCCGATCAGGATCACCTTGCCGACGATCCCGCCGGCACAATCGATAAACGCGCCATAGGCGTCGGCCCCGCTCGCCATCGCGCCGAGCCACCACAACAGCGCCAGCGTGCCGACGATCGCCAGGCCATCGCCGGTGGCGCGGTGGAAAATCGAAACCGCCATGTGCGGTCCCCATTTGTAAACGCTCAGATGCGGCGATAACGGCCGGTCGGTTTCATGCGCCATGGATTGTCCCGTCAGATTAGGTCGCCGGTCGGCGGTGGTTGCGGTCGCGTTTAGCGCAAAGCACCGCCCATGCAAATCGCCGCGTGGCTATTTCCGGCCACTTTTCGCGTAAAGCAGCGCGGCGAGCAGCGCCGCCGAGCCGACGCCGATCCCGGCGGCGGTCTTCCAGCCGATGCCCCCGGCCTTGGCCGCCGCCTTTTCCTTGAGATCGCGCGCCAGGCGCGTGGCGCGCAGCACCTCGTTTTCCTCGGGCATGCCATCGTGCGATTCGGGCTGATCGGCCAAGCTATTCTCCTGCGATTTGCGGGCCAGCGTCAGGCGAGCGCTGCCTCGACCGGAATATGCTCCATGTCGAGCGCCTCGGCAACCGGCGCGCAGGTAATATGCCCGTTCCAGACGTTGAGTCCCGCGGCGAGGTGCGGATCGCGACGCAGCGCCTCTTTCCAGCCGAGCCGGGCAATGCGCAGAGCATGCGGCAGCGTGACGTTGTTGAGCGCATAGGTGCTCGTCCGCGCGACCGCGCCGGGCATGTTGGCGACGGCATAATGGACGATGCCGTCGACGACATAGGTCGGATCGGCATGCGTCGTCGGGTGGCTGGTCTCGAAACAGCCGCCCTGGTCGATCGCGACGTCGACCAGGACGCTGCCCGGCCTCATCGTCGCGAGCATGTCGCGGGTAACGAGCTTGGGCGCTTCGGCGCCGGGAATCAGGACCGCGCCGATGACGAGGTCGGCCTCGGCCACCGCCTCGGCAAGATTGGCCTTGCTCGAAAAGCGCGTCGAGGCGCGGTTTTCGAAATGGGTGCCGACATGATCGAGCACTTCGGGATTGCGGTCCATGATCGTTACCTGGCCGCCAAGGCCGACCGCCATCTGCGCCGCGTTGAAGCCGACGACGCCGCCGCCGATGACGACGACCTTGCCCGGCATCACGCCCGGCACGCCGCCGAGCAGGACGCCGCGTCCGCCATGCGCCTTTTCGAGCGCGGTCGCGCCGGCTTGGATCGACATGCGTCCGGCGACCTGGCTCATCGGCTTCAGCAGCGGCAGGCCGCCATGCGCGTCGGTCACTGTCTCATAGGCGATGCACACCGCCTTCGACGCGATCAGGTCCCGGGTCTGGTCGGGATCGGGCGCGAGGTGAAGATAGGTGTAGAGGATCTGGCCCTCGCGCAGCATCGCGCGTTCGCCCGCCTGCGGCTCCTTGACCTTGACGACCATCTCGGCGCGTTCGAAAATTTCGGCCGCCGTCGACACGATCTCGGCGCCCTGGGCGACATAATCGTCGTCGCTCGCGCCGATGCCTTCGCCCGCCCCGGTCTCGATGATCACGCCATGGCCGTGCGTGACAAGCTCGCACGCGCTTTCGGGCGTCAGGCCAACGCGATATTCGTGGTTCTTGATTTCCTTGGGGCTGCCGACGAGCATAAAGATCTCCATCATGCGAAGGCGCGCGGATCGCACGCGTCTTCGAATCGTCCATTTCGCCCCGCCCAGTGAACCAAGCCAGCGCCAAGGGCAAGTGCCCCGCGGCGCCTGGTGCCGGTTTGCGCGGGGAAGATCGGCACAGGAAATAACCGCGTTTTAACCATTGCAGACTAGCACCTCAGGCAAGGCAGACGCGCCGTTCCCGCGGATAGAATTGGTCCGACCCTGTCGACCCATCGACCCTCTTTCGCGGGGACTGCCCATTTCGATCCTTTGAAAGCCCGAGCATATGACCGACGACCATCTCGCCAGCCAATATAATGAAGTCATCCGCCTCGCCGATCCGCGCGGGACGCTCGCCGACGACTGCCGCGAATTGTGGAGCATCATCGAAGCCGATGTCGATCGTGCCAACGCGATCTATTGGGACGTCATGGAACGCGAATATTTCACCGCCTCGGGCGACGACATGGTCGTGAGCGCGGATCTGATCGCGAAATCGGCCGAGGTCATGCGGGCGCGCTATACCAATCTGGAATCGCCAGCCTGGGTCGAAGGCATGCTCGCCAATGCGCGCGGCAATCTCGCCTCGCGTCCGATGGTCCTGGCGAACTTCGCCGCTCTGTCGCATCGCCAGCGCGAGATTTCGTCGATCCTGATCGGAACGATCGGCGACGACAAGCCCCGGCTCGACCGTATGTTTGACACGCTGATCGCGCTCGGCAACGTCGAATCGAACATGGTCGCCTATGCTTATGATCGCGCGCTGCTCGAACGCACGGCGGGCGAAAAGACGCAGCAGCGCGACCAGTTCGAGCGCGAAATATCGGAAACCGTCGTGCGCCTGTCGAACGAAGGCGGCAGCCTGCGCGAACAGGCCGCGGCGGCATCGAAATCGACGCGCGGCATGCTCGGCAAGGCGTCCGAAGTCGCCGCCGCCGCCGAGCAATCGGCGATGGCGATGCGCGAAGCGGCGAGCACCTCGGCCGGCCTGATCCGCGCGATCGAGGATGCCCGCGCCGAAGTCGACAAGGCGACCGAGATTTCCGAACTGGCGTCGCGCCAGGCGACCGATGCGTCGGAAATGTCCGAAGCGCTGTCGGCGCATGCCGAATCGATCGAATCGATCCTCGGCCTGATCCGCGACATCGCCGGCCAGACCAACCTGCTCGCGCTCAACGCGACGATCGAGGCGGCACGCGCCGGCGATGCCGGACGCGGCTTCGCCGTCGTCGCGCAAGAGGTGAAGAGCCTCGCCAACCAGACCGCGCACGCGACCGACGACATCGCCAGCAAGATTGCGGCGATCCAGTCGGCCACGCGCGGCACCGTCGATGCCAATGGTTCGATCCGCGATACGGTCGCCGAAGTGCAGAAATCGGCGGGCCGCATTCGCGAGGCGATGGAAGCGCAGGCGCAGACGGTGACGATGATCACCGCCGCCGTCGACGAGACCGCGCTCGCCGCCGATTCGATGTCGTCGACGATCGCGTCGATCACGCAGGATACCGGCAACGTCGCCGACGAGATCGACCATCTCGAAAAGGGCTTTCTCGACGTCGATGCGGGGCTTGGCCGATTGCGCGAAAAATCGATCCGGTTCATCAACTCGGTCGCCTGATCGCCCGCAGGCGCACGCACCAACGCTTTTGCCCGGCAAGATCGTTTCGCAAGCGCGCCGCTTGCGTTAAACGCCGACGCATGACGCTTCATATCCTGACCACCGGCGCGACGCGCGGCATCGGCAAGGCGATCGCCGATCATTTCGCCGACCGCGCCGAAATACGCCATTGGGGCAGCGGCAGCGCCGATGCCGACCTGGCGCGCCGCGACGGCGCCGCAACGCTGTGGCAGACCGCGCTCGATCGGCTCGACGGGCGGATCGACGTCGTCATCAACAATGCCGGCGTGTTCGAGGCGCAACCGCTCGACGACGACGACGACGCCTGGCTCGACGGTTGGGAACGCACGCTGGCGATCAACCTGACCGCGGCCGCGCAGCTTTGCCGTTTCGCGGTACGCCACTGGCAGGCGCGCGGATCGGGCGGGCGCATCGTCAATATCGCCAGCCGCGCCGCGCATCGCGGTGACAGCCCCGCGCACTGGCATTATGCCGCATCGAAGGGCGGCATGGTGGCGATGACCAAGACCATCGCCCGGGGCTATGCCGGCGAGGGCATTCTTGCCTTTGCCATCTCGCCCGGTTTCACCATGACCGGCATGGCCGACGACTATCTCGCCAGCCGCGGCGGCGCCGAACTGCTTAAAGACATTCCGCTCGGCCGCGTCGCCGCGCCCGACGAAATCGCGCGGATCGCCGCCTTCTGCGCGACCGAGGCACCGCCATCGATGACGGGCGCGGTGATCGACGCCAATGGGGCCAGCTATGTCCGCTAGCTGCCGGTCATGAGCTGGAAACTAACCCTCGACTGCACGCGTGCCGAGGCCGAGGCGCTGGCCGACGACATCGCGCCGCTGGTCGATCTCGACCCGCTGCCCGTCATCGTCACCAGCGAGCCCGACGAAAGCCGCCCCGACGACTGGCGGATCGACGCCTATTTCGACAGCAAGCCGACCAAGGCGGCGATCGCCGCCTTGGTCGCGCTGATCGGCAGCGCCGGCAGCGCGAGGCCGAGCCTCGAAAAGCTGCCCGACGAAGACTGGGTTACGGTCAGCCAGGCGGGAATCGAGCCGGTGCAGGCCGGGCGGTTTTTCGTCCATACCGCGACCAACGCGACCGACATGCCCAGCGGATTCAAGGATTTCCGCATCGACGCCGGCCTCTCCTTCGGGACCGGCACGCACGAGACGACGGCGGGCTGCCTCGCCGCGCTCGACCGGCTCAAGCGACAAGGGCACGTCTACCACAACGTCGCCGATATCGGCACCGGCACCGGCCTGCTCGCCTTTGCCGCGCTCCACCTGTGGCCGCGCAGCCTGGCGATCGCCAGCGATATCGACCCCATCAGCATCGACGTGACGCGCGACAATGCCGCGATCAACCGCGTCGCGCTGGGCACCCGCCACGGCGAACTGGCACTGGCGGTGGCAAGCGGCACCGATCACCCGGCGATCCGGACGCGCGCGCCTTACGACCTCGTCATCGCCAATATCCTCGCCGGGCCGCTGATCGAACTCGCGCCCGCCTTCGCCGCGATCGCCGCGCCGGGCGCGACCTTGATCCTCGCCGGGCTGCTCGATCGCCAGGCCGGAAGCGTCGCCGCCGCCTATCGCCGCGCCGGTTTCCGGCTCGATCGGCGCAGCGACAATGGCGAATGGCCGACGCTGGTGCTGACGATGCGGCAGCGGCTCGGCTGGCGGCGA
Organism: Sphingomonadales bacterium; assembly: GCA_009993585.1. Classification (GTDB taxonomy): domain Bacteria; phylum Pseudomonadota; class Alphaproteobacteria; order Sphingomonadales; family Sphingomonadaceae; genus Flavisphingopyxis. Next base: position 6,854 of record JAACTG010000035.1, read on the forward strand.
CCGTCGCGCGGCAGCGGGCGGACGTCGCAACCGCCGGGCGATTTCGGCACATGGTGAGCGCGCGACGCGGGCTGGTCGTCGCCCGCGCCGCGCGCGCCATCGCCGGCTGGACCGCCGCCGCGATCGGCCTGTGGTTCCTTTCCGTCGCGATCGGCGCGCTGGTCCCCGCCAATCGCGACTGGCGGGAGCCGGCAACGGGCATCACGATCTTCGTCGAAAGCAATGGCGTCCATACCGGCTTCGTCGTGCCGATGCGCGCCGCCGGGGTCGACTGGAGCGAGCTCGTCAGGCCCGACGACCTTGGCGATCAGCGCTATTACGGCACGCATCTGCTGTTCGGATGGGGCAATCGCGACGTCTATCTGAACGTCCCGCAATGGCGCGACCTGACGCCCGCCATCGCGGCGGGCGCGGTATTCGGCGGCGATGGCGGACTGGTCCATGTCGATCACCTCTATCGGCCCCAGGCGACGCCGCACCGCCGCGCGATCACCGTGACGCCCGCGCAATATCGACGGCTCGCCGCCTTTATCCGGTCGAGCTTCGTGCTCGACGAGGACGGCAAGGCACAGCCGATCAGGGGGCACGGCTATGGCCCCGCCGATAGCTTTTACGAGGGCGTCGGCGGGTATACGCTCGCCAACAGCTGCAACGAATGGACCGGCGCCGGCCTGCGCCGGACGGGCATCCGCACTGGCAGCTGGACGCCGTTCGAGGACGGGGTGATGCGCTGGCTTCCCCCCGCCCCGAACGGCGACGGTATCGCGCCCTAGAACGCCTTCGATAGCGAGAGGTTGAGTCCCCATCTTTGCGGTGCCTGGATGCCGTTGGCGTGCTGCCAGACGGGCACCATCACTTCGCTTCCCAGCCTTAGTCCCGTCAGCACGCCGTAGCGCGGGACGAAATTGACGCCGAAGCCGATGGCGGCGCTTTTTCCTCCGTAATTTGCCTGGCGATCGCTGGGGGCGCTGTGATTATGCGGGCCGTTGTAATGCCCCAGGACGCTGCCCTGCTGCTCGAATTCGCCGCGCAGCGACGCCGACAATTCGGGCATCAGCGCATAGCTCGTCCAGCCGGTGACGGCGAACCTGTCGCCAAAGGCAAAGCCGCTCGCATTATGGTCGGACGTGCGCCAGACATAGGACGCCTGCGCGCCCCATCTGACCGCCTTGCGACCGCCGCGCACGGTGACCGCCGGCAGCACGTCCCAGGTGCCCGATCCCGGCTGCATGCCGTAATGGACGAAGGTCCCGTCGGGATTGGTGCGATCGACCGCGCCGGTCGGGATCGAAACGCCGAGCGTCGCGTGCAGCCTGAGCGCGGGGCGGTCGACCATGCTGTAAAGCGCAGCGACCTGAGTATCGCCCCAGCCTTCGACGCGGTGGCGATGCGCCATGCCGGTGGCCGCGCCATGGCCGCCATGGCCCATCGCCATCCCGCCGGTCGCGGCCATTTCCATGTCCATGCGCATATATTGCGGCATGACCATCAGCGTCACGCGATCGGTCGGCGCGTACATGATGTCGAGCATCGCCATGTCCATCGTCATCGATTGCGTGCGCATGGCATAGCCGGCGGCGGCGATGGCGGCATCGCCGATGCGATCGTCGCCGGCGATATTCGGCCCGGCGGAGCGATCGCGCATCAGGCGCAGGCCGATCATGACTTCGCCTTGTTGATGGACATGGTCGCCCATCACCCCGGCGGGGGCATGATCGTCGGCGCGCGGACCGGGGGCCGCGTCGTCATGCGCCAGCGCGGGCGCGGGCGATAGCGTAATGGCGAGCGCAGACGCGCTCATAAGCATAAGTTTCATCGATAGTTCCTGTCTGAATTTCGGCGCCTGCCGCGATCGGCAGGCAAGCGAGCAACGCGAATTCAGGCGGCAGGCGGTGGCCCCGTCGACGGCGGCAGCGGCGAAGCGATGCCGGGCGCGAAGCCGAGCCGGAGGGGGGCGAGAGCGGGAAATGTCGGCGCCAGAATGCGCGCCGGCAATACCGCCGGCGATGGCGGCAACGGTGCCTGGGCAAGCGCGCCGAACGGGCAATGATCGGACGCGTCGGCATCGGACCCGGCGGGGGCGTCGCGTTCGATCGCGATGCGGATCGTGTGCGGCATGACCGTGCCGGCATCGCATACGCGCACCGTCAGCCAGCCGTCTTCATCGGCCGCGGGCATCAGGCCGGGCGCGATCGCGATCCGCATCGCCAGCGCGAGCAGCGCCGGGATCAGGATCAGCCTGTGGAATGCGCGGTTCGCCCCGGTCATCGCGATGCCCATATCGGCGGTCGCGGCGATGACAAGCGCAATCAGTCGATCGCCGCCGCGACGATCGCCGCCCATTCCTCTTCGGTCGCGGTACGCACGCCGAGTTCGGCGGCTTTCTTGAGCTTCGATCCCGCGCCCGGTCCGGCGACGACGAGGTCGGTCTTGGCGCTGACCGATCCGGCGGCGCGCGCGCCAAGCCGTTCGGCCTGCGCTTTGGCCTCGTCGCGGCTCATCGTTTCGAGCTTGCCGGTGAAGACGATCGTCTTGCCCGTCCATTCGGTCTCGCGCGCGGTCGAGACATAGGGCGCGGGTGACACTTCGCCGAGCAGGTCGTCCCAGGCGACGCGGTTGTGCTCTTCGTGGAAGAAATCGCCGAGCGATTCGGCGACCGCGCCGCCGATGCCGTCGATCGCGGTCACTTCCTCAAGAGCATTTTCGTCGCCCGCCGCCAGCCGCCGACCGATATCGGCGATCGCATCGATCGTCGTGAAACGCTTGAGCAGATCACGCGCGGTAACGATGCCGATGTGGCGGATGCCGAGACCGAAGAGGAAGCGCACCGGGTCGGGGGCGCGCTTCGCCTCGATCGCCGCGAGGAGATTGTCGACCGATTTGTCCTGCCAACCCTCACGGCTGACGAGCTCGGCGCGATGCGCCCGCAGGCGGAAGATGTCGGCGGGCGAATCGAGCCAGCCCGCCGCGATGAATTCGGCGATGCTCTTCTCGCCGAGCCCCTCGATGTCGAGCGCGCCGCGCGAGACGAAATGCTTGAGTCGCTCGAAGCGCTGTGCCGGACAGACCAGCCCGCCGGTGCAGCGGACGTCGACCTCGCCCTCTTCGGCGACCGCCTCGCTGCCGCATTCGGGACAGTGATCTGGAAAATGATAGGGCGTGCGCGGCGCATCGCGGGTCAGGTTCTCGACGATCTGCGGGATCACGTCGCCCGCGCGCTGGATCACTACGCGATCTCCGGGTCGCACGCCAAGCCGCTGAATCTCATCACGATTGTGAATGGTTACATTTGAAACAACCACGCCGCCGACGCTTACGGGGGTCAATCGACCGACCGGCGTGAGCTTGCCCGTGCGACCGACCTGGATGTCGATCCGCTCGAGCGTCGTCTGCGCGCGCTCGGCGGGGAACTTGTGCGCGATCGCCCAGCGCGGCGCCTTGGCGACGAAGCCGAGCCGGTCCTGCCAGTCGAGCCGGTCGACCTTGTAGACGACGCCGTCGATGTCGAGCGCCAGGTCGGCGCGCTCCGCCTCGATCTTCGAGTACTGCGCCAGCGCCGCCTCGACATCGTCGCAACGCACGAGACGATCGCTGACCGGCAGGCCCCATGAAGCGATCGCCGCCATTACGCCCGCCTGCGTATCGGCGGGCAGATCGGACACCTCGCCCCAGCCATGCGCAAGGAAGCGCAGCGGGCGCGCGGCGGTGATCGCGGGATCCTTTTGCCGCAGCGAGCCGGCGGCGGCGTTGCGCGGGTTGGCGAAGAGCTTGTCGCCCGCCGCCGCCTGGCGATCGTTGAGCGCGGCGAAATCGGACTTGGCCATGTACACTTCGCCGCGGATTTCGAACACGGCGGGCGCGTCGCCCGCGAGCCGCTGGACGATATCGCCAATCGTCGCGACGTTGGCGCTGACGTCCTCTCCGGTCGTCCCGTCGCCGCGCGTCGCCGCCTGGACGAGGACGCCCTGCTCGTAGCGCAGCGAGCATGACAGGCCGTCGATCTTGGGCTCGGCGGTCAGCGCGACGGACTGGTCTTCGCCGAGCTTGAGGAAGCGCCGCACGCGCGAGACGAATTCGCGCACCTCGTCGGCGTCGAACGCGTTGTCGAGGCTCATCATCCGCTGCGCGTGCCTGACCTTGGCGAGATGGCCCGCGGGCGCCGCGCCGACCGCCTGCGACGGGCTGTCGTCGCGGACCAGATGCGGATACGCCGCCTCGAGCTCGGCATTGCGGCGAACGAGCGCATCGTATTCGGCATCCGAAATCTCGGGCGCGTCCTGCGTGTGATAGAGCCGGTTGTGATGCGCGATCGTTTTCGCCAGCCGCATCAGTTCGTTGGCGGCGTCGGCCTCGGAGAGGTGAGTGCTCATCGGGGCCCTCTCATCAAGCCACCTCCAGCAATCTTGTCGCCTGCGCGCGCGCCTCGTCGGTGACGCTGGCGCCCGAGAGCATCCGCGCGATCTCCTCGCGGCGAGCCGCTTCGTCCAAGGGCGTGACGCCGGTGCGCGTGACGGTACCGTCGTGGCTTTTGGCGATGAGCAAATGATGCGTGCCGCGCGCCGCGACCTGCGGGCTGTGGGTGACGACGAGCAGCTGGCGTCCTTGGGCCAGACGCGCCAGCCGGTCGCCGATCGCGCTGGCGACCGCGCCGCCGACGCCGCGGTCGATCTCGTCGAAGATGATCGTGTCGGCGCCGCCGCGTTCGGCGAGCGCGACCTTCAATGCGAGGATGAAGCGCGACAGCTCGCCGCCGCTGGCGATCTTGATCAGCGGCGCGAACGGCGCGCCGGGGTTGGTCGCGATCTCGAAGGCGACGCGGTCGATGCCGTGCGGCCCCCATTGCTCCTCGCCGAGCCGCTCGACATCGGTGCGGAACTTGGCGGAATCGAGTTTGAGCGGCGCGAGCTCCTGCGCGACGCGCGCGTCGAGGCGCGCGGCCGCTTCGCTGCGTGCGGCGCTCAGCGCCTCGGCGGCGGCGCGGTACGCGGCGTGCGTCTGGGCGGCAGCCTGTTCGAGCGCCTTGAGGCCGACCTCGCCCTGGTCGAGCGCGTCGCGGCGTTCGGTCAGGTCGGCGAGCAATTGCGGCAGGGCTTCGGCCTCGACGCGATGCTTGCGCGCCAGCGCGCGCAGGTCGAACAGGCGCGTCTCAGCGGCCTCGAGCATTTCGGGTTCGAAGCGCATCGCCTCTTTCGCGCGGCCAAGCGAATCCTCGCCCTCGGCGGCTTCGAGCACGGCGCGGTCGAGCGCGGCGAGCGCCTGGCCGAGCAGCGCGTGATCGGCGGCGATGCGGTCGAGCCGCCGCGCAGCGCCGCGCAGCTGCGCCAGCCCGCCCTCGCTGCCCGACAGCAGCCGGTCGAGCTCGGCAAGCTCGTCGGCGAGGCGTTCGCCCTTTTGCATGTCGGAGCGCGCCGCCGCGAGCCGTTCCTCCTCGCCGTCCTCGGGCGCGAACGCCTCGATCTCGGCGATCGCATGGTCGAGCCAGTCGCGATCGGCGGCGTCGGCGGCGAGCGCATCGCGCGCGGCGGCGAGGCGGGCGTCGGCGGCGGCCATCGCGCCATGCGCGGCGGCGACCGATGCGGTGTCGAGATTGCCGAAGCTGTCGAGCAGCGCGCGGTGGCCTTGGCGGTTGAGCAGGCCGCGATCGTCGTGCTGGCCGTGAATCTCGACCAGCGCGGCGCCGATTTCGCGCAGCAGCCCGGCCGACACCGGCTGGTCGTTGACAAACGCCTTGCTGCCGCCGCCGGCA
>JAACTG010000036.1 GCA_009993585.1 Sphingomonadales bacterium
AACTGCGCATCGGCACCGGGCTTGTCGTGAATTGCATAGCGTTCGATCATCGCCGCGCTAACGTCGTTCAGGCCCAGCACCTCAACCTCGGTCCCCTCCCGTCGGAATTTGAGGATCGCCTTATCGAGGGTGCCGACCGCCGAGATGTCCCAAAAATGGGCTTGGCTGACATCGATCAGCACACGATCAAGCACCTCCTTGTAGTCGAAGGCAGACACGAAGCTATCGGACGAAGCGAAGAACACCTGTCCCTCAATCCGATAGGTGCGCGCACGGCCATCGCTGGAGAGTTCGGTCGCAACGGTGAAAAGTCGCTTGACCTTGCTGGCGAAAAATAGGCCCGACAGGATTACGCCGGCCAGCACGCCCTGCGCCAGATCGTGGGTCCATACCACCACGACGACTGTGACAATCATGACGACCGACGATTGCCAAGGATGGCTACGGATATCCTTGATCGAACGCCACGAGAAGGTGCCGATCGAAACCATGATCATGACCGCAACCAGTGATGCCATCGGGATAATGGCCACAAGCGGTCCAAGCACCAACAACAAGAACAGCAGGAAGACGCCCGATGCCATCGTCGAAAGCCGCGTCTCGCCGCCTGATTTCACGTTGATGACCGATTGGCCGATCATCGCGCAACCTCCCATGCCTCCAAGGAAGCCGGTGAAGAAGTTGGCGATGCCCTGACCCTTCATCTCACGCTGTTTGTCGGACCCCGTATCGGTCAGGTCATCGACGATCTGCGCGGTCATCATCGATTCGAGCAAGCCCACCGCAGCCATCGTTGCTGAATAAGGCAGGATAATCTTCAACGTTTCCAGCGTGAACGGCACATCGGGAATCAACCACGCGGGAAGCGACGATGGCAGCTCGCCCATGTCGCCCACCGTCCGCACGTCGATGCCGACGTAGAACACGACTGCGGTGAGGACGACGATCGCCACCAGCGGCGAGGGGATCGCCTTAGTCAGGCGCGGTAACAAATAGATTATGGCGAGACCGGACGCGACCAGCACATAGGTCAGCATGGGCACGTCCGTCAGTTCGGGTAATTGCGCGATGAAGATCAAGATCGCCAGCGCATTGACGAAGCCGGTAATGACCGAACGCGAGACATATTGCATCAGCAGATGCAGCCGTAGGTATCCCGCGATAATCTGGATCATGCCCATCAGCACAGTAGCAGCAAAAAGATATTCGACTCCGTGATCGCGGATCAGTGGCAGCACCAGCACCGCAATCGCGGCGGTTGCGGCAGAGATCATACCCGGCCTGCCACCCACCAGCGAGATGATCACTGCGATCGAGAAGGAGGCGTAGAGGCCAACGCGCGGATCGACCCCCGCAATGATCGAGAAACCGATCGCCTCGGGGATGAGCGCAAGCGCGACTACGATTCCGGCAAGCATATCCCGCCGCGGATTGGTCAGCCATTCGCGCCTTAACGCGACGATATCGAACATAGGAACCCTATCATGTCTCACATGACCGGCGACGCACCGAGGCTGCGCGCGATGCGCTCATAGATGTGCGGCGGGGAAAATCGGTATGGAAGGTTGTCCCGGGGATAGGCGCCGAGCCGAGCCACCCGGCTCGCCGGGTCCGATGGATGACCGAGCACATAACGTCCATCTAACAATGCAGCAAGTGCGAAGACCGTTACTGTGTTTGATGGCAGCTGTCGGGCAACGATGGAGCAACTGTCGGAGGGCAGCATTTGGGCGCAAAGCCGACCCTCTCATAACGAGACACGAAATTCCCATTCCTTTGAGTGCCCATCTTTACCACGACGGGCGCACCACCCTTCTTCCGCTGCCGCCCTGTCGATCCGTCTCAGTCGCCTGCCAGCGTCAGCGGCGCGATCGTCCGTTCGCGAACCGTGTCGGTCGCGGCGCGGTCGCTCGGGAGCACCGCGCGCTGCGGGCATTGCGCGCGATAGCAGCGGCGGCAGCCGAGTCCGATCGGCACCGCCGGCCCGGCGAGATCGACCCCGCGCGCATAGACCAGCGCCTGCGCGTGGTCCGCCGCGACGCCCAGCCCGATGGCGAATTCGGCGCGGATCCCCTCGGGCCCGGCATAGGGAGAGATTGCGCTGCGCGCGATCGTCAACCAGCGCGATCCGTCCTCGAGCTCGGCGAGCTGGCGCACGATCCGCCCCGGCTCGGCAAAGGCGCGCGGCACCGCCCACAGCGCGCAGCGGCTCTCGTGGCGGGCGAGCGGCGACGCCGATGCCCCGGCATAGCGTTTGGAAAACTGCCCGGCGCGGTCGATGCGGACCATGAAGAACGGCACCCCGCTCGCGCCGACGCGCTGCAACGTCGTTAGCCGGTGCGCGACCATTTCGAAACTGGCGTCGAAGCGCCGTTCGAGGATCTCGATATCGTAGCCGCTGTCGTCGCAAGCGCGCAGGAAGCGGGCATAGGGCATCATCAGCGCGGCGGCGAAATAGGCGGCGAGGTGGCGGCGATAGAGCGCCTCGGCACCGCCGTCGACGAACTTGGCGCCGCGCGCCAGCGCGTCGATTTCGCCGCTCGCCTCGACCAGGCCGAGCTGGATCGCCGCCTGGAAGGTGCGCGAGGCATGGCCCAGGCTTTCGGACAATTGCAGCTGGCGCGCATGAAGGTCGATCCGGCGCAGCGTGGCGCCGAGCACGGCGGCGGGCAGCCGTCGCACCGTCAGCCGGTGCCGGCTGCGCAGCCGGTCGGCGATCGCGCCGTAAAGATCGTTGCCGACCAGCCGCAATTCCTCGGCGATCGTTTCGGCGAGCGCGTCGAGATCGGCGAAATGGTTGCGCCAGCGCTCGATCTCTCGCCGCACCAGCGTCGCCGTATCGCCGGCCTCGTCGCCGCCCCCGCCGCTATCGGCGCGATCGTAAAGCCGCGCGAACGCCTCGGCGGTGCGCGGCGCGGCGGCGAGCCATTCGACCAGTTCGGCGCGATCGATGCCGAGCTCGGCGAACAGCGGATCGGCGATTCGCCGCGCCAGCATCTCGGCGCCGCCGGCGGGCTGGTCGGCATTGAGCGTGCGCGGATCGAAATCGAGCCGGTCGGCGAGGCGCAACAGCACCGTCGCGCTGAGCGGTCGCTGGTTGCGCTCGAGCAGCGTCACATAACTCGGCGAGATATCGAGGATTTCGGCGAGCGCGACCTGGCTCAAGCCGTGCTGCATGCGCAGCCGCCGCAACTGGTGCCCGGCGAAAAGCCTGTCCTCTGCCATTGTCAGATCGTTACAAAACGACAATCTATCGATCAAGCTATTACACGCTATGACACGAAATACCGTCGCCCCAGCCTCGACGTCGTCGCTCACTTTCAGCATCGAGAGGGGCAAGACCCGCTCGATTGCCCGAGTCGGTTGTCAATCTTTGGAGCCTCTCATGTCCGACTTCAGCGATCTCGTCGCCGCCCCCGCCGACCGTTTCGACGGCATCGAGCGTCCTTATGGTCCCGCCGAGGTTCGCGCGTTGCGCGGGTCGCTGGCGATCGAGCACAGCCTCGCGCGGCGCGGTGCGCTCAAGCTGTGGGAGCTGCTCAAGAGCGAGGACTATGTCCACGCGCTCGGCGCGATGACGGGCAACCAGGCGATGCAACAGGTCCGCGCGGGGCTCAAGGCGATCTATCTGTCGGGCTGGCAGGTCGCCGCCGACGCCAACACCGCCGGCGCGATGTATCCCGACCAGTCGCTCTATCCCGCCAATGCAGGGCCCGAACTGTGCCGCCGGATCAACCGGACGCTGCAACGCGCCGACCAGATCGAGCATCTCGAAGGCGCGGCCCAAAACGATCAGGGTGGCCGCGACTGGTTCGCGCCGATCGTCGCCGATGCCGAGGCCGGCTTCGGCGGGCCGCTCAACTGTTTCGAGATCATGAAGGCCTATATCGAGGCGGGCGCGGCGGGCGTCCATTTCGAGGACCAGCTCGCGTCGGAAAAGAAATGCGGCCATCTGGGCGGCAAGGTGCTGATCCCGACCGCCGCGCACATCCGCAATCTCGACGCCGCGCGGCTCGCCGCCGACGTCTGCGGCGTGCCGACGCTGCTCGTTGCGCGCACCGACGCCGAAAGCGCGAAACTCATCACCTCCGACGTCGACGAGCGCGACCATGAATTCCTCACCGGCGAACGCACCCCCGAAGGATTTTTCCGCTTGCGCGAAGGCACCGGCATCGATCACTGCATCAAGCGCGGCCTCGCCTTCGCGCCGCACGCCGACCTGCTGTGGTGGGAAACGAGCAATCCCAACCTCGCCGATGCGCGGCGCTTCGCCGAAGCGATCCAGGCCAAATATCCCGGCAAGATGTTGGCGTACAACTGTTCGCCCAGCTTCAACTGGGAGGCCCGGCTCGACAAGCCGACGATCGCGAAATTCCAGCGCGAGCTGGGCGCGATGGGCTACAAGTTCCAGTTCGTCACGCTGGCAGGCTTCCACAGCCTCAACCATGCGATGTTCGAGCTCGCCAGCGGCTATCGCGACAGCGGCATGGCTGCCTATTCGCAGCTGCAGCAGGCCGAATTCGCCAGCGAGGCGGCGGGCTATACCGCGACGCGTCACCAGCGCGAGGTCGGCACCGGCTATTTCGACCGCGTCGCCCAGGCGGTCGCGCGCGGCGAGGCGTCGACCACCGCGCTTGCCGGATCGACCGAGGCCGACCAGTTCGAAGCCGCCGCCGCCCATTGAACGCGATCGCCAATCCCAAGGAGAGCATCATGACCAGCCTGACGCAAATGGATATCCAGAACGAGAATCGCCCGCGCGCGGTGTTCTCGACCGCCGACTTCGCGCTCATCCGCGACGCGCTCGCCTGTTACCTGAAACACGGCGACGAGGGCGCGCGCGACGGCCGCGCCAGCCATCTCTACCATCGTCTCGGCCGGCTCGCCGACTGAACGGCGGCATGACCGATGCGACCCGCGCCGGCCTCGCCGTCGCCGCCGAGCTCGCCGCCTTCGTCGAGGACGAGGTGCTGCCCGACCTCGACCTCGATGCCGAGGCGTTCTGGCGCGGCACCGCCGACATCCTGACGCGGCTCGGCGGCGCCAATCGCGCGCTGCTCGCCCGCCGCGATACGCTCCAGCGCAAGCTCGACGACTGGCACCGCGCGCATCGCGGCGAACCCAGCGATACCCCAGAATATCGCGCCTTCCTCGGCGATATCGGCTATCTCGAAGCCGAACCCGGTCCGTTCGAAATTGAAACGCGCGACGTCGATGCCGAGATCGCGACGATCGCGGCGCCGCAGCTCGTCGTGCCGATGCTCAACGCGCGCTTCCTGCTCAACGCCGCCAATGCGCGCTGGGGCAGCCTCTACGACGCGCTCTACGGCACCGACGCGATCGCCGGACCGGCGCCGCACGGCGGCTATGACGCGCGGCGCGGCGCGCAGGTCGTCGCTTATGCAAAGGCGATGCTCGACGACGCCGTCCCGCTCGCCGCGGGCAGCTGGGCCGACTGGGCGGGTGGCGATCCGGAGCTGGCCGATCCCGCCGCGCTCGTCGGCCGCGCCGGCGACAATATCCTGCTGCGCCACCACGGCCTGCATATCGAGATCGTCGTCGACCGCGCCGATCCGATCGGCCGCGACGACCCCGCCGGGATCGCCGACATCGTGCTCGAATCGGCCGTCACCGCGATCGCCGATCTCGAGGATTCGGTCGCCGCGGTCGATGCCGCCGACAAGGTCGCGGGCTATCGCAACTGGCTCGGCCTGGTGCGCGGCACGCTGACCGCGCGCTTCGACAAGAACGGGACCGGCCACGAGCGCCGCCTCGCCCCCGACCGCGTCTATGTCGCCCCCGACGGCACGCGCTTCGCGCTGTCGGGCCGCGCGCTGATGTTCGTCCGCAATGTCGGCCATCTGATGACGACCCCCGCGATCCGGCTGGCGACCGGCGAGGAGGCGTATGAAGGGCTCGTCGACGCGATCATGACGGCTACGATCGCGCTCCACGACCGGCGCCGCGCCCGCGCCGATCGCCTCAGCCGCGCCGGCGCGATCTATATCGTCAAGCCAAAGCTTCACGGCCCCGCCGAAGCGGCGTTCACCGCGCGGCTGTTCGGCGACGTCGAGGCGATGCTCGACCTTCCCGCCGACACGATCAAGCTCGGCCTGATGGACGAGGAGCGCCGCACCTCGGCCAATCTCGCCGCGACGATCCACGCGCTCAAACGCCGCATCGTCTTCGTCAACACCGGTTTTCTCGACCGCACGGGGGATGAGATCCACAGCGCGATGCACGCGGGGCCGATGGTCCGCAAGGGCGCGATGAAACGCGCCCGATGGTATGGCGCCTATGAGGATCGCAACGTCGCGATCGCGCTCGCCTGCGGCTTTTCGGGACGCGCGCAGATCGGCAAGGGCATGTGGGCGCAGCCCGACGAGATGGCGGCGATGCTCGCGACCAAGTCGGCGCACCCCAAAAGCGGCGCGACCACCGCCTGGGTGCCGTCGCCGACCGCGGCGACGCTCCACGCGCTGCATTATCACGCGACCGACGTCTTCGCCGGCCATGCCGCGCGGGCAGGGGCGGCGATGCCGTCGCTGGCGGCGCTGCTGACGATCCCGCTCGCGCCGGCGGCGGACTGGAGCGCGGCCGAGATCGCCGACGAACTCGACACCAACGTCCAGTCGATGCTCGGCTATGTCGTGCGCTGGATCGACCAGGGGGTCGGCTGTTCGAAGGTCCCCGACCTGGCCGATATCGGCCTGATGGAGGATCGCGCGACGCTGCGCATCTCGTCGCAGCATATCGCCAACTGGCTGCTCCACGGCGTCGTCTCCAGCGACGATGTCGAGGCGGCGCTGACCCGCATGGCGCGCCGCGTCGATGCGCAGAACGCGGGCGCGCCCGGCTATCGCTCGCTGCTCGCCGCGCCCGGCATCGCGCTGCGGACCTGCCGCGACCTCGTCTATCACGGGCTCGACAGTCCCAACGGCTATACCGAACCGCTGCTCCACGCCGGCCGCGCCGAGGCTAAACGGCTCGGCTGACAGCGACGCCCGCTAGCGGTCGGCCGCGACGAACCGGACGAGTTCGCTGCCGTCGTCGGCCTGCAGCCGCAATGTCCCATCGACAATCGAATAGCGCGCCGTGCGCTGCAAGGCGGCGGCGAAATCGGCCTCCAGCGTGTTCGGCAGCGTCGGCACTCCGGCGGCGGCGGCGCGCAGGTCGTCGGCGGATACGCAGGCCATCTTGGTTGCCGCGACCGGCCCGAACCGAATCGCGCTGCCCGTCATCGTCGCCGCCGCGCTTACGCGGTTGCAGCCGATGCGCCCGCTCAACCGCGCGCCGCCGGCGGCGGGCGAAAAGGCAACGGCCTGGCGGGACGCTGGATCGGCGGCGGCGATCGCATGCCCCGCGATCGCCACCAGCCGCCATCGCCTGGCGAAAAGGTCGGTCGCGTTGGCGACGTCGTCCGATGGTCCGGCGGTGGCAGGCGGCGCGTCTTTGGATCGCATCTCGATGCCCTCATCCTGCGCGGTCGCGGCATCGGGCGCGGTTGCTGCGGTGCATCCGGCCAGCAGAGCGGCGATCGCGATCGACTGGCAGGTTCGTCGCATGCGGTCCCCTGTAAAGCTGCTGTACCATCCCGGCAATTTGGACAAGCCTTTGCATCGGTAAGAAAAAAACTGCCTCTCGGCGCTTGACGAACCGCGATCAGCGGATATTGAAGGTAGCAATGTTTTGGTAAATTTGGCAAGAAATGAAGCAACGAATCGCGGTCGCTGCCCTGGGGAGGGGAAGTTCGTCCGCTTTTCCGGGGCTTTCACTCAGGGGGTTAGCATGAACAGTTTCCAGAATAATTCGTCGGTCGCAAAGCGTCGGCTGGTGTTGCTCGGCTCGGCTGCAGCAATCGCGATGATGGCGGCTTCGACCGCGCAGGCGCAGGATGTCGGCGTAACCGGCCCGGTCGGCGATTTCCTCGAGGCGCAGGGCAGCGGCGCGAATGTGGGCGCCGACCTGATCGGTCCGCCGACCAACGATTATCTCGAAGCGCAGGGCGACGATACCGCCAGCTATATCGACTACGGCCAGCAGACGCTGGCGCCGGTCGCGCCCGATCCGCAGATCGTGATCGCCGCCCCGGGCACGCCCATCACCAACCGCGATCCCGAATATGTCAACGGCGTCGGCCAGATGATCATCGACGCGGGCGGCGGCTTCCTCGGCCTGTGCACCGCGACGCTCATCAACCCGCGCACCGTCATCTTCGCGGCGCACTGCGTCAACGACGAAGCGCCCGAGGATTACGGCGTGGCCAATGGCGGCACGCCGATCGGCTTCGGTTTCGCCAACAACAACATTCCGGGCCTGATCAACTGGTATTTCGCGGGCCCCAACCAGTATCAGACCGATACCGCCAACGCTTTCTACAACTCGAACTTCGTTACCTACCACCCGGGCTCGCTCGAGCCCGATGCGAACTCGTTCCTCTATAGCGACATCGCGATGGCGTCGCTCGATACGCCCGCGTCGGACATTCCGACATGGGCGCTGATGTTCTCGGCGCTGCCCGATCCGGGCGCGATCGACAAGGACGGGACCGGCTATCACGTCAAGCTGATCGGTTACGGCAACAACGGCACCGGCACGACGGGTTCGAACGGCGGCATCGACTATCGCCGCCATATCGCCGAAAACACGCTCGGCGCGCTCGCCAGCCTCGACGATTTCGAAACCTTCCTGTTCGGTTCGCCCAACGGCCTCTACCAGAACCTCTACTGGATCGATTTCGACGATCCACGCCGCGGCACCGCTGCCGCCAGCCCCTATGACTTCAACGCCTGGCGCGACAATGCGGTGGCCAATGAAGGCATTACCGCAAGCGGCGATTCGGGCGGCCCGCTGGTGCTCGACGACACCTACGACATTCCCGTCGTCATCGGCGTCCTGTCGGGCGGCTATACGCGCTTCTTCGCGGGCCAGCCGGCCAACGGCTACGGCACCGCGAGCTTCTACCAGCCGCTCTATCTCTATTGGGACTGGATCGTCGCCAACAACCCCTACAAATACGTTGCAGCCCTCGCAGGCGACGGCGACTGGGAAGACGGCACGCACTGGGTCAACACGCTCGATCCCAACTACATGGTCCTCAACGGCGCCGGCGATCTGGTGAACGGCATTCCGACCGAACCCGGCATCGGCAACAACCCCGACGACGACAGCAAGTTCGGCCAGGCGTGCTACCAGACGCGGACCTATAGCGAATGCCAGGACATGGCGACCGGCGACTTGACGGTCGGCAGCGGTCCGATCGGCACGGTCGGCAACGGCAAGGGCTTCGCCTCGGTCGATGCGCTCGATGCGTTCACGCTCGGCGCGGCCGACAGCGCCGCCACCGGCGGCATCATCACGACCGGCACCGTCGAGCAGCTGGCTCTCCCGACGCCGACCGCCGCAAACGGCCTGCCCGGCGCGACCAACTTCGTGCCGAACAACAGCGACGGCGATCCTGCCAACGGCGTGGCGCCGCGTTACTATGACGTCACGCTCAGTGCCAACGGCACGACGAGGCTTTCGAGCGACGTCACCATCGATCGCCTGACGCTGGCGGGCATCGGCGCGGGGCTCGACATTACGGCTGACGGTTCGCTGACCAGCCTGATCGACGTTACCCAGTATAGCGGCATGATGCGCGTCAACGGGTCGCTGACCAGCGTCGGCGATTACTTCCTGATGAGCGGCGGCCTGCAGGGCAGCGGCACCATCAACGCGCCCTATTTCACCAGCATGGCCGGCGTGATCGCGCCGGGCGGCATGACGACGACGGGGACGCTGACCTTCAACGGCAACGTCATTCTCGCCTCGGGCAACGTCTATATGGTCAATCTCGGCGGCGACGGCGTGTCCGACCTGATCGACGTCTACGCGACCGAAGATGTCGATGGCATCGCCAGCATCGGCGGTCTCGTCTACTTCTCGCCTGCCGGTGGCGCCCTGATCCGCGACGGCTACACCTACACGATCCTTCAGGCCGAAGGCGGCGTCGAAGGTGAATTCGACGAACCGGCATCGCTCAGCGCGATCCTGACGCCGACGCTCACCTACACGCCCAATGCGGTGCTGGTGGAGATCGAGGCGGGGCTTTATGCCGACGTCATCGACGCCAACTCGCCCAACCAGGCGGCGTTCGCGCAGCTCCTCGACCAGAACCGCGTCCTCTACGACCAGTTCAGCGACCTTTACGGCCCGCTCGACGTGTTGTCGGCCGAAGCGATCCAGGCCGCGCTCGAAAGCTTTGCCCCGCGCGCCCAGCCGGTCGTGCAGGCGATGGGCACCGCCGCGATGGAGGCCAACTCGCGGCTGTTGCGCGATCGCCTCGCCAATGTCGGCGACGGCTCGCAGGGCGGCACGGTGGCGTTCTATGGCGCCCCCGGCGGCGCTCTGGGAGCGATGTCGAGCAGCGCGCTGATGTCGGCGGCCGATGTCGCCGCAGCGGGCGCTGCTGACCGCACGGTGGAAGACGCCTTGCCCGAAGACATGAGCGCGTTTTTCGCTGGCGGCTACATTGACGGCGAAAGCGACGGCGCACCGACCGCGGTACCCTATGCCGGCGACGAATTCGACGGCTACTTCTTCGCCGCCGGACTCGAAAAGGCGTTCATCGGCGACGGTTTCGCCGGCGTGTCGTTCGGTTATTCCCACATGAAGGGCAAGCCGGGCGATCCGACCCGGTCGATCGAGGGCGACCTTTACCAGCTGAGCTTCTACGGTGCGAACCGCTTCGCCAGCGGCATCACCCTCGACGCGATGATCAGCGGCGGCATGTACGATATCTCGACCGCGCGCACGATTGCGCTCGGCGCGACGACGTACAATCTCGAGGCGGACAACAGGCCGTTCACGCTGCAGGGCGAAGCCGGCCTCAGCAAGGAGATTGCCGCCGGTTCAGGCTTCGCGGTCACGCCGCGGCTGGCCGTCCGCTATGCCAACATCAAGTTCGACCGCGTCGCCGAACGCGGCGGCGGTCCGGCGCTGCAGTACCAGCTCGACGATTATGAAAGCCTGCAGGCCCGCGCCGGCCTCCGCCTCGAAGGCAAGGGCGATGTGAAGCCTTACGTCTCGGGCACCTTCGTCCACGATTTCAAGGACAAGCCCAACAGCTTCGGTGCCAATTTCGTCGGCGGCGTCGGTCCCAATGCGGCCTTCGCGCTTCCCGGCGACGATCAGGACTGGGGCGAAATCGGCGTCGGCATCAGCACCAGCGGGCGCGTCTCGGTCGGTCTCTCGGCCGAAACGACCATCGCCCGGTCGGACGTCAGCTACCAGAGCTATCGCGGGTCGATCTCGTTCAAGTTCTGATCGCGACGCAAGGCTGAGAAATCAGGGCGGCCCCGCAACGGGCCGCCCTTTTTCTGTCGATCGTGCGGCGACGGCCACCGCGACGTTTCCGGCGGCTCCCCACCCCCACGCCTCCCCCCAATGCTAACAGCATTTGTAAATGGTGCCGCGCCTCTCCCGCGCTTAGCCTTGGCCAATCGAAGCGGGATCATCACGGGGAGAATGACATGACACCGACACTCGCAATCCGCAGCGGCCTCGCCGCAGGCGCGCTCGCACTCGTCGCCGCCACGGCGACGCCGGCGCTGGCCAAGGACAAGGAAGAGGTCAAGATCACCAAGTGCGAAACATCGCACGGGACCGTCGCGATCACCGATGGCGACGCGCAGGGCTGGTCGAAATTCGGCCTGTCGAGCCCGCGCGGCATGATCGGCGCGATGGTCACCGAATCGGGCTGCTTCACGCTGCAGACCGACCCCGGCAAGCCCGCCGATTACCTGATCAGCGCGGTGGCCGGCTCGCAGGAAGAAATCGATCAGTCGATCAATGTCGCCAAGGGCGTCGTCACCGAAGGCCTGCTGCGTACGGGCGCGCTCGGCCAGATCGCCAGCAAGGTGCCCTTCGCAGGCTCGCTGCTCGGCGCCTTCGGCGGTCTCGGCGGCAAGAAGAAAACGATCAGCGCGGGGTTGCGGCTCGTTAGCCCGGCCAACGGCCAGACGCTGATCGCGGGCACCGGCCAGAGCCAGAAATCGATCATGAAGATCATGGGCGCGTCCGAATGGGTCGCCACGGCGCAAGGCGCGATGGGCGGCTATGCCACGTCGAAGGACGGCCAGATGGTGACCAGCGCCTTCGTCGAAGCGTACAATGCGCTGGTCGCGCAGGCGGGCGCGCTCGCGGTGGCGCAGCAGGCGGCGGCGGGCGCGCCGACGGCGCAGGTCTCGACCGAATATACCGTTGCCGTCGATACCGGGCTGATGGCCTCGGGCGCGACCGGCGCCGCCCGGGTGCGCGACGTCCGCAAGGGCACCAAGCTGATCCCGACGGGCAAGCGCGACGGCCTCTTCGTCGAGGTCAAGGACAGCTACGGTACCCAGGGGTGGGTGTCGGTCGAAGACCTGGAATAACCCGGGCCCTCCCAAACCTTCGACCGCTGCCGACTTGGCACCGTCCGGGCGACCGGGCGGTGCCGCTTTTGCGCGCGCTTCAGTCGCCGATCAGGATGAACGGCGCCCAGATCGCGGGATGCGCGCCGCCCGCGACATCGGCGTCGGCGATCAGCGCG
>JAACTG010000037.1 GCA_009993585.1 Sphingomonadales bacterium
CGCGGATCGCCTCGGCGATCGCGGTCGCGGTGCCGATTCCGGCCTTGTCCGAGGTGACGTCGAGATACGCCTCGTCGAGGCTCAGCGGTTCGACCTCGTCGGCATAATCGGCAAAGATCGCGCGGATCTGCGCCGACACCTCGCGATAGGCATCGAAGCGCCCGCGCACGAAAATGAGGTCGGGACATTTGCGCAGCGCCGTCACCGACGGCATCGCCGACCGCACGCCGAATGTGCGCGCCTCGTAGCTGGCCGCGGCGACGACGCCGCGCGCCTTCGACCCGCCGACCGCGACCGGCTTGCCGCGCAGCGCGGGGTCGTCGCGCTGTTCGACGCTGGCGAAAAACGCGTCCATGTCGACATGGATGATCTTGCGCTGCCGGTCGTCGTCCATCGTCGCTCGCACTACCACGTTCGCGCTTCGTTCTCAAGCGGCCGCGCGATCACGGCGCTTGATTTGCGCGGGGTCCCGTGGCAATCGGACGCCGCTTCGATGCGGGCGGGTATAGCATAGTGGTAATGCACTAGCCTTCCAAGCTAGCTAGGCGGGTTCGATTCCCGCTACCCGCTCCAGCCACATTCCCCCTTAGTGGTCCCCGCATGTGCGCCTGGCGCACGGTCGTGGTCGACAGGCGATAGGCTGCTGGCGGATGAACCGCCCGACGATCCCGCGACAAGTTGCGACAATTTAGCCGGCTTGTGGCATAGTGCTGCGATACGACGACTGCATAACGGCGACATTGAGCGATCGGCCGCAAGGGATCGATCGCTTGCGACAAGGAGATCGAAGATGAACAAGATTGTACTCGGACTGGGCGCAGCGACGCTGATCGCCAGCGCCGGCGTCGCCGTTGCGCAGGATCGCCAGGCTGGCGGCGAACGCGGCCATATGGCGAAGATCGACAGCAATGGCGACGGCCAGATCACCCGCGCCGAAATGCTCGCCGGCGTCGATGCGATGTTCGCGCGCGACGACGTCAACCAGGACGGAAAGCTCGACAAGGCCGACCGTGAAGCTCGCCGCGCGGCGATGAAGGCCAAGATGTGGGATCGGCTCGACGCCGATAACGACGGCAGCGTCAGCAAGGCGGAATATGATGCCGCCGGCGCCGAACGCGCTGCCAAGCGCGCCGCGCGCATGGCCGAGATGAAAGAGCGTCGCGCCGAACGCGGAGCCGAAGCCGGCGCCCGGGACGGTGAACGTCGCAGCGGCCACCGGATGCATCGCGGCAAGCGTGGCGGCATGGCGATGGGCATGCTGCGCCAGGCTGACAGCAACGGCGACCAGGCGATCACGCTCGCCGAGGCGCGCGCCGCCGCGGCCAAGCATTTCGACATGATCGATGCCGACCGCAACGGTGTCGCGACCAAGCAGGAAATGCAGGCGATGCACGCGGCGCACAAGGCCGAGCGCAAACCGCAGGCGGACTGACGCCACAGCCGTTGGCCGGTCGCTTGTCCCCCTTTCAGCGACCGGCCATAACGGAGGGCGGCGGCGGCCCGGTCGGGTTGCCGCCGCCGACCTGTTCATGCGCCAGGGCAGGGCGTCCCAGCTGACGGATTTGACACCATGACCGCCAATGATGCCCCGATCCGCGTCCTCCTGGTCGAGGACGAGCGTTCGATCCGCGAACCGCTGACCGACTATCTCGGCGCGCGCGGCTTTGCCGTCAGCGCCGCCGCCGACGCGACCGAGGCGCGCACATTGCTTGCCGCGCTCGGCTTCGACATCGCGATTTGCGATATCATGATGCCGGGCGAGGACGGGCTCAGCCTGACCCGCCACATCCAGGGCCATCTCGACATCCCCGTCATCCTGCTGACCGCTCGAACCGAAGAGGCCGACCGCGTCGTCGGGCTCGAACTCGGTGCCGACGACTATGTCACCAAGCCGTTCAGCCCGCGCGAGCTCTCCGCGCGGATCGGCGTCGTCATGCGGCGCATCGCGCGCGGCGGCAAGGTCGCGGCCGACGGGAGCGGCGGCTATGCGTTCGGCGAATGGGTGCTCAGGCCCGGCGAACGCGCGCTGGTCGGCAAAAACGGCGTCAGCGTGTCGCTGTCGAGCGCCGAGTTCGAGCTGCTCCAGGTGTTCGTCCGTCATCCGCGCCAGGTGATGAGCCGCGACCGGCTGCTCGACCTGACGGGCGGTGAGGACGGCGAGGCGTTCGACCGCGCCATCGACAACCGCATCAGCCGGCTGCGCAAGAAGATCGAGGTCGATCCGCGCGATCCGCAGGTCATCAAGACCGTATGGGGCGGCGGCTATATGCTGGCGCCGCCGGTGATGCGGATCGAGGGGCGGCGCTGATGCGCACGGGTCGCCTGTGGCCGCGCGGCGTCGTCGGCCAGCTCGTACTGGTCACCGCCCTGGCCCTGTTCGTCGCGCAGGCGATCGGCATGTACCTGCTGGTCAACGCCAGCGAGCGCGAACGGCTGTCGCAGCTGTCGGGCATCGCGGCGGCGCGCATCATCGGCGCCGCCGATCGCGGCATCGAGCGACCGAACGGTTCCGTCCGCGACGGGCGCCCGGCACGCGCGTATCGCCATCGTCCCGACGCCGCCATGCACCGGGCCGGGGGCCGCGCCTGGCTGCGGGTGACCGTCGAGAACCGCGCGCCGGCAAATCTCGCGGTCGATGGCTGGCCCGAACTGTCCGACCGCATCGGCGAAATTCTCGCGACCTCGCCCTATCGGTTCGACGAAGTCCGCTCGATCACCGTCGAGCGCGCCGCGCCGGCCGCTGACCCGGGCGCCCGCCCGCTGCGCCTGACCGTGATCGGCGCGCGCACGCCCGACGGGCGCTGGATCGTCGTGCGCGGCGGCGCGCCGTCGCAACGCTGGCTGATTCCTGGCCTGCTCGCGGTCCAGACGCTGCTCCTCTATCTGCTCTTGCTCGGTCCGATCCTGTGGATCGGCTGGCGCGTGTCGCGCCCGCTCAAGCGGTTGTCGGGCGCGGTCGCCGAACCGGTCGGCCTGGCCCATCCGGTCCCCGTCGTCGCCAGCGGCCCCGGCGACATTCGCGACCTCATCGGCGGGTTCAACGACATGCGCGCGAAGATCGCGGCGATGCTGTCGGACAAGGACCGCATGCTCGGCGCGATCGGTCACGATTTGCGCACCCCGCTCGCCAGCCTGCGCGTCCGCGTCGAAAGCGTCGGCGACGATGTCCTGCGCGACCGCATGATCGCCAGTATCGAAGCGATCACGGTGATGCTCGACGATATCCTGTCGCTCGCGCGCGTCGGCCGATCGCAGGAAACGCCTGCCAAGACCGACATGGTCTCGCTGGTCGATGCGCTGGTCGAGGATTATCGCGACATGGGCCGCGACGTCGGCATGGCCGGTGGCGAGGGCGCGGTGCGGACGATCCGCGCCGACCTTCTCCGCCGGGCGATCCGCAACCTCGTCGACAATGCGCTCAAATACGGGACGCGCGCGCGACTGTCGGTGGAAGCGGACGGCGCGGGCATTGCCATCGTCGTGCGCGACGATGGGCCGGGCATCGCCGCCGATCGCATCGCCGAACTGATGGAGCCGTTCGCGCGCGACGAAAGCTCGCGCAATCGCGATACCGGCGGCGCGGGCCTGGGGCTCGCCATCGCGCGGGCCATCGTCGCGCACGAGGGCGGCCGGCTGGTCCTCGCCAACGCCGCCGACGGCGGTCTCGAAGCACGGATCGTCCTGCCCTGAGGTAGCAGGCAGGACAGCCCGGCCGCCCCGCCTGATCCGGAGATCTTATCCGCGCGTCCCCGGATTGCGCCATTCCTCGTGGACCTCGCCCTCGGCGCACAGGAACCAGCGTTTGCTGGCTTCGAGCCCGATCGCGGTCAGGCGCCCGTTGCAATAGGCGCCGGTATCGATGCCGATCCGGTTGTCGAACTCTTCGACGTCGTCCGAGATCGTGTGGCCATGGACGACGACCTTGCCGTGATCGCGCTCGTCGTCGAGAAAGCGGTCGCGGATCCAGCGCGTGTCCTCGGTGCGCTGGCGGTCGAGCGGGCGACCGGGCATGATTCCGGCATGGACGAACAGATAGTCGCCGATCGTGATCGCATCGTCGAACCCGGCGACGAAGTCGACATGGTCGCGCGGGATCAGCGTCAGCAGACGCTCGGCAAGCTGGTCATATTCGAGCGCGAGATAGTCGGCCTCGTCGATCGGATAGCTCAGGATCGTCTCGCGCCCGCCGATGCGGGTAAAGAATTTCGCCGCCTTGGCGTCGCCCGACGCCGCCTGCACGAACACTTCCTCATGGTTGCCGGCGATGATGCGGACGTCCATTTCGCTGTCGCTCAGCGCCATCACGGTTTCGATCACCTTGCGGCTGTCGGGGCCGCGGTCGATCAGATCGCCGAGAAAGATGAGCGTCGTCTCTGCCGCGCCGCGGCTGCGATCGTCGTCTTCGATCTGGCCGAGCAGGTCGATCAGCAGGTCGTGGCGCCCATGGATATCGCCGATGGCATAGACGCGCCGCCCCGCAGGCACGCTGGCGGGCGCACGCGCAGGCGTTCGGGCCGACTTGAAGAGTCTCGCGATCATCGAATCCTGAATCCAGTTGGAAGCGCCCCCGATATGGGGCGGGGGCGTTCGCAATCAAGCGTGCGGTCAGTCCCGACGCGTCGTCGTGCGATCGGTCACGACGATATCCTCGCCATCGAGCGCCTCGTCATGGACGACGCGTTCGCGCACCACCGTCTTGTCCGCGTCGCGCCGCGCGGCGCGATAGGAATCGAGGCTGGCGCGCGTGTTGCCGTAAGCGAACAGCACCAGGAAGCCGCCCGCGATCGCGATATTCTTGAGGAACATCGCCTGCTGCAGCTGGTCGCCGAGCTGGTTGTGGAAGAACAGCGCGGTCAGGATGCAGAAGGCGGCGAGCACCAGGCTGGTCAGCCGGGTCAGGAATCCGACCAGGATGAAGATGCCGGCGATCAGTTCGAACAGGCCGACGCCCCATCCCATCGGCAAAAAGCCCATCGACGACAGATAGGGGTTGTTGGCGATCATCTCGCTGGTCGATCCCGGGTTCATCAATTTGCCGATGCCGGCGAGGATGAAGATCAGCGACAGGCCGATCCGGCCAATGAAAGCGAACGGTGTTGCAAGTGCAGCCATGACGGTTCTCCCTGACGATCCGATATTGGTTTCAACTGCGTAACGTCCCGATCGCCGATTCGTTGCGTTTCGGGCGAGGCTAGAGCCTGGGGAGCGTCACGCCGCGCTGCCCCATATATTTGCCCGCGCGGTCGGCATAGCTCGTCTCGCACGGTTCGTTGCCCTTGAGGAACAGGAACTGGCACGCGCCCTCATTGGCATAGATTTTGGCGGGCAGCGGCGTCGTGTTGGAAAATTCGAGCGTCACATGCCCCTCCCAGCCGGGCTCGAGCGGCGTCACGTTGACGATGATCCCGCAACGCGCATAGGTCGACTTGCCGAGGCAGATGACGAGCACGTCGCGCGGCACGCGGAAATATTCGACCGTCCGCGCGAGCGCGAAGCTGTTGGGCGGGATGATGCAGCAGTCGGTTTCGCGATCGACGAAATTCTTCGGGTCGAAATCCTTGGGATCGACGATGCTCGAATCGACATTGGTGAAAATCTTGAATTCGGGCGCGACGCGCGCGTCATAGCCGTACGACGACAGGCCGTAGCTGATGCAGCCGTCGCGCCGCTGCGCCTCCTCGAACGGCTCGATCATGCCGTGCTGCGTCGCCTGTTCGCGGATCCAGATGTCGGAAAGGATGCTCATGTCGGGGTCGGTCTCCGGGTCAGGCCATGCCGAGGTCGGCGGGGCCGAAGGGCAGGGGCAGGAGGTCGCTCAGGCGGTGCGTCTCGATCGTGCCGCCATCGGCCGAGGCACAATGGACGACGATATCGCGCTTCGCCAACTGGCCCGCCTCGTTGATCACCTGGCGGCAGCGCCCGCACGGCCGCACCGGCGCATCGCCGGCGATCGCGCCGTCGACGATGACGCCGCCGACGATGCCGATCTCGGTCACCCGGCGCAGCTGTCCGGCGGCATTGGCGCTCGCGAGCGCGACCGTCTCGGCGCACAGCGTCAGGCCATAGCTCGCATTCTCGAAATTGCAGCCGGTGACGATGCTGTCGTCGTCGAGCAACAGCGCCGCGCCGACGCCGAATCGCGAATAGGGGGCATGGGCATGGGCGGCGGCGGCGCGCGCGGCGGCGATCAGGCGGTCGCGATTCGGTTGCGGATCGGCGGGATGTTCGGGATGGTTGGCGGTCATGGCGCTGGATAAACCACATTCCAGCGCACGGCGCCATCCACCCCCTCGATCCGCGCCCAGTCGTTCGCCTGCCACAGCGACCAGCGCCGCGCGGCATAGCCGGGCAGGCGGAAATTGCCGATCACGCCGACGCTGCGCTCGAACGCAGCGGTGACGCGATATTCGCGCTCGAACGCGTCGCTCGGCATCAGCATCATCGGCAGCCCGGCATGGCGCTCGGCCTGGGCGAGGAAGGTGGTGAGCTCGCTCAGCACCAGCGCGCGCGTCGGGCGTCGTTCGCAGCCGCCGAACTCGAGGCGCAGCAGCGGCGGCAGCATGCCCTGGTCGCGCGGCACATAGCGTGCGAAATTGGCCGCCTGTTCGCTCGCCATCGCGCACAGGTCGTAATGATGGACCGCGCCATAGCGCAAGCCGGCGGCGCGCGCGCGGGCGCGATTGCCGGCGAACAGGGCGTCGTGCGCCTGGGCCCCGGCGCTGGCGTCGAAATAGGCGAAATCGGCGCCCGCCGCGTGCAGCCGCCCCATCGCGGCGGCGCCGTTTTGCGCTCCCAGCGTGACGCCCTGCAATGGATATTGCGCGCGATCGGGCCGCCACTGCGCGGCAAAGGCCCAGGCCCCGCCCGCCAGCGCCGCCAGCGCGACGAACAGCGCCAGCCACGATTTCCAACGCCTCACGATCATGCCCCGGTCTTCGCCCCCTGGTTATTCGGCGCTCGCCTAGCGGATATGCAGGACCGAGATAAGCGTAAACAGCCGCCGCGCGGTCGCGTGGTCGAGCGCGATCTTGCCGTCGAGCCGGGTCACCAGCCTGTCCGCCGCCTCGTCGTGAATCGCGCGCCGCGCCATGTCGACCGTCTCGACCCCCGCGGCGCCGCCCTGCGCGATCGCACGGTAATAGCTTTCGCAAATCGCGAAATAGTCGCGGATCGTGCGCTGGAAGCTGGCGAGGCCCAGGACGACGGTTTCCAACGCGCCGCCGCGTTCATCGGATACGGCCATCGTCAGCCGTCCCTCGCGCACCGACAGCGCCAGGCGATAGGGGCCGTGGGCGCCGCGTGCGGCGCTGCGGCACGGGATAAAGCTGTTCGCCTCGAGCAGGTCGTACATCGCGACCTTGCGTTCGCGCTCGATATCGTCGTTGCGGCGCAGGATCGATGCATCGTCGAGCTCGATCGCGATCAGGCGCCCCGCATTGCTGTCTTCGCCCGCTGCCATGAACCTGAAATGCCTTGCGATCACGCCGAGGGCAAGCGGCGCGGCGCGCGCTGGCAACTTATCCACAGGTGCGTCCACGAATAATCCGTTCCGCGCCCTTGCATCGCGGGCCGGTTCGGCGCGATAGCATGGCGCATGACCGAAGCCGCCAGCGAAATCGTCCGTCTTGCCTCCGACCGTTCGCGCAGCGCGGGCGAAGTGCGCGAACTGCCGCACAATATCGAGGCGGAGGCGGCGTTGCTGGGCGCCATCCTGATCGACAATCGCGTTGCCGAGGACCTGCCGGTCCCGCTGTCCGCCGATCATTTCTACGAGCCGCTGCACGGGCGCATCTTCGCCCAGGTGATGACGCTGATCGACCGCGCGATGACGGTCACGCCGGTGACGCTCAAACCGTTCTTCTCCGACGACGAGGCGATGAAGGCGGTCGGCGGGCCGGGCTATCTGGCGCAGCTGACGGGGTCGGGCGCGGGCCTGATCGGCGCGCGCGATTTCGCGCAGCAGATTTTCGATCTGGCGCTGCTGCGCGAGCTCGTCTCGGTCGGGCGGCAGCTCGTCGACGACGCGATGGACACCTCCGAATCGGTCGATCCGCGCGCGCAGATCGAGGAGGCCGAATCGGCGCTCTACCGCGTCTCGGGCGGCGACATGGAACTGGGCGCGGTCAAGACCTTCGCCGCGGCGACGACGGAGGCTGTGCGGATCGCCGAACGCGCGCTCAACTCGGGCGGGCACCTGTCGGGCATCACCACCGGGCTGACCAGCATCAACCAGAAAATCGGCGGCCTGCACGGCTCCGACCTCCTCATCCTCGCCGGGCGCCCCGGCATGGGCAAGACCGCGCTCGCCACCAACATCGCCTTCAACGCCGCGCAGCGCTGGGTGCGCGACGAAAGCGACGGCATCGAACCGGGCAAGAACATGGGCGCCAAGGTCGCGTTCTTCAGCCTCGAAATGTCGGCCGACCAGCTCGCGACGCGTATTCTCGCCGAACAGTCGGGCATATCGGGCGAGGCGCTGCGCATGGGCAAGATCAGCCGCGACGATTTCCAGTCGTTGAGCCGCGCCAGCCAGGATCTCCAGACGCTGCCGCTGCTGATCGACGATACGCCCGGCCTGACGATCGCCGCGCTGCGCACGCGCGCGCGGCGGCTGCAGCGGCGCCACGACATCGGCCTCGTCGTCGTCGATTATCTCCAGCTGCTCCAGGGCAGCGGCAAGGCGACCGACAACCGCGTCAACGAAATCTCCGAAATCTCGCGCGGATTGAAGACGCTGGCAAAGGAACTCGGCGTGCCGGTGCTGGCGCTGTCGCAGCTCAGCCGCGCGGTCGAGCAGCGCGAGGACAAGCGCCCGCAGCTGTCCGATCTGCGCGAATCGGGCTCGATCGAACAGGACGCCGACATCGTCCTGTTCGTCTTTCGCGAGGATTATTACGTCGCCGCGCGCGAACCCAAGCGCCCGATCGACGGCGACGACGTCAAGGTCCATGCCGATCACGAAGCCTGGGCGATGGAGATGGAGCGCGTCTACGGCCTCGCCGAGCTGATCGTCGCCAAGCAGCGCCACGGCTCGACCGGCAAGGTGAAGATGAAGTTCGAGCCCAAGATCACCAAGTTCAGCGACCTCGTCGACGACGGCTATGCCGGCGTGACCTACGATTAGGCTGCACCTTCTCCCCATCGGGGAGAGAGGCAATTATTCCTGCGCCGCCGCCCGCAATTCGGCCGCGCTCGGCTTCAGCCCGACGCCGATCGACGCGCGCAGCACGTCCGATTCCGAACTCGCGACGGGAAAGGCGCAATAATCGGCGGCATAATAAGCGCTCGGCCGGTGGTTGCCCGACAGGCCGAGGCCGCCGAACGGGGCGGCCGACGAGGCGCCGTTGGTCGGCCGGTTCCAGTTGACGACGCCGGCGCGGATATTCGCCCAGAACTGGTCGTATTGCTTGGGACTGCCGCCGACCAAGGCGGCCGACAGGCCGAAGCGCGTGTTGTTCGCCTCGGCGATCGCTTCCTCGAAACTCGCCACGCGGATGACCTGGAGCAGCGGCCCGAACAGTTCGATATCGGGGCGTTCGGGCAGCGCGGTGACGTCGATGATGCCGGGCGTCAAAAACGGCAGGTTCTCGTCGGGGCGCGTCATGTGCCTGATCGCCTTGCCGCCGTTCGACAACAGGATGAGAAAGCTCTCCATCAGCCCCTCGGCGGTCTCGTTATCGACCACCGGGCCCATGAACGGCGCCGGATCGGCATGCGGATGATCGACGATCAGCCGTCCGGCGAGCTCGGCGACCTGCGTGATCAGCGGATCGTACAGGCTATCCCGGACGATCAGGCGGCGCGCGTTCGAACAGCGCTGCCCCGCCGACAGGAACGCCGACTGGACGACCAGGATCGCCGCGGTCGCGATGTCGGGCGTGTCCCACACGACGATCGGGTTGTTGCCACCCATTTCGAGCGCCAGGATCTTGCCCGGCTTGCCGGCAAAGGCGCGGTTGAGGATCAGGCCGGTGCGCGCCGAGCCGGTGAACAGCAGGCCGTCGATATCGTCGTGATCGGCCAGCGCCTTGCCTTCGTCGGGCCCGCCGATCAGCAGCCGCGCCGCGCCTTCGGGCACACCCGCTTCGTGATAGAGCCGGACCAGCCGTTCGCCGACCGCGGGCGTCTTTTCCGACGGTTTGAACACGACGGTATTGCCCGCCAGCAGCGCCGGGACGATGTGGCCGTTGGGCAGATGCGCGGGGAAATTATACGGGCCGAGCACGGCGAGCACGCCATGCGGCTTGTGGCGTACCGCGTTGCGCGCCTTCAGGGCGCCTTCGCTGCTTTTCTGCGCGGTGCGTTCGGCATAGGATTTGATCGAGATATCGACCTTGTTGGCGGTCGAATCGACCTCGGTCCGCGCCTCCCACACGGGCTTGCCCGTCTCGCGCGCGATCAGGTCGGCGAGGCCGTCGGCATCGGCGAGGACCGCATTGGCGAAACGACGCATCGTCTCGGCGCGCTTGGTGAACGGCTGCGACGCCCATTCGGGCCAGGCGGCGCGCGCGGCGGCGACCTCGGCACCGGCATCGCCGACAGGACCGCGCCACAATTCGGCGCCGGTCGCGGGCTCGTGGGAAATCATCTCGGCGGGCATGGATCGTCCTGGCTGTGACGGCAAAGCAGCGCCTCCATAGCGAGACTATGCTGAATGTGCCAATGACTCTGTCGCGTCGTCGCGGCGAAGGTCAGGCGCTCATCACCGCGCCGAAGGCCCGAACGGCGGCAATCTTGTCGGTCAGCGGCGTCCAGTCGTCGCGCTCGGCGATCGCCGCCCAGATCGCCTCGACCTCGTCGATCAGCATGGCCTGCGGCGCATCGCCCGACCAGTACCGATCGTCGAGCGCGCGGGCAGGGCGATGGCGGGCGAGCAATTCCTCGAACGCGCGCCCCGGTTCGTCGCCGCTGGCGCCGCGGCCGGCGGCATAGGCGAAAAAGAAGCGGTCGATCGGCAGGCTCGTCGCGACCATCATCCGCTCGGCCGCCTCGACCAGCGCAAGGTCGCTCGCGGGATCGCGCGCGGCGACGCCCAGCCGCCATAAAAAGCGTTTCACGAAGGCGTCGCGATAGGCATCCGCGAAGCCTTCGAGGATCGCGATCAGCGGCTGCGCATCGGCGATCGTGCGCAAGGCGATGGCGAGCTGCGCGCAGTTCCAGTGCAGCGTCTCGGGCTGGCGTCCGAAGCTGTAAAGGCCGCCATGGTCGAAATAGGCGGCGGTGAACGCGGGCGCCCATGTCGGGGCGAAGCGCCACGGACCGTAATCGAAGCTCTCTCCGGTGATCGCGATATTGTCGCTGTTGAGCACGCCGTGAACGAAGCCCGCGACCATGTAGCTCGCCGCGAGGTCGGCGGCGCGCGGCACCATCGCCGCCAGCAGCGTCTCGGCGAGCGCCTGCGGCGGCATCGCATCGATCGTTGCGCGATCGTGGCCGAGCAGTTCGACGAGGCTGTAGCGCGCGAGCCGGATCAGGCTGGCGCCGTCGTCGATCGCGGCGAGCCGCTGAAAGCTGCCGATGCGGATATGGCCGTGGCTCAGCCGCACGAGCACGGCCGATCGCGTCGGCGACGGCTCGTCGCCGCGCCACAGCTGCTCGCCGGTCTCGACGATCGAAAAGGTGCGGCTGGTGGCGACGCCGAGCGCAGCGAGCATTTCGGTCGCGAGCAATTCGCGCACCGCGCCCTTCAGCGTCAGCCGCCCGTCGCCCGAGCGGCTGTACGGCGTCGTCCCCGAGCCCTTGGTGCCGAGGTCGAGCAGGCGCCCCGCATCGTCGCGGCACTGTGCGAACAGGAAGCCGCGGCCGTCGCCGATATCGGGATTGTACACGCGAAACTGGTGGCCGTGATAGCGCAGCGCGAGCGGCGTCGCGAGGCTGTCGGGCAGCGGTTGGAAGCGTCCGAAATGCGCGATCCATTGCGCGTCGTCGAGCCCCGCCAACCCGATGTCGCGCGCCGCGCGGTCGTTGCGCCAGCGCAGGATCGCCTCGGGAAAGTCGGCGGCGGCGACCGGATCGGCGATGAAGTCGGCGATCGACAGGATCGCGCTTTCGCCCTGCCAGCTCTTGTCTTGTATATCATCGGCCATCGGGCGATATGGTCGCTGGATGACCGCAACCGCAAGCCCCATCGCCCCCGCGGCAGCCGATACCGGCTTCGGCGACGGCTATTATTGGTCGGCCGACGGCCTGCGCCTGCATTTTCGCGACTATGCGCCCGATGTCGGCAGCGGCGGCGCGCCGGGCATCCCGATCGTCTGCATCCCCGGCCTGACGCGCAATGCGCGCGATTTCGAGGATGTCGCCCCGCGGCTTGCCGCCGCCGGCCACCGCGTCCTCGCGGTCGAGCTGCGCGGCCGCGGCGACAGCGCCTATGCGTCGGACCCGATGAGTTACCTGCCGCTGACCTATGCGCAGGACGTCGCCGCACTGATCGCCGAACAGGGTTTCGATCGCTACATCCATATCGGCACGTCGCTCGGCGGCATCGTCGGCATGATCCTCGCCGCGCTGTTGCCGGGAAAGATCGCGGGCATCGTCCTCAACGATGGCGGCCCGGTCGTCGATCCG
>JAACTG010000145.1 GCA_009993585.1 Sphingomonadales bacterium
AGTCGAGCTGGTTGCCGGAGACTGGCGAAAGCGCCGCGGCGGCGCTTTCCCACTCGGCCTCGGTCGGCAGGCGAGCGTCCGCCCAGCTGGCAAAGGCATCGGCTTCGTACAGCGAAACATGCGTGACGGGCGCGGCGGGGTCGAGCCGTTGCCAGCCCGCGAGGGTGAACTGCTCCCAGCCGCCACCCTCCTCCGCCTGCCGCCAGTAGAGCGGCGCGGCAACGCCTTCCTCGCGGCCCCACGCCCAGCCGTCGGCGAGCCAGTGGGCGGGATCGGCATAGCCGCCGTCGGCAATGAAATCGCAATATTCGCCGTTGGTGACGAGCCGGTCGGCGAGCGCGTGCGGGGTGAGCAGCACGTCGTGGCGCGGTCCTTCGCAATCGAAGGCGAAACCGCCCTTCGCGCCCTCGCCCCGACCCGCGGCGGCATCAAGGCCGATTGCGACGCGGCCCACCGGGCCCTCGACCCAGTGGATCGGCACGACCTCGTGCGCAGGAGGCGCAGGAGCCGCGTCGAAGATCGCCGGCCCGAGCGGATTGCGCGAGAACAGGTGGAGGATATCGGTGAGGAGCAGCTCCTGGTGCTGCTGCTCGTGATGGAGGCCGAGCGTGACGAGATCGCCCGCGGCATCGGCCAGGCGCGGCATCGCGTCCACCATCGCGGCATCGACATGGTCGCGCCAGGCCAGCACCTTGGCGAGCGCGGGGCGCGTCAGCAGGCCGCGCGCGGCGCGGTCGTGGCGCTCTCCCTCGGCCTCGTAATAGCTGTTGAACAGATAGGGATAGCGATCGTTGAAGAGGCGATAGCCGGGGACGTGGTCGCGCAGCAGGAAGGTTTCGAAGAACCACGTCGTGTGCGCGAGATGCCATTTGGCGGGCGAGGCGTCGGGCATCGATTGCGCGGTGGCGTCGGCGTCGGACAGCGGCGCGGCGAGCGCGCGCGTGAGGTCGCGCACGCCAAGAAAGAAGGCGGCGAGCGCGACCGGATCGGACGGCGCGGCGGCATCGGTACTGGCAGGCTTGGTGGCCATGGCCTCCCCCTCGTCGTTTCGCGTTTCCAACGAAAGCGTACGCGATTTGTTTCGCGCGCGTTAGGGGGGCGGGCGAATTTTGTCGGAAATGCCGCCCGGTCAGCGGCTTGACCATTCGCGCGGATGGCATGACTAGGATATACACGAGAACCGTTCGATGTCCCTGATCCGCCCCGACACGACCAGCTGGTCATTGGGGAAAATGAGCGTGTCGGGCACCGCGCGAATGAAATTCTCCCCTTCGCGCTTCACCCCCACGATCGTCACGTCGTATGGGAGGTGAGTGCTGAAGCGTTGGTCGAGCCCGACGCTAATCACACCTTTGCAGGACGATATCGGCCGGCACGTCGCCGCCGGAAAGCGACAGGCCGTGGATCGACAGCGTATCGTCGTCGCGGATCACGACGCGGCTGCGGCGCGTGAATGACATGTCGGTATCGGTGGAATCCGCCGGATCGGCGCGGATCACATAGATTTCCGTCAGGACATCACCGTCGATCCGCCAGCGACCGGCGCGGCGGCCGCCCTCCAGCGTGCGGTTGGGAAGATAGGCGATCGCGTCGTCTGACGCGCAATCCCGGGCCCATGAGCCCGGCAAGAGATCCTCGATGCTCGTGCCTGGGGCCGGCCGTCGTCCGATCGCATCCCGACAGTCGACTTCCCCGCTTTGCGGGGGGGCGATGCCCCGCCCGCCGTCCGTGCCGGCTTCGGGGGGTCGTCGCTGCTCGAGCGCGACCTCCCGTTTCAGCGCTTCGGCCATCGGTCTGTCGAGCCAGTCGTATCTGGCGATGAGCCGATCGACCGGCTCCCTCGACGCGTGAAAGTACAGGATATCCCGCTCCAGATCGTCGCGGCCCTGCAAATGGGGGAGAATGCCGGCGCGATCGAACACGGCATCTCGCGCGTTCACGCCGGGCAGGTCGGCCACCTGGGTAACCGGTCTTTCCAGCCCTTCGGCCCTGCCCTCGGCATAGGCCGGCGGGTTGCAGGCTATGAGCATTGCGGCGACAAGAAAGGACATCATCGTGCTCCTCGAAGTTCGATCAACGGTCCGCGCGGCGGGAGCCGGGGTCGTTATCCGCTGCCCGGTGGAAAGCCTCCGCGTCCCGGACGCCGGCACCGGCTCACCGGGGATTCTTGCGGAACTGGGTTGCCGCCTCGGTGCGGGGATCGCGATACACTGTGGTCCAGAAGCCTGCATTTTCGCCGAAGCAGGCGTAATTGAACGTCGCGCTGTCGCCCGAATTGGGCTTCACCGCCACCGCCGCCTCGGCCCCGGTCGACGACGTCAGCTGCCCTGCATTATCGTATATGCGGGTGCCGGCATATCGTCGCGTGCGCGCGGCGCAGTCGAATTCGTAAACGCGCCTGAAGACATATCCTGTCGCTTCGCTGACGAAAAGCGACTCGCTGACCGCCTTGCCGCCGTCGCGCCGCGTGGTATCGCGGTTGACGAACCAGGTGAAGCGCTGATCCTTGGTGATATTGAACTTGCGCGCCATCAGCCAGTTGGCCGCAAACGTATCGGGGGCGCGGGGCGGATTCGCGCGCGCCACGGGCGCCACCGGCGTCGGCCTGGCGGGGGGCCGCAGCGCAGGCATCGTCGGTGCTGCCTCTACGACCGCAGGCGAGCGCGCGAGACCCCCCGAAGGCAGCCAGTTGACTATCCGAACGAGCGTGCCTTCGG
>JAACTG010000146.1 GCA_009993585.1 Sphingomonadales bacterium
AGCGCAAGGCGCGCCGCGCGGCGGCGGCCATCGGCCTCGACGAGGCGGTCAACTGGAGCTTCATCGCCGAGGCCGAGGCCGCGCCGTTCGGCGGCGGCCACTGGATATTGGCCAACCCGATCTCCGAGGACATGAAGGTGATGCGCCCCTCGCTGCTTGCCGGGCTGCTCGCCGCCGCGCAGCGCAACATGGCGCGCGGGGCCGACAGCGTGCGGTCGTTCGAGGTGGGGCGGCGCTATTTCGTCGGCAAGGACAATGCGAGCGACGAACGGCTGACGCTCGGCCTGCTGCTCGCCGGCGAGCGCGCCCCGCGCGACTGGCAGGCGGGCAAGGCGGGCGCCCCGTCCCCCTATGACGCCAAGGCTGCGGTCGAGGCTATCCTGACCGCAGTCCGCGCGCCCGTCGCCAATTTGCAGGTCATGCCGGTCGACGGCGAAGCGGGCAGCGCGATCTGGCATCCCGGCCAGTCGGCCACTTTGCGCCTCGGCCCCAAGACGGTGCTCGCCGAGTTCGGCAGCCTGCATCCCCGCCTGGTCAAGGCGTTCGGCCTGTCGGGCGGCGTCGTTGCCGCGCAGATATTCCTCGACGCGATCCCGCAGGGCCGCGCCAGCACGCCGATGCGCCCTGCCTACGCCCCGCCTGCGCTGCAAGTCGTGCGGCGCGACTTCGCCTTCCTCGTCGACGACGCCGTGGCGTCATCGGACCTCGTCCGCGCCGTGCGCGGCGCCGACAAGGCGCATATCGTCGACGCCCGCCTGTTCGACCGCTTCGCCGGGGAGGGCGTGCCCGAGGGCAAGGTCAGCCTGGCGGTCGAGGTCACGCTGCAGCCCGGCGACAAGAGCTTCACCGACGACGAGATCAAAGCTATCTCGGACAGGGTGGTCGCGGCGGCGGCGCGGTCGGGAGGAGAGCTTCGTGGCTGAGGACAAACCATGGCGTGTCGTCGGATTCGACACGTTCGCGCGCGAAGAATACGGTCTCGGCTCTTTCGCGACGCGCGAGGAAGCGATGGCCGCGGCCCGCGCCCAGCTGGCCATTATTGCCCGCAACCAGCCACGTGACGTGGCAGGCAGCCTGCAAGACGATGTTGCGGTCGTCTCGCCCGAGGGTGAATCGGTGGCGATCGATCCGGCCTGAACTACAGAACACTGTGAGCGTACCCGCTCGCAAAACGCAAGGATAAGTGCGGAACCCCAAGGTCGCGATGTCGCGACCATAGGCGGTGACCGCAACCTTGCGCGCCATGCGCCATGCCCTTAGGCGCAACTACCCGCACGAGAGTATCGCATGTCCAGTTCCACCACCGACCGCCGCACCTTTGCCATCATTTCGCATCCCGATGCGGGCAAGACGACCCTGACCGAGAAGCTGCTCCTCAAGGGCGGCGCGATCCACCTTGCCGGCGAAGTGAAAGCACGCGGACAGGCGCGGCGCGCGCGGTCGGACTGGATGAAGATCGAGCAGCAGCGCGGCATTTCGGTGACGTCGAGCGTGATGACATTCCATCGCAGCTACGAAGGCGAAGGCGACCTCACCTTCAACCTGCTCGACACGCCGGGGCATGAGGATTTTTCCGAGGACACCTATCGCACGCTGACCGCGGTCGATTCGGCGATCATGGTGATCGACGCGGCGAAGGGAATCGAGGCGCAGACGCGCAAATTGTTCGAGGTCTGCCGCCTGCGCGACGTGCCGATCATCACCTTCGTCAACAAGGTCGACCGCGAAGGCCGCGACGCGTTCGAGCTGATGGACGAGGTCGCCGACATGCTCGCGCTCGACGTTACGCCCATGAGCTGGCCGGCGGGCATGGGCGGCGAGTTCGAGGGGATTTACGACCTCGTCACTAACCAGCTGCACAAGCCGACCGGGCCGAGCAAGGAATTCGAGGGCGATACGTCGCAGCATAACGGCCTCGACGACCCGAGTCTCGAGACGCGCCTCAGCCCACGCGCGCTCGAGCGGCTGCGCGAGGAGGCGGGGCTGGCGCAGGCCGCCTATCCCGCGTTCGATATCGAGGCGTATCGCGCGGGCCATCTGACGCCGATCTTCTTCGGCTCGGCATTGAAGCAGTTCGGCGTCGAGGAGGTGCTCGGCGGGATCGCGCATTACGCGCCGCCGCCGCGCCCGCAGCCGAGCGACGACGGCGAGATATCGGCCGAGGGCGACGAGGTGACCGGCTTCGTCTTCAAGATCCAGGCGAACATGGATCCGCAGCACCGCGACCGCGTCGCGTTCATGCGGATGGTGTCGGGTACGTTCAGGCGCGGCATGAAGCTGACGCCGTCGGGGCTGGGCAAGCCGATCGCGATCCATTCGCCGATCCTGTTCTTCGCGCAGGACCGCGAGATCGCCGACGAGGCACGGCCCGGCGACATCATCGGCATCCCCAATCACGGCACGCTGCGCGTCGGCGACACGCTGTCGGAAAAGAACGTCGTGCGCTTCACCGGCCTGCCCAATTTCGCGCCCGAAATCCTGCGCCGCGTCGTGCTGCGCGATCCGACGAAGACCAAGCAGCTGAGGAAGGCGCTCGACGATCTGTCGGAGGAAGGCGTGATCCAGGTGTTCTACCCCGAGATCGGCGCGCAATGGGTGATCGGCGTCGTCGGCCAGTTGCAGCTCGAAGTGCTGATCAGCCGGCTCGAGGCCGAGTACAAGGTCGACGCCTATCTGGAGCAGGCGCCCTACGACACCGCGCGC
>JAACTG010000147.1 GCA_009993585.1 Sphingomonadales bacterium
GCTCGACGACGCGCTTAAAATCTATCGCGACCAGTTCCGCCCCTCGGCGGTTCTCGACAGGCCCTATGCGATGGCGGGGTTCAACATCATCGCCGCCGACACCGACGACGAGGCGGAGTATCTCGCGACGTCGATGGAGCAGAGCTTCGTGCGGTTGCGAACGGGCAATCCGGGCAAGATGCCGCCGCCGCTGCGCGGCTATCGCGACACGCTGGACCCGCAGGGCAACGCGTTGCTCGACGGCGTGCTGTCGGCCAGCGCGATCGGATCGGGCGCGACGGTACGCGACAAGGTCGCGGCGTTCGTCGATCGGACCGGGGTCGACGAATTGATCGTCGCCAGCTCAGTGTTCGATCACGCGGCGCGCAAACGCGGTTTGACGATCGCCGCCCAGGCGCTCGCGCTCGATCCCGTCGCGGCGCAGTGAAGCCCAAGCTGCTCACGACGATCGTCGGCTATACGCCGCGCCAGTTCGGTGCGGATGCCGTCGCCGGCCTGACCGTCGCGCTCGTCGCGTTGCCACTCAGCATCGCGATCGCGATCGCATCGGGCGCGCCCCCGGCGGCCGGGCTGATGACCGCGATTGTCGCCGGCTTCCTGATTTCGGCGCTCGGCGGGAGCCGCGTCCAGATCGGCGGCCCGACCGGCGCGTTCATCGTCGTCGTCTATGGCATCATTCACCAGCACGGCTATGACGGGCTGATCGTCGCGACGCTGATGGCGGGCGTCATCCTGCTGGTTGCGGGCGTATTGCGCGCCGGCCGACTGATCCGGCACATTCCAGAGGCGGTGATCGAGGGCTTTACGATCGGCATCGCGATCGTCATCGCGGTCGGCCAGATCAAGGATCTCGCCGGCATGTCCGGCGGCGCTCTGCCCGCCGACTTCGTGGCCAAGATCGCAGCATTATGGGCGCTGCGCGCGACGATCGATCCGGTCGCGCTGGCGATGGGGGTGGGAAGCGTCGCCGCGATCCTGGTGCTGCGCCGGCTGGCGCCGAAAATTCCCTGGCTGGTCGTCGTCGTCGCGCTGGCGAGCGTCGTCGCCTGGTGGGCGCTGCCGTCGGTCGCGTCGGTCGCGGGTCGCTATGGCGCGTTGCCGCAGGGCCTGCCCGCGCCGCATCTCCCCGCGATCGACCCCGCGATACTGCTCTCGCTGCTCCCCGCCGCGCTGACGATCGCGTTCCTTGCCGGTATCGAATCGCTGCTGTCGGCGATCGTCGCCGATCGCATGATCGGCGCAGCGCATCGATCGAATGCCGAACTGATCGCGCAGGGCGCGGCCAACATCGCCTCGCCATTGTTCGGTGGGCTGCCCGCAACCGGGGCGATCGCGCGCACCGCGACCAACGTCAGCGCGGGCGGACGAACGCCGGTTGCGGGCATGGTCCATGCCGCAATCATTCTCGTTGTGCTGCTGCTGGCTTCACCGCTGGCGGGCGCGATGGTGCTGCCCGCGCTCGCCGCGCTTCTGATCGTGACGGCGTGGACGATGAGCGAGCCGCACCGCTGGCGCGCGCGGCTCGCGCTGCGCAAGGCCGACCTCGCGCTGTTGCTGCTCACCGCCGCGCTGACGGTATTCGCCGACCTGACCGTAGCGATCGCAACGGGAACCGCGATCGGGCTCGCGCTCAAATATGCGCGCGGCGAGATCGACCCGCCGCGCTGGCATATCCCTTTGCGCAGGGGTGGCGACGAACGCGAATAGGGATGGTTTGTTAAGTTTTTGGTGGTCGGCGTGCGTTGATCAGTTGTCCGCAATACCAGCCGAGAATGGAACCGCACCCAGCCCACAATGCGGCAAAAGGCATTTCCAAAGCGCTCGTCGACCTGAGCGTTTCAGGGGGTAGTGAATCGATGCGGTATTGGGCGTAAAACCATGCTGCGATCGGCACTATTGCAGCCACCGCACAGCCGACGCGTTCGAGACGAAAGAGCAGCACGGGCGCAAGGGTGAGGCCGAAACCCACCGCGACCATGCCCTCTATCGTGTTGAGAAAACTCAATATACCCGCTTCTTGGGCTCGATATACTCGATGTCGTCGCTCAGCGTGTATTCGTGGACGGGGCGATAGTCGATCTTGACCGATCCGCCCTTGCCGCCCCAGCCTTCGAACCAGATCGCGGTGTGCTTCATCCAGTTGGCGTCGTCGCGCTCGGGATAATCCTCGTGCGCATGCGCGCCGCGGCTTTCCTTGCGGTTGGCCGCGCCTTCGATCGTACAGATCGCCTGGCCCATCAAATTGTCGAGTTCGAGCGTCTCGACGAGGTCGGTGTTCCAGATCAGGCTGCGGTCGCTGACCGAGACGTCCTTGAGGCGATCGTTGACGCCCTGCATGAGCGCCTTGCCCTCGGCGAGCGTTTCGGTGTCGCGGAAGACGGCGCAATGCCTCTGCATCGTTTTCTGCATATCGATGCGGATGTCGGCGGTCGGTGACGCGCCCTTGGCATAGCGGAAATGGTCGAGACGACCGAGCGCGAGTTCTTCGGACCCCTTGGGCAGCGGCTTGTGCGGCGCGCCGGGCTTGTGGAGTTCGGCAAGGCGATGGCCGGTCGCGCGGCCGAAGACC
>JAACTG010000148.1 GCA_009993585.1 Sphingomonadales bacterium
TGTCGATTTCTCTCGATTCCGTTGCGTCGGTTCTGGCCGCACCTGTCTGTTTCGCTACACCACGAAACGCCTTGCGAGGCTGTATCAAAGCACCTGCGGCGGCACAAGCGACGCTGAGAGGGCTGACCGAGCCTTGCCCGGCCAATGATAAGGCCGCGCCGGATCAACGGCGCGGCCCAAAATGTCGCGGCAGCAGAGACCCAGGCTAGAGGATAAAGTCGCCCGCGTTCAGCGCGGTGTAGTTCTGGAACAGGATCTGCATGTCCGCGACCCCATCCCCGTCGATGTCGCCCTCGACGATCGCATTCAGGCCAAAGACGGCAAAGCGCAACTGCCCTGCGACCCCGCTGAACGCCGCCGTCGCCAGCCAGGCAAAGGTGCCGTTGCCCGCAAGCGCGCCGTTCGCGTCGATATTGGCGAGGTTGACGATGTCGGTATTGTCGAAATCCGCAATCGTATCGCGGTTCGCAGGCCCGGCCGGCGTTTCCCACACGCTGTTGAACACGAAAGTGTCCAGCCCGGACCCGCCAAAGAGCGTATCCGCACCGCCGCCGCCATTGATGAAGTCGTTGCCGGCCTCACCGCGCAGCGTGTTGGCGAGCGCGTTGCCCACCAGCGTGTTGGCGAGCGCATTGCCGATGCCGGTCACCGCACCGCCTTGCAACTCCATCCGTTCGACATTGGCCGTCAGCGTATAGGTGTTGAGGTAGGAAATGACCGTATCGGTGCCCTGCCCGGCGGATTCGAACACAAGGTCACCCGCGGCCCCGACAAAGAACCGGTCGTTGCCAGCCCCGCCATACATCAGGTCATTGCCGGCGCCACCGTTGATGATGTCGTCACCGGCGTTGCCCACGATGTAGTCGTTGCCGGCCTCACCGTTCAGCGTGTTGTTCAGCGCATTGCCGACCAGCGTGTTGGCGAGCGCATTGCCGATGCCGGTCACCGCCGCGCCCTGCAACTCCAGACGCTCGACATTGGCCGTCAGCGTGTAGGTGCTGAGGTATGAGATCACGGTATCCGTGCCCTCGCCCGCGGCTTCGAACACCAGATCGCCAACCGCCCCGACAAAGAAGCGGTCATTGCCCAGCCCGCCATACATTTCGTCGTCGCCGGCCCCGCCGTTGATCACGTCATTGCCTGCACCGCCGACGATATAGTCCGCACCGCCCTCGCCGTTCAGCGTGTTCGCATTCCCGTTGCCGACCAATGTGTTGTTCAGCCCGTTGCCGGTGCCGGTCACGGCCGCACCCTGAAGTTCCATCCGCTCGACGTTCGCGGTCAGCGTATAGGCGTTGAGGTAGGAAATGACCGTATCGGTGCCTGCCCCGAAAAGCTCAACCACCAGATCGCCGGATGCGCCGACGAAATAGCGGTCGTCGCCTTCCCCGCCATACATCTGGTCGTTGCCCGCCCCACCGTTGAGCGTGTCATTGCCTGCGCGGGTCTCGATCACATCGTCCCCCGCGCCGCCGGTCACGAGGTCGTTGCCGGTCGAGGTGATCACGCGTTCGATGCCGCTGGCGATACCAGGGGTGAAGAAGGACACCACGCTGCCCCACCGCCCCTGCAGCAGATCGACAGCCAGATTGAAAGCGGTGAGAGCAGACAGATCGAGCGTGTCGAACCCGGCACCGCCGAACAGCGCGTCGTCACCTTCGAAAAGCCCGACCACCATCCAGTCGTCACCATCGCCGCCATAGACCGAATCGGTTCCGTTCCCGCCATCGAGGTAGTCATTGCCCACCCCGCCATAGACCGCATCGGTTCCGGTCCCGCCATTGACGCTGTCATTGTCATTCCCGCCGAAGACATAATCGTCTCCGGCCCCGCCATCGAGGTAGTCATTGCCCACCCCGCCAAACATCGTGTCGATGCCGTTGCCACCAAAGATGGAATCGTCGCCTCCGGCACCGTCAAGTACATTGTCGAAATCATTACCCGTGATGATGTCGGCCAACAGTCCGCCTGTGGCATTTTCGAAGCCCTGGAGGTCGAATGTCGAGCCGGCATAGCCCAGGGTCTGCGCGACCAAATTGATGTCGAGAGAGTAACCCGTCAGCGCCTCAGCATCAAACGTATCGTTTCCGGAACCGCCGTACATATGGCCGGTATAAAAGCCATCTTTCAGGACCACCCGGTCATCGCCGGACCCGCCAAAGACCGATCCACCAAGGAAATTGACAGCGATGATCGTGTCGTTGCCCGATCCGCCAAATGTCACATCATTAGATTCAAAGCCGGCATCGAGATAATCGTCCCCCGCGCCGCCATAAAGGGTATCGGTACCTTGGCCACCCAACAGGGTGTTGTTGCCCAGATTGCCGGTGATCGTGTCGTTGCCCGACCCGCCGGTCACATTCTCGATCAGCGACCGCGTGTCGCCGTTGACCAGCAGCGCCAGCGCAAAGTTGCCGGCCGCAGGCGCGCCGCCACCGTTGCGGGCGTTGTGATCGGCAAGCTGGGCCGCGTTGTACGTTGAATGCGAACCCGGTGTCAGGTTGATCGTCATGTCGTCGCTGAAATTCGACAGGTCGATCGTG
>JAACTG010000038.1 GCA_009993585.1 Sphingomonadales bacterium
CGGTCGTCGATCCGGCGGGGCTCGAACGGATTCGCGGCTATGTCGGCCAGGGCGGGACGCAGCGGACCTGGGTTCACGCCGCGCGGATCTATGCCGAACAGGCGGGCCCCGAGCGCTTCCCGCATTACGAGCTTGCCGACTGGATCCGCCTCGTCAAACGCGCCTGGCGGCTGACGCGCGAAGGACGCATCGCGCTCGATTACGACATGCGCATCGCCGAACCGTTCAACGTCCCCGGCGCCGAGACCGGGGCCGACCTGTGGCCCGCGCTCGACGCGCTGCGCGACATTCCGACGCTGATCGTGCGCGGCGCCAATTCGGACATCCTTTCGCCCGACACCGCGGCGCAGATGCTCGCGCGCCTGACGCAGGCGACGCTGGTCACCGTCCCCGATGTCGGCCATGCGCCGAGCCTCGAGGAACCCGAGGCGGTCGCGGGGATCGACGCGCTGATCGCGCGCGCCGCCAAACAGGCGCCGGCTTGAGGGCGACGCGCGAGCGGCCGCTGCGCATTCTCCACGCGCACAGCACCTTCTCGCTCGGCGGCAAGGAAGCCCGCGCCGCCCGCCTGATGAACGCATTTGGCGACACCGCCGAGCACGCCATTCTGTCGGCGATGCCCGGCGCGCTCGGCGCGCGCGACGCGATCGACCCCGCGATCGCGGTCGATTTCCCCGTCGACGCGCCCTCGCTCCAGGGCAGGCCGGAGCTCGCCCGCTATCTCGCGCTCGCCGACTATATGCGGCGCTTCGACCTCGTCCTCAGCTATAATTGGGGCGCGATGGACGTCGTCATGGCGCACCGCCTGTTCCGCGCCACGCGCGACCTGCCGCCGCTGGTCCATCACGAGGACGGTTTCAACGAGGACGAGAGCGTGCGGCGCGACTGGAAGCGCAATCTCTTCCGCCGCATCGCGCTCAAGTCCGCAGACGCGCTCGTCGTGC
Organism: Sphingomonadales bacterium; assembly: GCA_009993585.1. Classification (GTDB taxonomy): domain Bacteria; phylum Pseudomonadota; class Alphaproteobacteria; order Sphingomonadales; family Sphingomonadaceae; genus Flavisphingopyxis. Next base: position 945 of record JAACTG010000038.1, read on the forward strand.
CGTCGCAGACGCTGGCGCGGATCGCGCGCCGCGAATGGCGCGCCGCCGAACGGCTGCACGTCATCGCCAACGGCATCGCCACCGAACGCTACGCCGCCGCGGCCAGGCCCGGCGCGATCCCGGGCTTCGCCCGGCGCGACGGCGATGTCGTCATCGGCACCGTCGCCGGGCTGCGCGCGGTCAAGAACCTGCCGTTGCTCGTCGCCGCGCTGGCAAGGCTGCCCGACCATGTCCGCCTCGTCATCGTCGGCGAGGGTCCCGAGCGCGCGGCGATCGTGCAGGCGGCACGCGACCACGGCGTCGAAGCCCGCGTCGCGCTGCCGGGTTTCCTCCCCGACCCATGGCGCTATTTTTCGACATTCGATATTTTCAGCCTGTCGTCGTTGAGCGAACAGGCGCCGATTTCGCTGATCGAGGCGATGGCGGCGGGCCTGCCCGTGGCGGCGTGCGACGTCGGCGACGTTCGCGCGATGCTGCCGGTCGGGCAGAGCGGATTTATCGCTCCCCCGCGCGATGCCGAGGCGCTGGCGCGCGCGCTGAGCCCGCTGGTCGACGACGCCGCGCTACGCGGCAAGCTCGGCAAGGCCAATCAGGGCCATGCCCGCGATCATTTCGACGAGGCCGCGATGATCGCCGCTTATGCCCGCCTCTATGACCGCGCGCTGGGCGACGACGCCGCGTTCGTTTCGCAGCTGTGACGATATCCGGCGTTGACTTGGTGGTGCCGCTTGGCCTTAGGATTGCGCAGCTTTACCTGTCTGCCGGGCGCCTCGACGCGACGCCGACACTGATCATCGAGAAGGACTGCCGTGTTCAAGGGGCTTAAGCCGATCGTCTATAACGGCCGCGAAGTGCTGCCGCTGATCGAGGGGGGCAAGGGCGTCTCCGCGACCAACCATGCCAGTTCAGGCGCCTGGGCGGCGGCCGGCGGCATCGGCACGGTCAGCGCGGTCAACGCCGACAGCTACGATCCGACGGGCAAGATCGTGCCGCAGGTCTATCACGCCGCGACGCGGCGCGAACGCCACGAGGAGCTCGTCGAATACGCCATCGCCGGCGCCGTCGATCAGGTCCGCCGCGCGCACGAGATCGCCGATGGCAGGGGCGCGATCAACATCAACGTATTGTGGGAAATGGGCGGCGCGCAGCGCATCCTCCACGGCACGCTCGAACAGGTCGGCGATCTCGTCGCGGGGGTCACCTGCGGCGCGGGCATGCCCTACAAGCTGAGCGAGATCGCGGCGCAGTACCAGGTCCATTACCTGCCGATCATCTCCTCCGGCCGCGCCTTTCGCGCGCTGTGGAAACGCGCCTATTCGAAGGTGCCCGAATGGCTCGGCGCGGTGGTCTACGAGGATCCCTGGCTCGCCGGCGGCCATAACGGCCTGAGCAATGCGGAGGATCCGCGCGCGCCGCAGGACCCCTATCCGCGCGTCAAGGAACTGCGCGACGTCATGCGCGACGGCGGCATATCGGACGACGTGCCGATCGTCATGGCGGGCGGCGTCTGGTATCTGCGCGACTGGGCCAACTGGATCGACAATCCCGAACTCGGCAGCATCGCCTTCCAGTTCGGCACGCGCCCGCTGCTGACGCAGGAAAGCCCGATCCCGCAGGGCTGGAAGGACAAGCTCACCGCGCTCGACGAGGGCGACATCCTGCTCCACCAGTTCTCGCCGACGGGCTTTTATTCATCCGCCGTGCGCAATCCTTTCCTGCGCAGCCTCGAGGCGCGTTCGGCGCGCCAGGTCGATTTCACCAAGATCGAAACCGGCGAGCATGTCCGCCAGCTCGATTTCGTCGCCAAGGGGCGCAATTACTGGGTCACGCCCGAAGCCTATGGCAAGGCGCGCGCCTGGTTCGAGGCGGGCTTTACCGAGGCGCTCAAGACTCCCGACCAGACGATCGTCTTCGAAACGCCGGAGCAGCGCGACATCATCCGCAAGGACCAGGCCGACTGCATGGGCTGCCTGTCGCATTGCGGATTTTCGGCGTGGAAGGATACCGAGACCAACTCGACCGGTCGCCTCGCCGACCCGCGCAGCTTCTGCATCCAGAAGACGCTGCAGGACATCGCGCACGGCGGCGACACCGACGAAAACCTGATGTTCGCCGGCCACAGCGCGTTCGAATTCGGTCGCGATCCGTTCTATTCGAACGGCTTCGTGCCGACGGTCAAGCAGCTGGTCGAGCGGATCCAGACGGGCGATTGAGCGCGGCGCTCCCGCGCCATTGCAATGTTTGCGGCGCTGATCCCGTCGCGAAGCGCCCTTAAGGCGTTGCCTCGTCGTCGACGGTCAGGCGCATCGGCAACACCATCGCGATGCCGTAGCCCGCGATCAGCGTGCCGATGATGCTCCACAAAGCGACCGCGCCAAGCGCGACGAGCTGCGCGAACACTTGCCCCGCCATGTCGAGACCTTCGCCATAGCCGACCCCGCCGAACGAGGGAGACTGGAACACCGCGAGCAGGATGGCGCCGGTGGCGCCGCCGATCGCCCCGGTGGCGAAGCTGCCGGTGACGTCGTCGATGCGAAAGGTGCGCGCGATCGACCGCGCGACGAGCCACGACAGCACCGCGGCGACGAAACCGATCAGCATCGCCGGACCGGTGGCGATATAGGCGCTCGACGAGGCGAGCGCGGCGATCCCGGCCAGCGCCCCCGCGCCGCCGCCCGACAGCTCGATGCGACCCCCGAGCAGCCGCGAGCAGATCAGCCAGCCGACGACGCCGGCACTCGCCCCGATCTGCATGTTGATGACCGCGGCAGAGGCATCGTCGGTCGCCGCCAGCGCCCCGGCTCCCGCGAGTGCCAGCCAGCCGACCCAGCCGAGCGCGGTCCCGGCGAGCGACAGGATCGGCGCGTGGCCGGGCATGATATCGTCGGGCCAGCCGCTGCGCCGTCCCAGCATGACCGCGGCGACCAGCGCCGACACGCCGGCGGCAACGAAAACGACGAGGCCGCCCGAAAAATCGAGCGCGCCATTGGCGCCGAGCCAGCCATTGCCCCAGATCCAGTGCGCGATCGGCGCATAGACGATCAGCGACCACAGGCCGGCGAATGCGAGCATCCAGCCGGTGCGCACGCGCTCGGCGAGCGCGCCCGCGATCAGCAGCGGCGCCGCGAGGGCGAAGACGAGGTTGAGCAGCGCGAACGCCGATTCGGGCACCGTCGTGCCTTCGCGAATATTGCCGAGATTGGCGAGCCACGCATTCTGACCGTAGCCGAGCCACGGACTGGCGCCGTTGAACGCGAGACTGTAGCCGATCGTCAGCCACAGCAACGACACAACCGCGACGATGCCGAACATCAGTCCGGCCGCGGGCACGGCATGGGCGGCGCGCAAGCGCCCCGCCTGGTAGAGCGCCCAGCCGGGCAGCACCGCGATCAATGCGATCAGCGACGCGGCGATCAGGAAACCGGTGTCGCCGCTGTCCGAGACGATGCCGCTGCCGACGATCTGCGCCGATGCCGCGCTCGGCACGTTTGCCGCCGCCACCGCTGCGATCAGCGTCGATAGATGCTTTGCCATTGCCTGCCCCCTTTGATCCGCCGACCGTGCCGGAGACCGCATTATAGCCCGCGCGACGCGGATGAACAGCGGGGCTCCGCTTGCATGCCGTCCGCCGCTTTGCCAAGATGGCGTCAGTTTTAGCAACGTATTCGCGAATAAAGGATTACGCCGATGCGTTCCCGCCCGATTATCACCGTCGTCATGTCGGCGACCCTGGTCGCGACCGGCCTGCTCACTGGGCTGCCGCACCCCGCGCCGCTGGCCGCGCAGACGGTGCGCGAAACGCCCTATTGGGCCTCGATCGCGCAGCCGGTCGCGCGCATGCGCAAGGGGCCGTCGACGCGCGTGCCCGCGATCTGGGATTATCGGCGCGAGGATTTGCCGGTCAAGGTCCTCGAAATCTACCAGAGCTGGCGCAAGGTTCAGGATCCCGACGGCACCGTCGGCTGGATGGCGGTGCGGCTGCTGTCGGCGCAGCGTACCGGCTATGTCACCGGCGGCATCCGCGCGATGCACGCCGAGCCCGACGCCTCTTCGCCGATCGCCTGGCGCGCCGAGCCCGGCGTCGTCGGGCGGCTGAGCGATTGCGCCAGGGGTTGGTGCTATTTCGATGTCAAGGGTCGCCGCGGCTATATCCGCAGCGATCACGTCTGGGGCGGCGGCGAACCCTGAGGCGAAGGCCCGCCGATCTCGGTGGCCTCCGCCGCAGCGCTATCGGGCCGGTTATTCGGCTTTCGGTGTCACCGTAACCGTCGTGCCATCGGCCGCGGTCGAGGTGAACGAACCGTCGGCCCCGGGCGCCGAAGACGTCCAGCACATTTCGGCGCCGTCGCCTTCGGGGTCGAAGCAGTCCTTGCCGTCCTTGCGGGTGAAGGTGCCGGATACGACCTTGCCGTCGGGACCGGTATCCGAATAGGTGCCGTCGGCGTTGATCGTCGTCGTTCCCATCGTGCCGTCGGCCATCTTGACGTCGTAGGTGCCGACCGGCGACTCGCTCGCGGCGGTTTCGACCGGCGCCATTTCATTGGCCTCGTTGGCGATGGGCTCGTTCGCGTTGTCCATCGCGGAATCGTCGGGTTTCGAACAACCGGACAGCGCGACGAGGCCCGACAGGCCGGCGATCAGGATCAGTCTTTTCATGGTAACTCTCCCTGTTTTAGAGGGCTTCTCTTACCACCGCTGCCTATAGCATGGCGAATCGCAAATACACGGCAGGCTCGCCGCGCTCTGGTCCGTCACGCGGACGCCTGTTCAAGCAAAACGGCCCGGCTTTACCGCTCGACCGCCTGCCGCGGGCGGGCCGATGGGGCGCGAGTCCTTCGGGGCTCCTTCGCGATGTCTCTTCAGCGCCGCTATGGCGCGCCGAGTGCGCCGCTAGACTGGACGGCCCGGTCAGTCGACCAGTTCGACCGCCACCGCCGTCGCTTCGCCGCCGCCGATGCACAGGCTGGCGACGCCGCGCTTGAGCCCGCGATTTTCGAGCGCGCCGAGCAGGGTCGCGATGATCCGCGTGCCCGATGCGCCGATCGGGTGGCCCAAAGCGGTGCCGCCGCCGTTGACGTTGATCTTGTCGTGCGGGATGCCGAGGTCCTTCATTGCGAACATCGCGACGCAGGCGAACGCCTCGTTGATTTCCCACAGGTCGACGTCGCCGACGCTCCAGCCCGCGTTCTTGAGGCATTTTTCGATCGCGCCGATCGGGGCGACGGTGAACTCGCTCGGCTCCTGAGCATGCGCGGCGTGCGCGACGATCCGCGCCACCGCCTTGCCGTTCGCATTCGATTCGCGCGTCAGCACGATCGCGGCCGCGCCGTCGGAGATCGACGAACTCGTCGCCGCGGTGATCGTGCCGTCCTTGGCGAAGGCGGGGCGCAGCGTCGGGATCTTGTCGGGCTGGCCGCGGCCCGGCGCCTCGTCGGTGTCGACCGTCACCTCGCCCTTGCGCGTCGTCATCGTCACCGGCGTGATCTCGCGGTCGAACTTGCCGCTTTCGATCGCCGACTTGGCGCGGTTGAGCGACTCGATCGCGTAATCGTCCATGTCCTTGCGCGTCAGCTGGTATTCGTCGGCGGTGCACTGGGCAAAGCTGCCCATCGCGCGGCCTTCCTCATAGGCGTCCTCGAGCCCGTCGAGGAACATGTGGTCGTAGGCGGTGTCGTGGCCGATGCGCGCGCCCGACCGGTGCTTCTTGAGCAGGTACGGCGCGTTGGTCATCGATTCCATCCCGCCGGCAACGACCATGTCGATCGATCCCGCGGCGAGCGCCTCGGCGCCCATGATCACCGTCTGCATGCCCGAACCGCACACCTTGTTGACCGTCGTCGCCTGGACCGACTTGGGCAGGCCCGCCTTGATCGCCGCCTGGCGCGCGGGCGCCTGGCCGAGACCGGCGGGCAGGACGCAGCCCATGTAGATGCGGTCGATCGCCTCGCCCTTCACCCCGGCACGCTCGACCGCCGCCTTGACCGCGGTCGCGCCGAGCTCGGTCGCCGATGCATCGGCGAGCGCGCCCTGCATCGACCCCATCGGGGTGCGCGCGTACGACAGGATGACGACGGGATCGGCGGGGCTGTTGGCGGCGGGCATAGGGGCTTCCTCGTGAAAGAATGGGTTGAGCGCATCTAATGCCTCGCGCCCCCTTTTTCAAACCATCGCTTTGCTGCTAGCGAGGCGGCGAACCCGAACAGAAAGCTTGCCGATGACCGACCTTGCCACCTTCGACTTCGCGCTCGGCGAAATGCCCGACATGATCCGCGACACGACGCGCCGCTTCGCGCAGGACAGGATCGAGCCGATCGCCGCGAAGATCGACGCCGACGACTGGTTCCCGACCGAGCTATGGCCGCAGATGGGCGAGCTCGGCCTGCACGGCATCACCGTCGCCGAAGCCGATGGCGGCCTCGGCCTCGGCTACCTCGAACACGTCATCGCGTGCGAGGAGGTCAGCCGCGCCTCGGCCTCGATCGGCCTCAGCTACGGTGCCCATTCGAACCTGTGCGTCAACCAGATCGCGCGCTGGGCGAACGAGGAGCAAAAGGCCAAATATCTCCCCAGGCTCATCTCGGGCGAACATGTCGGCAGCCTCGCCATGTCCGAAGCCGCCGCGGGCAGCGACGTCGTCTCGATGAAGCTGAAGGCGCAGAAGACCGATACGGGCTACGTCCTCAACGGCACCAAGTTCTGGATCACCAATGCGGCCTATGCCGACACGCTCGTCGTCTATGCCAAGACCGGCGAGGGCAGCCGCGGCATCACGACCTTCCTGATCGAAAAGGACATGCCGGGTTTCGCCATCGGGCAGAAGATCGACAAGATGGGGATGCGCGGCAGCCCGACCGCCGAACTCGTCTTCACCGACTGCGAAGTGCCCGAAGAGAATATCATGGGCCCCGAAAATGGCGGCGTCGGCGTGCTGATGAGCGGCCTCGACTATGAGCGCACCGTGCTGAGCGGCATCCAGCTCGGCATCATGCAGGCGTGCCTCGACGTCGTCGTGCCCTATGTCCGCGAGCGCAAGCAGTTCGGCAAGCCGATCGGCTCGTTCCAGCTGATGCAGGCCAAGGTCGCCGACATGTACCTCGCGCTCAACTCGGCTCGGGCATATGTCTATGCGGTCGCCAAATCGTGCGACGCGGGACGCACGACGCGCTTCGACGCCGCCGCCGCGATCCTGCTCGCGTCCGAAAACGCGGTGAAGGTCGCGGGCGAGGCGATCCAGGCGCTCGGCGGCGCGGGCTATACCAAGGACTGGCCGGTCGAACGCTATTTCCGCGACGCGAAGCTGCTCGACATCGGCGCCGGCACCAACGAGATCCGCCGCATGCTGATCGGGCGCGAGATCATCGGGGCGTGAACGAAACCCTCCTCGACGGCCTGCAATATTACGGCGCCGCCGCCGCGACGCTCGCCGCGCTCGTCGTCTCGCTCAATCTCGGTCGGCGCTTTACCGGCTGGGCGTTCGTCGTCTTCGTCACCAGCTCGGCGGCGCTGATCGCCTGGGGCTTCTGGCAGGACGACAGCGAAGGCATCGGCTGGCAGAACATCGCGCTGCTCGCTATCAACCTCGTCGGCGTCTACCGCTATCTGATCGTCAAGGATGTGCCCGCCGGGCCTCCCGAAACCGACGCGCGCGGCTAAGCGACTGTTGCGACCGCGGGTCGCGTCGCTTCACCACACGCGCACGCGCTTCTCGGGCGCCAGGTACAATTTGTCGCCCGGCTTCACGTCGAACGCATCGTACCAGGCGTCCATATTGCGGACGGTCAGCGCGCGATACTGGCCCGGCGCGTGGCCGTCGGTGGCGATGCGCGCGCGCAGCGCCTCTTCGCGCATCTTGGTCGCCCAGGTCTGGGCATAGGCGATGAAGAAGCGCTGGTCGCCGGTAAAACCGTCGATCACCGGCGCTTCCTTGCCGCCCAGCGACGCGTGATAGGCGTCGTACGCCGCCTGCAATCCGGCGACGTCGGCGATGTTCTCGCCCAGCGTCAGCTCGCCCTTCACATGGACGCCGGGGAAGGGCTCGTATTCGTCATATTGCGCGGCGAGCGCCTTGCCCGATTCCTTGAACTTGGCCTTGTCGGCGTCGGTCCACCAGTTGCGCATCGCGCCGGTGGCGTCGAACGCGGCGCCGTTATTGTCGAAACTGTGGCTGACCTCATGGCCGATCACCGCGCCGATCGCGCCGTAATTATACGCCGGATCGGCGCTCGCGTTGAAGAACGGCGGCTGCAGGATCGCGGCGGGGAAATTGAGCGCGTTCTGCACCGGCAGGTTGACCGCGTTGACCAGTTGCGCGTTCATCCACCATTCGCGCTTGTCTAGCGGCTTGCCGATCTTGGCGAGCTGCTGCTGGTAATAGAGCTTCTCGGCCGCCTGCTTGTTGGCATAGGCGCTGCCCGCCGCGACGTTGAGCTTCGAATAGTCGCGCCAGCTGTCGGGATAGCCGACGCCGACCTCCATCGATTCGACCTTGGCGATCGCCTCTTTCTTGGTCTCGGGCGCCATCCAGTCGATCGCGGCGACGCGCTTGGCGAACGCGGTCTTGATGTTCTTGACCATGTCCTGGACCTCGGCCTTGGCCGATGCCGGGAAATATTTCTCGGTATAAAGCTTGCCGAGCGCATCGCCCATATAGGCGTTGACCGCCGCCAGCGCGCGCTTGTCGCGCGGGCGCTGAGCTTCGGTGCCCTGCAATTGCTTGCCGTAAAAGGCAAAGCTCAGCTGGTCGAGCTTGGTCGGAAGGACCGCGGTGTTGGCGTCGATCTGGTGAAAGGTCAGCCAGTCCTTCCACGCGTCGAGCGGTTCGCTTGCGACCAGCGCCGACAGCTTGGCGATCGCCTGCGGGTGATAGGCGTCGAACTTGCCGAAGCCGTCGAGCCCGGCGGCCGCAAACAGGGTTCCCCAGTCGATCCCGGGGGCCTTTTCGGCAAACTCGTCGCGCGTCCAGATCTGCTTGGCGGTCGCCCAGTCGTCGCTTTCCTCGCGGCTGGCGTGCGCGCGCGCGATCTTGGTTTCGAGCGCATAGATGCGATCGGCCTTGGCGGCGGCGTCGGCGATCCCCGCGGCGGTCAGCAGGTCGGCGATATATTTCCTGTACGCCGCCTGGTTGGCGCGCATCTTGTCGTCGCTCGACAGATAATATTCGCGCTCGGGCATGCCGAGCCCGCCCTGTAGGATATAGGGCACGACCTCGCCGCCGGCGAGCGCCTGCGTCACGAACACGCCGAACAGGTTCCCGGTCTCGAAATTGGTGCTGTTGAGCGGGTCGACATCGGCGCGCAGCTGGCTGCCGATGGCTTTCGACAGCGCGGTCTTGTCGGCGATCGCGTCGAACCGCGCGAGGTCGGCGGCGATCGGCTTCATTCCCGCCTGGTCGATTGCCTTGGTATCGAGAAAGCTCTCGTAGAAATTCTTGACCCGCGCCGCATCGCTGCCCGGCTTCGGGTTCGAGGCCGTGATTTCCTCGATCAGCGAGGCGATGTTCTTCTCGGTCGCCTGGTCGGCGATGTAGAATCCGCCGACGCTCGAGCGGTCGGCGGGAATTTCGGTCGTCTTCATCCAGCCGCCATTGGCATAAGCGTAGAAATCGTCGCCCGGCTTCACGCTCTTGTCCATCGCGGCGAGGCTGATGCCGAGCTCGCCGCCCGCCCTGGTCTCGACCGAGGCTTCGTTGCCGGCGGCGATCTGCTTGCACCCGACCGGGCCGGCGAGCGCGGTAGCGGAGAGCAGCAGCGCGGCGAATAGGCGGTTCGACATGGCGGGGCACCTCGTGAATGGGGAAGGGGGAGCCACGATATAGGCCTGCGCCGAGGCGCTATCAATCGTCTCCGCCATGCCGCTTTGCCCCGGCTTGGCTTTGCCGGCGCCGCCCGCTAGGCAAAGCGCGCAACCGGGAGAAGACATGAGCGCGCCGATTCTCGATACCAGGCTCGATCTGACGAGCGACCAGGCCCAGGCGAACGCCGCGCACAACCGCGCGCTCAGGGACGAACTGTGGGCGCGCGTCGCCGAGGCGGCGAAGGGCGGCAGCGAGCGCTCGCGCGAACGCCACACCGCGCGCGGCAAGCTGCTCCCGCGCGAGCGGGTCGAGCGCCTCCTCGACCCCGGCAGTCCCTTTCTCGAGATCGGCCAGCTCGCCGCGGGCGACATGTACGGCGGCGAAATCCCCGGAGCGGGGATGATCGCCGGCATCGGTCGCGTCTCGGGCCGCACGACGATGATCGTCTGCAACGATGCCACCGTCAAAGGCGGCACCTATTACCCGATGACGGTCAAGAAGCATCTGCGCGCGCAGGAGATCGCCGAGGCCAACCGCCTGCCGTGCGTCTACCTCGTCGACAGCGGCGGGGCCAACCTGCCGCATCAGGCCGAGGTCTTCCCCGACCGCGACCATTTCGGCCGCATCTTCTTCAACCAGGCGACCATGTCGGCGCAGGGCATCGCCCAGATCGCCTGCGTCATGGGCAGCTGCACCGCTGGCGGCGCCTACGTCCCCGCGATGAGCGACGAGAGCGTCATCGTGAAGGAGCAGGGGACGATCTTCCTCGCCGGCCCGCCGCTGGTCAAGGCCGCGACGGGCGAGGAGATTACGTCCGAGGATCTCGGCGGCGGCGACCTCCACGCGCGCACCTCGGGAGTCGTCGATCACCTTGCCGAGAATGAC
>JAACTG010000039.1 GCA_009993585.1 Sphingomonadales bacterium
CCGTGCTCGCAACCGCGATAGGCGTTGATCGAGCGATCGAAGCCGAGATCGGGCGAGCGGTTGCGGCTGATGATCGTTTTGGGTTTCTCGATCGTCACGCTGGTCAGCGGCGCTGCCCTCTCGCCGTCGATCAGCGGTTCGGCATCGCTCCAGTCGCCGTCGCCTTCGCGGTCGAGCAGGTTGAAGCGCAGCGGGACGCGATTGGTCGGCGCCCCGCGTCCCTTGTGAACCTTCGTCGAAGCCATGGGATCGGACCGGGTTGCCATTGACCGATAGTCGCACCGAGCCTAGTACATAGCAAGAACAAATGAGGAGAGAGCTGATGACGCCACGGTTCAATTATCTCGAACTTCCGACCGACGATATCGAACGGTCGCGCGAATTTTACCGCCAATCGTTCGGATGGGATTTTACCGCCTTCGGGCCGTCCTATTCGGCGACGGTCAGCGACGATACCGATGTCGGGCTCGATGCCTCGCCCGACAAGAACCTGACGAGTGCGCTGCCGGTTATCGAAGTCGCCGACCTCGACGCGGTGTTCGCCCGGGTGCGCGATTCGGGCGGGACGATCACGGCGGACATTTTCGATTTTCCGGGTGGGCGTCGGTTCCATTTCACCGATCCCGACGGCCATCAGCTCGGCGTCTGGGAACGCTCGCAGGGCTGACCCGTCAGCGCTCGGTCAGGCGCGGGAGCAGCTCGGCGAAATTGCACGGGCGGTGGCGGCTGTCGAGCTGGTTGCGCAAAATCCCCTCCCAGCCGTCGATGACCGCGCTCGGGCTGCCGGGCAGCGCGAATACGAAGGTGCCGCGAGTCACGCAGGCGCAGGCGCGGGACTGGATCGTCGAGGTGCCGATCTTGGCATAGCTAAGCCACCGGAATAACTCGCCAAATCCGGGAATGTCCTTGCCGTCGAGGCGATGCAACGCCTCGGGAGTTACATCGCGACCGGTGACACCCGTGCCGCCGGTGCAGACGACGCAGTCGACCGCAGGATCGTCGATCCAGTTGTGCAGCCGCGCGACGATCAGATCGGCCTCGTCATGGATGATGTCGCGATCCGCCAGACGATGCCCGTCGTCGATCAGCAATTTTACCAGGCGATCGCCCGAAATATCCTCGGTCGGCCTGCGGCTGTCCGATATCGTCAGCACCGCGATGTTGAGTGGGATGAACTCTCGCGTTTCGTCGACAGCCATCCCCATTCTCCTCGTCGCGCGACCTAGCGCCGCATCGTCAGTCGCGTACCACCGGCGGGACCGGGGAACAACGGCCAGCGGTTTTGCGAAAGATCGCTTTGCGTCTGCGACGCGCGACCCGCCTGGCGTTCGTACATCCAGTAATTGCGCAGCACGATGGTCACGTAACCTCGCGTTTCCCAATAGGGCAGCGATTCGATGTAGAGGAGCGGATCATCCTTGGCGTTGACCTCGGTATTCCAGCGCGCGACCGGAGACGGGCCCGCATTATAGGCTGCGATGACCTTCGGCAACAGGCCGCCGGTGACCGCGGAATCGCGTAGCTGTTCAAGATAGCTCTGGCCGTATTCGATGTTCACCTCGGGCTTGGCCAGGTCGGCCTTTTCGAGGAACGAACCGCGTACGCGCGCAAGATCCTGCGCGGTTCCTGGCCGCACCTGCATCAGACCATAGGCTCCGGCAGGGCTGACCACGGCGCGGCGGAATCCCGATTCCTGCAAAGTGTGGGCGTAGACCAGCGCGGGATCGACACGCCAGCCGTTTTGCGGGCGCCAATTGGGCGCCGGATAGCGCGCGAATGCATCGGGGCTCGTGCCGCCCGGGGTGTTGTGGGCGAGATAGAGCTGCGTCTCCGGCAGGTCGAGCGAGCGGGCGAGAGCGAGCAATTCGTTATGATCGCTCGCCGGACCGATCTTGGCCTGATGGCGCAACAGGTCGTCGGCATAGCCATATTCGCCGATCTCGGCGAAGGCGGCGGCACGGCGGACATTGGCCTTGCGGGCGAGCGCGCGACTGTCGGGAGCCGCCGCCTCGGGCGATGGTTCGGGCAACCCGAGCGCTTCCATCGCGAGGAAGGCGTAAAAGGTCTCGCGCTGCGATGCCGCCGTCCGCAAGCGCGATTCAACCAGGTGCGGTTCGCCGCACGCCATATAGGCGCGCGCCGCCCAATAGGCTCCGGCGGCCTTCAGTGCCTTGTCGCTTGCACCGCTGCCGACCCGATCGAACGAATGGGCGGCGTAACGGCAGTCGCCCAGGCGCCACGAGGCCAAGGCTGCGACCCAATCCGCGTGGATTCGCCATTCGCCGCTGCCCTGTTGCGCCATGCGGGCGAGCCTCAACGCATCGGCATCGCGATTCTCGATGTAATAGGACCAGGCGACTCGCTGCTGCCATTCGGTGCGCGCGGCGGGCCCGAGTCGATCGACGACCGCGGCGAGCGCCCGCTCGGCACCGGCGGGATCGTCGTCGCTGATCAGCTGGGGAATAATCCCGTCAAGCTCGACACCGACGGGATCGTCGCTGATCGACTTGGCGCGGGCGCGAATCGGCGCACTTCCGCTCCAGCGTAACCGCGTCTCGTCGGGAATCGCGGGGGTCTCGGTCGCTCCGCGGCGCAAGGCAAGGCGCTCCAACTGGGTAGCCTGCGGGAGTTCGGGAGCCCGACGCAAAAGCGCCATGAGGCGATCGAGCGGAACCTCGGGACTGTTCGCTGCCAGATAGAGTTCGGCAGTCAGGAACGGATTGAGCAGATCGTCCTGGTCGCTGGCGAGTTGCGCTTCGGCATCGGACCAGTTCTGACCCCGGATCGACGCGAGAATGCGGCGCGCGCGATCGGTTTCGCTCCGGCTCGTCCCGCTGGCCACCGTCACCGTCGGGGCAAGCGAAGAATAGGGTGGGTTGGGCACGTCGCTCGCGCTGGCCGGCTGAACTGAACAGACCGCGCAAAACGTCAGGAAGGCGGAAGAACGAAGGATCATGTGCATGGCGGCGTCAGGACTTTCTCTACCAGCTGGAGACTTTCCCAAGCCGCGCGCTTGAAGCCGCTGTTGCGGATCAGCGTGCGCGGATGGAAGGTCGCTACAGCATCGATATCTGCCTGATTAAGCTTAATTTCGAGTAACCGTCCCTGCGCCTTGGCGGCATCGGTCGAAAGAATTGCACGGCTCGCCTTGTCGCCAAGCAAAAGCACGATTTTCGGGCGCGCCAGTTCGATGTGGCGCAACGCGATGCGCGTCAGCAACGCAACGTCACCCGCCGCAAGGCGACCGCCGGGCACGGGTGCCAACGCCATGCTGCCAAGGCCGATGTCCTCGCGCTTTATATGGATCGCGGCAAGCATCCGATCGAACAACGCGCCCGGCTCCCCGCTGAGCAATGCGCCGGTAGCGGCATCGATCGCATCGGGCATCGCGGTGAGAACGAACAGTGGCGCGCTCTCCGGCCCACTGGGGGCGATGCGGCCGGCGGGCGGTCCCGCCCCAGGAATATCAGGCGATGATTTGAGCCAGTCGCGAAACTCGGCGAGTGACTGGGGCATCGCGATATCGCTCCGCGCCGGTAAGAGGGCAACCGAACTTGGGTTCGCGGCGGGCGCGGGCGTGGCAAGTCTGGGAGCATTCTTGCTCGGCAAGACCGGGGGCAGTTCGACCGTCTCTCCCACGTCGAGCAAATCGGCGGGCATGTCGCGGAAATCCTGGTCGACACCCGCCAACGCCCACCAGTCGAGTACGCTTTGTGCGAGTTCCAGATGCTCCCCGGTCATGTCTTGGGTGAAACAGCGTGTTGACGGCGAGGTCAATCAAAAGGCATCGAAAGTCCGACGAAATGTGCACGGCATAGGAGTGCACACACAATCGGCCGCACGACGCGGCCCGAACGACAGGGGATGCCCAGTGAGTGCCGAGAGCAGCCAGCGCGAATCAATGCCTTATGACGTCGTCATCGTCGGCGGCGGGCCGGCGGGCCTGGCGGCGGCCATCCGCCTCAAGCAGCTGGCCGAAGAAAAGGGCAGCGAGCTGTCGGTCTGCATCCTCGAAAAGGGATCCGAGATCGGCGCGCACATCCTGTCGGGCGCGGTGATCGATCCCCGGGCGCTCGACGAGCTAATCCCCGACTGGCGCGATGCGGGCTGTCCGCTGGCCGATACGCCGGTCACCGACAACCAGCACTGGGTGCTAAGCAAGTCGGGCAAATGGAGCCTGCCGCACCTGATGTTCCCGTCGTTCATGAACAACAAGGGCACCTATACCGGCAGTCTCGGCAATCTGTGCCGCTGGCTGGCCGAGCGCGCCGAAGCGATGGGCGTCGAAATCTTCCCCGGCTTTCCCGCCTCCGAAGTGCTCTATAACGACGACGGCAGCGTCAAGGGGGTGGCGACGGGCGAAATGGGCGTCGCGCGCGACGGCAGCCACAAGGGCGATTATCAGCCCGGGCTCGAGCTCCACGCCAAATACACCTTCTTCGCCGAGGGCGTGCGCGGCCACCTGACCAAGAACCTCAAGGTCAAATACGCGCTCGACGAGCATGTCGAGGCGCAGGTCTACGGCTTGGGGGTAAAAGAGCTTTGGGATGTCGCCCCGGACAAGCATGTGCCCGGCCGCGTCATCCACACGCAGGGCTGGCCGCTCGACGATGACGCCAATGGCGGCGGCTTCCTCTATCACCAGGCCAATGGCCAGGTCGCCCTGGGCTTCGTCACCTGGCTCAATTATCGCAACCCGTATCTGTCGCCGTTCCAGGAGATGCAACGCTGGAAGCATCACCCCGCGATCGCCGAGATTCTCGAGGGCGGCAAACGCGTGTCGTACGGCGCGCGCGCGATCAATGACGGCGGTTTCCAGTCGGTCCCGCATCTCGTCTTTCCCGGCGGCGCGCTGATTGGGTGCAGCGCAGGTTTCCTCAACGTGCCGCGGATCAAGGGAACGCATACCGCGATGAAGACCGGCATGATGGCCGCCGAGGCCGCGTTCGATGCGATCGCCGCAACCCGCGCCAACGACACGCTCGATGCGTATCAGAGCGCCTATGAGTCGAGCTGGGTCGCCAAGGAGTTGAGCAAGGTCCGCAACGTCGTGCCGCTGGTCAAGAAATTCGGCGATTTCCTGGGTTCGGCGCTTGCCGGGGTGACGATGTGGTTCGAACATCTCGGCATCCGCATGCCATTCACGATGAAACACCATCCCGACCATGCCAGCCTGTGGCGCAAGGACCTGGTCAAGCCGATCGACTATCCAAAGCCCGACGGCGTGCTCAGCTTCGATCGCCTGTCGTCGGTATTCCTCTCGAACACCAATCACGAGGAGGACCAGCCGGTCCATCTCCACCTCGCCGATCCCGACCGGCCGATCGCGTACAACCTGCCGCATTATGACGAACCGGCACGGCTCTATTGCCCGGCCGGCGTTTACGAGGTGATCGACGAGGGCAACGGGCCGCGCTTCCAGATCAACGCGCAGAACTGCGTCCACTGCAAGACGTGCGACATCAAGGACCCGACGCAGAACATCAACTGGGTCACGCCCGAAGGCGGCGGAGGGCCCAACTATCCCAATATGTAGGCCCGGGTCATGACCGACAGCGAACCCGCGCCCGCCAAGCTCAACCTCGCGCTCCACGTTCGCGGGCGGCGCGACGACGGCTATCATGACATCGAGACGCTGTTCGCCTTCGCCGATCGCGGCGACACGCTGTTCGTCGAAGCAGGGGATGTCCTGTCGCTCGACATAACGGGGCGGTTCGGCGCCGACCTCGACGATGAAGACGACAATCTCGTCCTGCGCGCCGCGCACGCGCTGCGCGACCATGTCGGCATCACCGACGGCGCGCGCCTGACGCTCGACAAGTGCCTGCCGATCGCCTCGGGCATCGGCGGCGGATCAGCCGATGCCGCCGCGACGCTCAGGCTGCTCGATCGTTTCTGGCGGCTGGGCCTCGGCATCGCCGAGCTGATGCCGCTGGCACGCGATCTCGGCGCCGACGTGCCCGCCTGCCTGTATGGGCGATGCGCGATCGGATCGGGGGCCGGCGATCGCCTGGACCCGGTCGCCAACGACCTGGCAGGGGCGCCGCTACTGCTGGTCAATCCGGGCAGCGCGCTCTCCACCGCCGCTATCTTCGCGGCCTGGGACGGGGTCGACCGGGGTCCATTGCCCGCAGGCCCGCCCTCGGCAGTCCTCGCCACCGGGCGCAACGACCTCGCCGCAGCGGCGATCGCGCTTGCACCCGCCATCGCCGAGGTCCTCGAGATGCTTGGCGAGCGCGCGAGCATCGCGCGCATGTCGGGTTCGGGCGCGACCTGTTTCGCGCTCTTCAGCGACGTCGGCGAACGCGATGCGGCGGCTGCGCGAATTGCCGCGGCGCGCCCCGACTGGTGGACTATGCCTTGCCGCCTCGCCTGAACCGGGCCACTCTGCGCGCCATGATCCGCTGTGCGATTCCTCTCGGCTTCGTTCTGCTCGCCGCTTGCGGGCCGTCGAGCGACGGGCTGGTCGCGCATGACAAGGACGTGACCGATCCCGGAATGATCGAATGCGCGCTCGACGCGGTCGCCGACTTCACGCGCGACTGCACGATCCAGCGCTTTGTCGGGCGCGCCGGCATCACCGTCGTCATCGGCCGCGCCGATAGCGGATTTCGCCGCTTCGAGTTGACCGACGACGGCAGCGGCCTGGTCACCGCCGACGGGGCAGAGCGCGCGCGCGTCACGATTATCGAGGGCAACCGCGTCGAAGTGCGCGTCGGCGACGATCGCTATCGACTGCCGGCGAGATTCACCGCCGCGCCGCCCAGCGAAAGCGACGCCGCGCCGTGACCCGCCCGCTGGCCGGCCCGATCCTGACCGCGCGCGAGATGCGCGCGGCCGAGGACGAAGCGGTCGCCGGCGGTGCCAGCGTTGCGGCGCTGATGGAGCGTGCCGGCAAGGCGGTGGCGGATACCGCGCTGCGGATGGGGGCGGGGCGATCGGTTCTGATCCTCGCCGGACCCGGCAACAATGGCGGCGACGGCTATGTCGCGGCGCGCCGGCTCGCCGAAGCGGGCGTCGAGGTCCGCATCGCGCGCAGCGGCGAACCCGCGAGCGAGGCCGCTCGCGATGCGGCGCGGCGCTGGACCGGCCCGGTCGGGACGCTGTCGCCCGAAACCGAGGGTGCATCCGTCGTCGTCGATGCGCTGTTCGGCACCGGGCTGAAACGTCCGCTCGATGAAACGCTCTCGCGCCAACTGATCCGTCTTGCCGATGCGGCGCACCATCGTCTTGCGGTCGACCTGCCGAGCGGCGTCGCCAGCGACGACGGGCGCTGTCTCGGCGACGTTCCGCGCTTCGACGCAACGCTGGCGCTCGGCGCGGCAAAGCCCGCGCACCTTTTGCTGCCCGCGGCCGCCTTATGCGGTCGCGTCTTGGTCGCCGATATCGGCATCGCGGGCGGCGGCGACGGCGCCCCCCATGTCCTCGTCCGTCCCGATCTTGCCGCGCCACGCGCCGATGCGCACAAATATTCGCGCGGCATGGTCGCGCTGGTCGCCGGCGCGATGGGCGGGGCGGCGCTGCTCGCCAGCGCCGCGGCGCTGCGCGGCGGGGCGGGCTATGCGATGCTGGTCGGCGGCAAGACGCTCGACGGGCCGCATGCGCTCGTCCGTCACCGCTTCGACGAACGCGCGCTGGACGACGACCGCATCGGCGCGATCGTGGTGGGCTGCGGTCTTGGCCGGGGCGAGGATGCAAGCAATCGCCTCGATGCCTGCCTCGCGGCGGGCAGGCCGTTGGTGATCGACGGCGACGCGCTGAGCCTGATCGGCGATAATGTCGCAGACGCGGTCGCAACCGCGGCGGTGCCGACGATCCTCACCCCGCATGGCGGCGAATTCGACCGTCTGTTCGGCAAGGAGGAGGGGAGCAAGATCGACCGCACGCGTGCCGCCGCCAAGGATTGCGGCGCGGTCGTCATCCACAAGGGCGCCGATAGCGTCATCGCCGCGCCCGACGGCCAGGTCCGCGTATCCCCGCTCGGCTCGCCATGGCTGGCAAGCGCGGGAACCGGCGACGTCCTTGCCGGACTGGTCGGCGCCAGGCTCGCCGCGACGGGCAATCCCTTTGCCGCCGCGTGCGAGGCGGTGTGGCTGCATGGCGAGGCGGCCCGGCTCGCCGGACCCAGCCTGATCGCCGACGACTTGCCAAACCACCTTTCGACGGCCATTGCGCGCTGTTTGTAAGGACGCGCATTTGACCGACAGCGATATTTTCGTCCGCATCGCCGCGCGCGGCGACGGCGTCACCGGCGACGGCCGCTATGCCGCGCTCGCCGCGCCGGGCGATCGCTTGCTGGCCGATGGCGGCATCGAGCCGGGGCCGAACCATGCCGTTCCGCCCTGCCGTCATTTTCCCGAGTGCGGCGGCTGCCAGTTGCAGCATCTAAGCGACAACGCCTATCGCGATTACGTTCGCGACCGCATCGTCGGTGCACTGGCGGCCAAGGCGATCCGCGTCGGGGAAATCGCGGCCCCGCATATCTCGCCACCGCGCAGCCGCCGTCGCGCCGCGCTGTCGGCGCTCAACACCGCCGGCGGCGCGGTGATCGGCTTCCACGCCGAGAAAAGCCGCCAGATCATCGACATGCACCAGTGCGAGGTGCTCGATCCCGCATTGTTCGCGCTGGTCGCACCCCTGCGCGCCCTGTTATCGAAACTCCTGCCGAAAGCGGGTCTCGGGCAGGTGGCGATGACGCTCGCCGACCAGGGCGTCGACGTGCTGCTTACCAATGTGTGCACCGACAGTCTGGCCGCGCTCGAGGCGCTGCGCGATTTCGCCGCCGCGCACGGCCTGGCGCGACTTGCCGTCGACAGTGGCGACGGTCCCGAAACGCAGTGGGAGCCCGATCCGGTGACCGTCGGCTTCGGTGGCATCGCGGTCGGCCTGCCTTATGGCGCGTTCCTCCAGGCGACCGCCGATGGCGAGGCGGTGCTGCTCGCGGAGGTGACGGCATCGCTCGGCGCGGCATCGACGATCGCCGATCTGTTCGCCGGGCTCGGTACCTTTGCGCTGCCGCTGTCGGCGCGGGCCAAGGTCTATGCCGGAGAGGGCGCCCGCGATGCCTGGTTGGCGCTCAAGACCGCGGCCAATGCGGCGCAGCGACCGGTTTTCACCGAACATCGCGATCTCTATCGCCGGCCGCTCACGACCAAGGAACTCTCGCGCTTCGCCGCCGTGGTCCTCGACCCGCCGCGCGCCGGGGCGGAAGAACAGGTCAAGGCGCTGGCGAGCTCCGACACCCCCGTCATCGCCTATGTCAGCTGCAACCCGGCCAGCTTCGCGCGCGACGCCGCGACACTCATCGCCGGTGGCTATCGGATCGAGCGGATCAGGCCGGTCGGGCAGTTCCGCTGGTCGACGCACGTCGAACTGGCGGCGCGCTTCGTGCGCTAGAAAACGATTATTGCGGCATGCAGAGTCAGCGCGGCCAGACACAGGCTGGCCAGCGCGAACAGCGTGAAACGGACCGCGACGCGGTTGATCGTCGCCTGAACGATACTGTGGGCGATGCGCAAGCCGACATAGGCCCAGGCCAGCGCCAGGTTGAAGCCGCCGCCCGCTCCCACCATCGCCAGGACTAGCGTGATCGCATAGAACAGCACCGGCTGTTCGAGCAGATGGTTGTAATTGTGCGCCTTCCACTGGACGCCGGGCGGCAGCACCTTGTCGAGATCCTTGCCGACGCCGCCGGTCAGGCGGGCGACATCGATCTTGGCCCTGCGCATCGCCGGGATACGCGTTGCATACATCCACAGCCACATGACCATCGTCCAGGCGGCGAGCGCGACGATCGGCGCGAGGATCGCGCTCTGACCGATCATGACAGCGCCGCCATAGCAGCGATGACCGCAAGGCCGAGGAGACACAGGCTTCCGATGGCAAAAATGGCGAGGCGGATCGGGATCGTGTTAACGCTCGCCTGCCAGAGGCTGTGGACGATCCGCGACGCGACATAGGTCCAGGCGAGGCCGATGGCGATTTCGCTGCCGACACCGAGCATCGCGAGGATGACGACGACCGCGTAGAACAGCGTAGGCTGCTCCATCAGATGCGCGTAATTATGCGCTTTCCAGTTGATCCGGTCGGCGATGACGCCTTCGAGGTCGACGCCCCGGCTGCCCGGCTTTGCCATCGCCGCAGGACCCATTTTGGCCATCGCCGGCAGTCGTGTCGCCGCCATCCATACCAGCATCACCAGCGTCCACAGGATCAGCACCGTAGCCGGTGCGAGAATCTGCGTGTTCATCGTTGCGCTCCCCTAAAGTCGCACTCCCGTTCGGTCGTGCCGGCGGGAGACTGCGTCGGGGCAATTAGGTTGTCAATTATAACCCAAGCTGGCTCAACCGGCCGGGAACAGCGCGGTGACGGTTGCGCCCTGGGCGGGACGCTGATCGCCGATATAGAGGCTCGCCATCGGTTCGTCGGAGACGGTGTAGACGTGCTCCGCACCGAAGCCGTTGAACTTGGTCCGCATCGCGCAGCCATAGGCGCCGAGCATGCCGATCTCGATATAGTCGCCCGCCTTGATGTCGTCGGGCAGGTGGAACGGCCCCGCCATATGGTCGAGGTCGTCGCAGGTCGGGCCGTAGAAGCTGAATGCGGTTTCTTCGACGTCGCTCGGGCCGTCGCGCAACGGCGTGACGGGAAACCGCCAGCCGACATGCGCGGCATCGAACAATGCGCCATAGGCGCCGTCGTTGATGTAGAGCTCGTCGCCGCGGCGCTTTTCGACGCGCACGATCAGCGAGCTGTACTCGGCGCACAGAGCGCGGCCGGGCTCGCACCACAATTCGGCCGAGTAACTGATCGGCAGGTCCTCGTAGGTGCGGTCGATCGCGGCGAAATAATCGGCCAGCGGGGGCGGCTCCATGCCGGGATAGGTCGAGGGGAAACCGCCGCCGACGTCGATGATGTCGACCGTCACCGATGCCTCGACGATCGCCGCGCGGACGCGTTCGAGCGCCTGGACATAGGCATGCGGGCTCATCGCCTGGCTGCCGACGTGGAAGCAGATGCCGAGCGCGTCGGCCGCCTGCCGCGTCGCCATCAGCAGTTCCTTGACCTCGTCGGCCTCGGCGCCGAATTTCGCCGCGAGCGACAGTTGGGCGAGGTCGGACGAGACGCGCAGGCGGACGCACAGGTTGAGGTCCTCGGCACCCTTGGTCGCGCGCACGATCTTGGCGAGCTCGTCGAGCGTATCGAGCGAAAACGTACGTACGCCGTGATTGAAATAGGCCTCGGCGATCGCTTCCTCGGCCTTGACCGGGTGCATGAAGCACAATGTCGCCTCGGGCAGTGTGCGCGCGACGAGGCGAACCTCGGCGATCGAGGCGACGTCGTAATGCGTGATGCCGCTATCCCACAGAATCGCGAGCAGGTCGGGCGAGGGGTTCGCCTTGACCGCGTAAAGCGACTTGCCGGGAAAATTCTCGACGAAGAAACGCGCCGCGCGCGCCGCGGCATGCGGGCGAACGAGCGTGACCGGCTCGACCGGGCGAAGATCCGAAACTAGACCTTTGGCGCTGTGATAGCTGTGCAATTCAAGAGACCCCCAGAAACTAGGTAAAAC
>JAACTG010000040.1 GCA_009993585.1 Sphingomonadales bacterium
AAGACCGTCGCGATCATCGGCTATGGCAACCAGGGCCAGGCGCAGGCGCGCAACCTTCACGACAGCGGGATCGACGTCGTCGTCGGCCTGCGCGAAGGATCGCCGCGCAGCGTGGCTGTCCGCGCCGCGGGCCTGACGACCGCGGGCCCCCGCGAGGCGATTGCGCGCGCCGACATCGTCGTCATGCTCTCGCCCGACGAGGCCCATGCCGCGATCTATCGCGACCATGTCGCCGACACGCTCCGCCCCGGCGGCGCGCTCGTGTTCGCGCACGGCCTGTCGATCCGCTTCGGCCTGATCGAGCCGCGCGCCGATATCGATGTCGTCCTGCTCGCGCCCAAGGGGCCGGGCACCGCGCTACGCGCCAATTACCTTGCCGGCGGCGGCATGCCCGCATTGTTCGCGGTCGAACAGGATGCCAGCGGCAGCGCGCGGCGGATCGCGCTCGCTTATGGCGCGGCGATCGGCTGCGGCCGCGTCGCGATGCTCGAAACCAGCTTCGCCGAGGAAGCCGAGGCTGACCTGTTCAACGAGCAGGGGGTCGTCTGGGGGGCGGTGCCGGAGATCATCCAGGCCGGCTATGACACGCTCGTCGAAGCGGGGTTCAGCGAGGAAATCGCCTATTTCGAATGCGTCGCCGAGCTGAAGCTGCTCGCCGACCTGATCGCCGCGCGCGGCATCGCCGGCATGCGCGAGGTCATCTCTCCCACCGCCGAATTCGCCGGGCTGAAGGGCCGCGGGCGCATCGTCACCGACGCGGCGCGCGCCGAACTGCGCGAGATTCTCGCCGAGGTGCGCGCCGGCAAGCTGACGCGCGACCTCGTCGCCGAGGCCGAGGCCGGCTATCCGTTGCTGAGCCGATCGCGCCGCGACGACGCGGCCAGATCGATCGAAACCACCGGTCGCCGCCTGCGCGACCTTCTCGACCCGCCACCAGCCCGCCGACCGGAGTAGCCCATGTCCCTGCCCTCGCCATTGTTCGACACTCTTCGCCTGCCGGTCATCGGATCGCCGATGTTCATCGTCTCGGGGCCCGAAATGGTGATCGCGCAGTGCAAGGCGGGGATCGTCGGCTCGTTCCCGTCGCTCAACGCGCGCCCGCAGGCGCAGTTCGACGAATGGCTGCACCAGATCACCGAAGAGCTGGCCGCGCATAACCGCGACCATCCCGATCGCCCCGCCGCGCCTTATGCGGTCAACCAGATCGTCCATCGTTCGAACGACCGGCTCGACGCCGACGTCGCCACCTGCGCCAAATGGAAGGTGCCGATCGTCATCACCTCGCTCGGCGCGCGCGTCGAATTGAACGATGCGGTCCACAGCTGGGGCGGGATCACGCTGCACGACGTGATCAACGATTTCTTCGCGCACAAGGCGATCGAAAAGGGCGCCGACGGCCTGATCCCCGTGGCGGTCGGTGCGGGCGGCCATGCGGGCAAGATCTCGCCGTTCGCGCTGATGGCGGAGATTCGCCAGTGGTTCGACGGCCCGGTGGCGCTGTCGGGATCGATCTCGACCGGGCGCGGCATATTGGCGGCGCAGGCGATGGGCGCCGATTTCGCCTATATCGGTTCGGCCTTTATCGCGACCAGCGAAGCCAATGCGACCCAGGGCTATAAACAGGGCATCGTCGACGGTCGCGCCGACGACATCGTCTACACCAACCTGTTCACCGGCATCCACGGCAACTATCTCAAATCGTCGATCAGAAGCGCCGGGCTCGACCCGGACGATTTGCCCGAAAGCGACCCAAGCAAGATGAATTTCGGCAGCGGTGGCAATGCCAAGGCCAAGGCGTGGAAGGACATCTGGGGATCTGGCCAGGGCATCGGATCGGTCGACCAGGTCGAAAGCATCGCCGATCGCGTCGCGCGGCTCGAGGCCGAATATCTCGAGGCGCGGCGCGAGCTCGACGCCAAGGTCCGGCTCTAGCGTTACGCGCCGAACATCGCGTAGATCTGCCGGTCGAGCGCAGGCGCATCGGCGTAGAGCCGCATCGGGTCGCGCCGGTTGAGCCAGACCCAGCGCGGCGCGCTGCCGTCGAGCGTCCGGCGCAGCGCGCGCTGCAGCAGGCGCAGGCGCCAGATCGTCTCGTGCGCCCCGCCAGCCGTTCCTGCCATCCCCCGCCCGAGCGCGTCGATTCGGATCCGCTCGATCCGCTCGAGAACGATCGCGTTATAGCCCGGATGGGGTCCGCGATGGAGCGCCAGTCCGCTGATCCGGGCCTCGCCCGCCTTGGCTGGCAACAGGATTCCGTTGCTCGCGAAATGATTGAAGGCGAATCCGTGGCGGCCCAGCCAGGCGAACAATTCCGCCATCTGGGGCCGATGAAATGCCTCGACCGGGAGGATGTGATGGCGCTGATAGCTTTGGCGGACCGGAACGCGCGGCGGCCAGCGAGGAGACGGTCGCCGACGCTGCGCCGCGATGTCGTGCGATATCGCCGCTACCTCCGCCGGGTCGATCGTTCGACGATGTCGACATCGACGATCGCGCTGTCGATGCGCGGGCGCAGTTCGATCCGCTCGCCCGGTTCCAACCCTTCGATGCTCGCATTCCGGTCGATCGCGCCATGTTCGAACAGGTCGAGCGCGATCCGCGCCAGACGACGGACCGTTTCGGCGATTTCGCGGTCGTCGGTGCACGCCTCCAGTTCCTGACCGACGAACGGCATCAGCCCCTCGGTCCGGACCACCATCGCATCCAACCGCCGATCGGGGACAAACGAGACCAGCCGCATGATCGGCAGCAGTTCGCCGGAGAAATATTTCTCGATCGCATTGGTCAGCGCCGGGCTGTGCGTCCAGATGCGCGCCGGCGTCCACAGGATCCACGCCGGATCGAGAAATGCCGTCACTACGCCGATCGTGGCAAGGATATCGTCGATCAAGCGGCGCGGGTGGAGGCTGTCTTGCGACCAGCACAGCACCATCATGGGACCGCGCGGAGGCACGAATTGTTGTTCGATCGCGCCCGGGTGACGCCCACCAAGGCGTGCCGCGATTGTCGATTCACAGTCGAACTGGAGCAAATCCATCGCCCGGCTGCCATAGCAAATCGGGTACCGCCGGACGCGCTTTCCGAACAGCAGGGCATCGCCGACCTCGCCCGGCTTGAGGCCCATGCGATGGAGCATCGGCACCAGCGCGCTTTCGGCCTGAAGGTGCGCCGCACCGCCCGAAAAGACCGCCATGGCCGGCAGCTTCGTTTTCGTCGAATCGCGGTCCCGCGCGCTCATCATCATACCGCCGCACTTGTCATTGGCGTTTCGCTCCCCAGTTCAAGGTCATAGCGCCCGGCGCCGGGCATTTTCGATTTTTCATCCATTTTGGTCTGAAATCCGGACCCCGGGGAGCCGCCGATGATCGACTTTTATACCGCCGCAACGCCAAATGGCTATAAAGTAGCGATATTCCTCGAAGAAGCGGGGATCGATTATATCCCGCATTTCATCGATCTGGGCGCAAGCCAGCAAAAGGAACCCGGTTTCCTCGCGATCAACCCCAATGGCCGCATTCCCGCCATCGTGGACCGCGGATCGGGCAAGGACGTCGCCGTATTCGAATCGGGGGCGATCCTGCTCTACCTGGCCGAGCAGACCGGTCGTTTTCTGCCGACCGACGCAGCGGGCCGCAGCCGGACGATCCAGTGGCTGATGTGGCAAATGGGCGGTCTCGGCCCGATGATGGGACAGCTCAACGTCTTCAAGAAATATTTTCCCGAGACGATTCCCGCGGCGATCGAGCGCTATGAGCGCGAAAGCTATCGCCTGTTCGACGTCATGGAGCGGCAGTTGCAGACAAACGATTGGCTCGCGGGCGAAGACTACACGATCGCCGACATGGCGGCGTGGCCGTGGATCGCCGCGCATCGCTGGCCCGGCCTGACGCTCGCTGCCCATCCGGCGCTCGAAAACTGGCACGATCGGATCAAGGCGCGTCCTGCGGTCGAACGCGCGCTGCAGGTGCCGCCGCGCGCGATCAGCAACGACGACGATGCCGCCAAATTCGTCGACAAGGCGCGCAAGATGCTCGCCTGAGCGCGATCAGATTTCGAGCTGGCTGCCCAGTTCGACGACGCGGTTGGTCGGCAGGCGGAAAAACTCCATCGCGCTTTCCGCGTTGCGCAGCATCCACGCGAACAGCTTTTCGCGCCATAATGCCATCGCCGGATTCTTCGACGCCAGCAGCGTCTGGCGCGAGAGGAAAAAGCTGGTTTCCATCATCCGGAACTGGCCGCCGCACCCGCCGATCCGCGACAGCGTTTCGGGCACGTCGGGTTGCTCCATAAAGCCGTAGCGCAGCACGAGACGATGGAACCCCTTGCCGAGATCCTCATGCTCGCTGCGATCTTCCTCGGGCACGAACGGCTCGTCGGCGATCTTGACCGTCAGCAGGACGACGCGCTCGTGAAGCACCTTGTTGTGCTTGAGGTTGTGGAGCAGCGCGTGCGGCACGCCCGATGCGGTCGAGGTCATGAACACCGCCGTGCCCGGCACGCGCTCGGCCGAATTGGCGGCGCTGCGGACGAACACCGGAATCGGCATGGCGAGTTCGCGCATGCGTTCGCGCATCAGGTTGCGCCCGCGCGCCCAGGTCGTCAGCAGCGTGAAGATGACGAAACCGACGGTGAGCGGGAACCAGCCGCCATCGGGGATCTTCGTGAGGTTGGCGGCAAGATAGGCGCCGTCGACGAGGAAAAAGACGCCGAGCAACGGCAGCGCATAGCGTTTCTTCCAGCGCCACAGGTAAAGCACCAGCACGGTCAGCAGGCAGGTGTCGATGAACATCGCGCCGGTCACCGCGATGCCATAGGCGCTGGTCAGGTTCGACGACGAGCGGAACACCAGCACGAGCAGGATGACCATCACCATCAGCAGCCAGTTGACGCTCGGGATATAGATCTGCCCGGCGGTCTTGGCGCTGGTGTGGTCGATCCTCAGGCGCGGCATGAAGCCGAGCTGGATCGCCTGCTGCGTGACCGAGAACGCGCCCGATATCACCGCCTGCGACGCGATGATCGCGGCGAGCGTGGCGATGATGATCAGCGGCAGCTGGAACCAGTCGGGCGCGAGCCGGTAGAACGGGCTTTCGAGCGCCAGCGGATTGCGCATCAGCAGTGCTGCCTGGCCGAGATAGTTCATCATCAGCGCGGGCAGGACGAAGAACAGCCAGCTGATCCCGATCGGCTTGCGCCCGAAATGGCCCATGTCCGAATACAGCGCCTCGGCGCCGGTGACCGCGAGCACGACGGTGCCGAGCGACAGAAACGCAGCGAGCGGATCGGACGCGAAGAACAGCATCGCGTAATGCGGCGAGAACGCCATCAGGATCTCGGGCGTCTGGACGATGCTGGCGACGCCCAGCGTCGATATGACGGCGAAATAGATCAGCATGATCGGGCCGAAAAAGGCGCCGACTTTCGCGGTTCCGCTACGCTGGATCGTGAACAGGAAGACGAGGATGAAGACCGAGAACGGCACGATGAGCCCGGCGAGCGCGGGGCTGTAGACGGCGAAACCCTCGACCGCGCCGAGCACCGACACCGCCGGCGTGATCATCGAATCGCCATAGAACAGCGCGGTCGCGAAAACGCCGAGCAGGACGATCCCGCTCGACCAGCGCATCTTGCTGGTGCGGCGCCCGACCAGCGCGAGCAGCGCCAGGCTGCCGCCCTCGCCCTTGTTGTCGGCGCGCATGATGATCGAGACGTATTTGAACGTCACGACGAGCATCATCGACCAGAACATCAGGCTGGCGACGCCGTAGATGTGCATCGGGTCGAGAGCGAGCCTGTGATGGCCGGCAAAGGTTTCGCGAAACGCGTAGAGCGGGCTGGTGCCGATGTCGCCGAAGACGATGCCGATCGCCCCCAGCGCCAGCTTCATCACCGGGTCGTTGCCGTGACCGTGGCCATGGCCTTCGTGCAGCGACGAGGGGTTCGACTCGGTTTCGGCGATCACTGCGGATTATCCCCGGTCTCGGCGCGTTGGGCGATCAGTGCACGTACGAGATTGAGACGCATCGCCAGATCCTGTCGCCATTCGGCATCGCCGCTGGACCCATTATAGGCCCGAGTCCATAGCTTATCGGCACCGTCTAGGTCGCCTTCGCGGACCTTGGCAATGCCTTCATAGAAATCGGGGCCCGGATGCGTCGGCGACCGCCGCCGCGCCTCGGCCATGATCATTTCGCTGGCGCGCGTCGAGCGGCCATCGGCGTGGGCGATCAGCGCGGCGCCATAACCGACCCACAGGTCGGCGCTCTGCGGATAGGTCTTGACCGCCTTGGCGAGCAGCTGCGCCGCCTGCTCGGTATCGCCGCGACGCGCCAGGCTGTCGGACAGCATGAGCCAGTTGGTCGAGCGATCGAGGTTGCGCACCATCCCCATCAACGGCTTGTCGATCGGTTCGCCGCTGGTCTGCATCTCGGCGGCCGGCCGCACCGGCGCGCCGGGCAGCGCCGGGTGCCCCTGCCAGGCATAGCCCGCGAGCCCCAGCGCGAGCGCCGCCGCCAACGGGAGCCGCGCCGTCGCCGGAATGAAGCGCCAGGCAAACACGCCGATGCCGAGCAATATGGCGGCGAAGATCGCGATGATGGCGGTCATGCCCCCTCGCCTTCATTATCGTCGGGCACGGCGCGGCGCAGCTTGCGCGCCGCGAGCCAGCCGCCGATCGCCAGCAGCGCGACCGGCGCGAACCACAATGGCCAGGTCGCCGGGGTCATCGGCGGGTCGTAGCTGACCCAGTCGCCATAGCGGTCGACGAGCCAGGCGCGCACTCGGTCGGGGCTCTCGCCCGCGGCGATCCGCTGCCGCACCAGGTTGCGCATGTCGCCCGCCAGCGCGGCGTCGCTGTCGGCGATCGACTGGCCTTGGCACACGAGGCAGCGCAGCGTTTCCATCAGCGCCTGCGCCTGCGCTTCCTGGCGGGCATCGGGCAGCTGGCGATAGGCGAATTGGGCGGGCGGCATCGCATCCTGCGCGGCGAGCGGGGGCGCCCAGCACAAGGCGATAAGAAGGACCAGACGCTTCATGGCAGCGCCTCAAGCGCCCGCGCGATGCGATCGACGTCCTGTTCGAGGATCACGCCCTGAATCTGTTCGCGCACGATCCCGCGCCCGTCGACGAGGAAGCTTTCGGGCACGCCCGACGATCCCATCGCGATCTGGACGTTGCTGTCGACGTCGCTGCCGATGCGCGAATAGGGATTGCCGTATTCGGCGAGGAAGGCGGCGACATCCTCTGGCTTGTCGCGAATTGCGATGCCGACGACGTCGACGCCGCGCGCCTTGAGCGCCTCGAGCTGCGGCGCCTCGACGCGGCACGGCACGCACCAGCTCGCGAAGATGTTGACGAGATGCGGGGTGCCCGTCGCGAGGTCGGCGGTGCTCAGCCCGGCAACGCCGTCGGTCGCGGGCGGCAAGGCGAAGGCGGGCATCGGCTGATCGACCCAGTGCGAGGCGACCGCCTCGTCGCGCGGCGCCTCGAGCTGGCGCAGCATCAGGCCGAGCAGAAGCCCGACCAGCATCAACGGGATCCAGAACAACACGCGCTTCACGATCGTATCCTGGCGACGAGGCGGCGGATTGCTCCCGGCACGCGCGAACGCGCGACGAGCGCGATCGCCCCGCCCAGCGCGACGAGCAGCCCGCCGAACCAGATCAGCGTCACGAACGGTTTCCACCACAGCCGCAACTGCCAACGCCCGTCCTCGGTCGGCTGGCCCAGCACCGCGTAAAGCTGCCCGTTCCAGCGCGTCAGCAGCGCCGCCTCGCTGGTTTCGGTCGGCGGGGTGAAGAAACTGCGCAATTGCGGCGTCAGGCGATCGATACGGTCGCCGTAACGCGCCGCGAGTCCGCCTTCGATCGCGGTCCAGTTCGGCCCGGCGATCGGTTCGACGCCGGTGAAATCGACGCGCCACGGCCCGACGCTCGTGCTCTGTCCGGGCGCCAGCGCGACCAGCCGCTCCTCGGTGAACGCCGCGTTCGACGCCATGCCGATCAGCGCCACCGCGACGCCGAAATGCGCGACGACCATGCCCCAGGTCGCGCCCGGGGTGCGCCGCAGGCTGCGTCCCGCCAGCGGCACCAGGCTCGCGAGCGCAAGGCCGATGCCGAGCGCAAGGCCGAATGCCGGCAGCAATGTCGTCGCTGGCACCGTCGCGACAAGCGCGATCGCCGCGATCACGGCCGCCGCCAGCAGCACCCAGGCGATTTTCGGCAGCCGTCCGGGCCGGTCGCTGCGCCAGCGCAGCAGCGGCCCGACGAACAGCAGCGCGACGAGCAGCAGCGCGATCGGCCCCGCGGTGCGGTTGAAATAGGGGGGGCCCACCGACAGGCGATGGCCCAGCGCCTCGGCCGCGATCGGGTAGAAGGTGCCGATCAGGACGATGCCGAGGATCACCGACAGCAGCAGGTTGTTGGCGACGAGCGCGCCCTCTCGGCTGATGCCGGCAAAGGTCGCGCCGCTCGACACCTTGCCGATGCGCCAGCCGAACAGCGCCAGCGCGCCGCCGATATAGATCGCGAGCAGCGCGAGGATGAAGACGCCGCGAGTCGGATCGACGGCGAACGAATGGACGCTGGTCAGCAGCCCCGACCGGACGATGAAGGTGCCGATCATCGACATCGAGAACGCGACCACCGCGAGCATGATCGTCCATGCGCGCAGCCCGTCGCGATTGGCGGTGACGCTGACCGAATGGAGCAGCGCGGTCGCCGCCAGCCAGGGCATCAGCGATGCGTTCTCGACCGGATCCCAGAACCACCAGCCGCCCCAGCCAAGCTCGTAATAGGCCCAGTAGCTGCCCGCCGCGATGCCGACCGTCAGGAATATCCACGCGGCCAGCACCCATGGTCGCATCGCGCGCGCGAAGTCGCGCCAATCGTCCTTCGTCCGGCCCGCGAGCAGCGCGCCGACCGCGAACGAAAAGGCAACGCTGAGCCCGACATAACCGAAATAAAGCGTCGGCGGATGGAAGGCGAGGCCCGGGTCCTGCAACAGCGGGTTGAGCCCCGCCCCTTCGCTCGCCGCCGGGTTGAGCCGTGCGAACGGGTTCGATGCGAACAGCAGGAAGGCGTAGAAGCCGAATGCGAGCAGCGCCTGCGCGGCGAGCGTCGCCGATAGCATCCGCGCGCCGAGCCGCCGTTCGAACAGCGCGACCCCCGCCCCGCCGATGGCGAGGATCGTCAGCCACAACAGCATCGATCCTTCGTGGTTGCCCCACGCCCCGGCGAGCTTGAACAGCATCGGCTTGGCACTGTGGCTGTTGTTGGCGACGAGCGCCACCGACAGGTCGGTGCGCGCGAACAGCGCGATCAGGCACAGGAACGCGACCGCGCACAGGACGCCGTGCACGATCGCCACCGGCCGCACCGCCAGCCCCAGCGCGACGACATCGTCGCGCCGCGCCAAGCCGGCAAAGCCCGTCACCGCCTGCAACAGCGCGAGCCCCGCCGCGAGCCACAGCAGCAGCAATCCCGCCTCGGCGATCATCGTGCCGGGTCTTCGATCGTTCGGGCGATTTCGTCCGGCGTCTCGCCCGGCATCGCGCCGAGCTGCGGCGGCATATAGCGCGCATCGTGCTTGGCGAGGATCCGCGTCGCGACGAAACCGCCGGTCTCATCGGCATGACCGTCGGCGACCATGCCCGACCCTTCGCGAAACAGGTCGGGGACGATGCCGCGATATGTCACGCGCACGCTCGCCTTGCCGTCGGTGGCGATGAAGGCGATGCCGAGGCCGTCGGGCGCGCTTACGATGCTGCCCTTTTCGACCATGCCGCCGAGCCGCGCCGATTTGCCGACCGCGGTCGGACTGGCGGCGAATTCGGCCGGCGTCATGAAATAGGCGGCCTCGTCCTTGAGCGCGGAAGCCGCGAGCAATCCCGCCGCGACCACCGCGACGAGCGCGAAAATCGCAAGCACCAGCCGCTGATGCTTGGGCTTGAGCCGCGTCGTCATGGCCGGTCGCGCAGCCGTTCGACGCGGCGCTCGGCACCGCGCATCGATCGCCACGCCCAGCCGGTCAGCAGCAGCGTCGCCAGCGCGGTGACGCCATAAGCAGACGCGACGTAGATCCACTGCCCGCTCATGCCGCCGGCCCCGCGCTCGCCATCCGCGTCATCCGGGCATCGGCGCGGATATCGGCGATGATCGCGCGCATCCGCATGACGACGACGCCGGCGAACAGCAGGCTGAACCCCGTCAGCGTCAGCCACAAGGGCCACAATATCGCGCCGTCGATGGTCGATCCGCGCGCGGTGATGCTCGGCCCCTGGTGGAGGCTGTTCCACCACACGACCGAGCGGTTGATGATCGGCAGGTTGATCGCGCCGACGATCGCATAGATCGCGGTCACCTTGCTCACCGAACCGCGCTCCTCGCTGGCATTGGCGAGGCCGATAAAGCCGAGATAAAGGAACAGCAGGACGAGCATCGACGTCATCCGCCCGTCCCATTCCCACCAGGTGCCCCAGGTCGGGCGGCCCCAGATCGAGCCGGTGACGAGGCACAGCGCGCAAAAGACGAGCCCGGGCACCGCGATCGCGCGCGCCGCGATCCCCGCCAGCGGGTGACGCCAGGCGAGCTGGACGATGCCGGCGATGGCGAGCGCCAGCCAGCCGGCCATGCCGAGCCAGGCCGATGGAACGTGGAGATAGAGGATTCGCACCGTTTCGCCCTGGAGATAGTCGGGCGGCGTCCGCGTCAGCCCGGCCCAGCCGCCGACGACGATCAGCGCCAAGCCGCCGAGCACCAGCCACGGCGTCAGCGGCCGGGCGATCGACAGAAATTTCAACGGGTTTGCGTAGGCGTGCATGCTGGCGGTGCCAATAGGACAGTCGGTCTCGCTTTTCCAGCGCCGAACACGGCGCCGCGCAAAGCGCTAGCCGCGGCCGATCTTGGCCTGCGCCATATGGTCGGCGACATCGGCCGACGGCGTATCGGTCGCCTTGCTCGTCGCCCAGATATCGACGAGCCGTGCGGGAATTTCCTCGATCCGGCTCTCGACCTCTTCGCGGTCGCCGCGGCCGAGATATTCGAGGCCGACGCTGATGATGCCGCCGGCGTTGATGACATAATCGGGCGCATAGACGATCCCGCGATCGTGCAGCCGCCGGCCGTCGGCGGGCGTTGCCAGCTGGTTGTTCGCGCCACCGGCGACGACCGGAGCCTTCAACCGCGCGATGCTTTCCTCGGTCAGCACCGCGCCGAGCGCATTGGGGCTGACGACATCGGCCTCGATCTCGAGAATCTCGCCGGTCGAGACGCAGCTTGCGCCGAGTTCGCCCGCCAGTGCGTCGCAGCGGTCGATATGAATGTCGGCGAGCGTCAGCTTCGCGCCGTCGGCGGCAAGACGCCGCGCGAGGTGGCCGCCGACGCTGCCGACGCCCTGGATCGCGACATGGACGCCCTTGGCGCTGTCCCTGCCCAAGCCCTGCTTGATCGCCGCGAGCACGCCGAGATACACGCCATAGGCGGTGAACGGACCGGGATCGCCGCCGGCATCGCCCTTGCCTTCGACCGGCAGGCCCGAGACATGGCGCGTCTGCTTGGCGATCTCGACCATGTCGG
>JAACTG010000132.1 GCA_009993585.1 Sphingomonadales bacterium
CGCTGCTTCAACCAGATCCGCGGTTTCGGCGAATACGGTTTTCCCGAAAGCCATGCGGCGAGCTTTGCGCATCTCGTCTATGTGTCGAGCTGGCTCAAATGCCATTATCCCGCCGCCTTCGCCTGCGGGCTGTTGAACTCGCAGCCGATGGGATTCTACGCCCCCGCGCAGATCGTTCGCGATGCGCAGCAGCACGGCGTCGAGGTGCGCGCGATCGACGTCAACCATAGCGGCTGGGACAACCGCCTCGAAGCCCATGGCGACGTGTCGCCGCCGTTGCGGCTCGGCCTTCGTCAGGTCGACGGCCTGCGCGAAGCGTGGGCGGCGCGGCTGGTCGCGGCGCGCGAGGAGGGCGGGCACTTTACCAGCGTCGCCGACCTCCATGCCCGCGCGCGCCTGTCGCCGAGCGTGATCGAACGCATCGCGGCGGCCGACGCCTTCCGCTCGATCGGCCTCGACCGGCGCCAGGCGTTATGGGATGCGCGCGCGCTCAAGCCCGCGCTCGACCTGCCGCTGTTCGCCGCCGCCGATGCGCGCGACGAGGGGGCGGAAAAGGCGCAGCACCTGCTCCCCGCGATGCCGCTCAGCGAACATGTCGTCGCCGATTACCAGACGACTCGCCTCAGCCTGAAGGCGCACCCGCTGAGCTTCCTGCGGCAAGACCTGACACAGCGCGGCTTCACCCCCGCCGACCGGCTGCGCGACCTCAGGTTCAAGCAGTTCGTCCAGGTGTCGGGCGTCGTCCTGATCCGCCAGCGGCCGGGCAGCGCCAAGGGCGTGTGCTTCATCACGCTCGAGGACGAGACCGGCGTCGTCAATCTCGTCGTCTGGCCCGACACGATGGAGAAATACCGCCGCGTCATCATGGGCGCGCGGCTGATGGAGGTGAAGGGCCGCGTCGAGATGGACGACGAGGTGATCCACGTCATCGTGCATGAGCTGGTCGACGCGACGCAGCGGCTTGCCGCGCTGTCGCACGACCTGCTCGTCCCGTCGGTCGCGCGCGCCGACGAGGTCAATCGCCCGGCGCGGACGATGAGCGGGGTGAAGCAGGCGATCCCCGTCCCCGCGACGCGCGCCGATCCGCGCGGCGGCACGCTGCCGCCGGTGGTGTCGGGCCATCCGCGCAACGTCCGGATCCTGCCGCGAAGCCGGGACTTCCACTGACTTCAGGAGCGACAGTCGACGGCGTCAAATAGAGCGTTGTCATCGTCTCGTCCCGGCTCATATAACGGCGCGTTCTGTGAACGGACACCCTCCCGGCTCGACCACGAGACAAAGGTTGCCGTTTTGCTGCGAACGAAAGCTTCCCCCCCTGCGGCGCGGACCATGTCCTTATTGGTCTTGCTGCTTTGTTGCGGCCATTTCCTGGTCTTCTTCGATCGCTTCCTGCTGTCGGTCAGCGCGCCGCTGATCAGTGCGCGCTTCGGTCTCTCGGATACGGTCATGGGCCTGTTGCTCGGTCCTGCCTTCGCGTTCATCTACATTGTCGTCGCGCTCACCCTGGGGCGGTATTCGGACGGGCGCTTCCGCTTCATCCTGCTGATCGGGGGCATCCTGATGTGGACAGCCGGCTCGATCGGGCTCGGGCTGAGCGGGTCGGCCGAGGCGCTTGGCCTGTCGCGACTTGCGCTGGGCGCGGGGCAGGCCGCCTTCACGCCGGCGGCGCTCGCGCTCCTGGTCGGCATCGCCTCGCCGGCGCAACGCGGCAAGGTCCTCGCGATGTTTACGACCGGGTCGTCGCTCGGCCGCGGCGCCGCCTTTTTCGGCGGCGGCGCGCTGCTGGTGTGGCTCGGCAGCGTCGTGCTGCCGTTTCAACTCGACGACTGGCGCGCGCTGTTCCTGATCACCGCGCTGCCCAACCTGATCCTGATCATTCTGATCGCCACGATCGTGCCGAGATCGGCGGCCGCGCCGCGGCGCAGCGCACGTCTGCTGCCATCATGGGTGGCCGACCATGCGCGACTGGCGCTGTGCTATGCCGTGCTCAGCGTCGCCCCCATCCTCGCGATCCAGACATGCGCCGCCTGGCTCCCCACGCTGCTCGTCCGCAAGTTCGCGCTCGGCGCCGGCGAGGCCGGGGTCGCGATCGGGATGGTGACGATGCTGACCGCACCGACCGGACAGATCATCGGCGGCCTGATCACCGACCGTTTCCGGGCCTGCCGCGATCGCCCCTATCGCACGCTGGTCGTCGCCTTGGCGCTGGTTCTGCCGTGCCTTGTCGCCGTGGTCCTTTCGGCGCGCCTCGACGCGACGCTGATCGCGCTCGCCGGGCTCAATCTGGCGTTGGGGGTTTCTTCTTTTGCGGGGATATATGGAATCCAGTCGCTTTCGCCGGCGGGAGAGCGGGGCGCGATCAATGCGCTGTTCCTGGCCTGGATCACGCTGATCGCGGCGGGGCTGGGGCCGCTCGCGGCGGGGTTGCTCAGCGACCTGCAGCCCGATGGCGGCGCAGCGGGCATCGGTAACGCATTGATCATCACGATCATTTTCTGCATTGTCATCGCCGGGTGCGCCGTGCGACCGGTGTCCCGGCTTTATTCATCGACCGCCGCCGCCGCCGCCCGGGAACCCAGCCCATGACCACCGCTTGAGCCGCAGCGCCGATCCCGAAAGGCTGTCGTTCGACAGCGACGAGATCGCGCCGGTCGATCGCGTGGCGCGTTACCGCGCCCTGTATGCGCGCGGGGCCGACGTGTTCGAGGGCGGCGCCGACTTTCGCGCCAAGGTCGAGGGCTATCGGCTCGATCGCACGATATTGTACGAACGCCGTCTCCACCAGGTCGTCCACGAACGCGACCTTGGCCGAACGGTCCGCGACGGGTTCAACCATTTCACGCTGACGATCGTCATCAGCGGACATTTCGATGTCGTCGTTGACGGCGTCGGCCGGCGGGTGCAACGGGGTTGCGCGGTGCTGATCGACACGACGCGGCCGATGCGCAACCATGCGGTCGACGCCCATATCCTCACCCTGAGCGTCGCGCGCGACCGGATCGATCGCGCCGCCGCCGGCCATGCCGAGCTGCATGGCCTGATCCTGCGGCCGGGCAGCGTGACCTTGTTGCGCGACTATCTGGTTTCGCTGACCCAAAACTGGGACGAGCTGGCGCAAGCCGCGATCCCGGCCGCGACCGCGATCGTGGTCGCGCTGCTCGCCATCGCCTTCCGTCTCGAAAACCCCGGTCGCGCGATCGCGGCCGAGATGCCGGCGGCGACCGACGAAAAATACGACCATGTCCGCCGACTGATCGAGGCCCATCTCGGCGACCCGAATTTCGGCCCGCGGCAGCTGACGGTGATGAGCGGCATCGCCCGCGCGACGCTGTACCGCATGTTTCGCAACGAGGGCGGGCTCGCCGCGTATCTTTTGCATATGCGCCTCGACCAGATGCGCCGGATGCTCGCGTCGCCCGGCGAGGCGACCACGATCGCCGCGATCGTCGATCGCTGCGGCTTCGTCAGCCAAAGCCATGCCAGCCGCGTGTTCCTCGACCGGTTCGGACTGCGCCCGACCGACTATCGCAATATGCTCCGGACGCTGGGCCACGACGCCAAGCAGAAGCTGAAATCGGACAGTTGGCAAGTAGACCTGACCTAGTCCTCAGTTCGACGGTCGAAGGTTAACGCGCTGAATTCATCAAATTTCTACTGTTTGGCCTTGGCGTCTCACCGGCGAGACGTACAGGCCTTCGATTAAAGATAACAAACCGTTAGGCATTGCTGAGATTCGTGTGTTCGAATCCCAAGGGTGGGGCTCCTGGATACGAAAAACAAACCGGCCGGCGGCGCATTGATGCCGCACGGCCATCAGCATTGGAGCCTGAACTTGACCGATTTCGCTGCCGACATCCTCGACCTCGCTCCGTTCATCGACGCGCCGCAGCCCGCCCGCGCCCAGCGCAAGCGCATCGGCGCCGCGCTCTATGCATCGAGCGCGCTGCTGGCGATCGGCACCGCCAGCCCGGCGAGTGCATTCGTCGTTCCGGTAACCGCCACGACGTTTACCGCGTCGACCTATGCCGAGCTCGTCGCCGCGATCAATTCGGCGAACGTGACCGCGGGCACCAACACCATCTCGCTGACCGGCGACATCACGCTGGCCGGGCTGCTCCCCGTGATTACCGACGCGACGATCTTCAACGGCGGCGGTCATGTCATCGACGGCGCCAACACCTATCGCATCTTCTTCGTCGATGCGCCGACGCTGGCGGTGTCGTTCGGCAACGTCACGCTGGCCAACGGTCTGGCCCAGGGCGGCGACGGCGTGATGGGCGGCGGCGGCGGCATGGGTGCCGGCGGGGCGATTTTCGTCAATGCCGGCAATGTCACGGTCAACGATACCCGCTTTACCGACAACGGCGCCGTCGGCGGCGACGGTGGCGGCTCTGAACGCGGCTCGACCGGCGGCACCGGCGGCGGCGGCGGCGGCCTTGGCGGCAGCGGCGGAACGGCGGTCGACGGCGCCGGCGGCGGCGGCGGTTACAGCGGCGGCGGCGGTGGCGGCGGCGGCTATTATAGCTCCTTTGGTGGTTCAGGCGGCGCCGGTGGTGCGGGCCCGGGCGGCGCCGGCGGCGCCGGCGGCGATCCAGGTCAGGCTGGCGCGACGGGTTCGGGTACGGGCGCCGGCGCGGGGGGGCAGGGTGCCGGCGGTGGCAGTAGCGACGGCAGCGGCGGCGGTGGCGGTGGCGGTGGCCTTGGCGGTGGCGATGGCGGTACGACGGCATCTTCGGTGGCCGGAGCGGGCGGCGGCGGCGGCGGCGGCCTGCAAGATCCATCGGGCGGTATCGGCGGGGGTCATCTTGCCGGTGACACTTACGGGCAGCCAGCGGGTAACGGCGGCAAGGGCGGTGGCGGCGGCGGGGCGTCCTATAGCGGCGGCGCCGGCGGCGCCGGCGGAGATTTCGGCGGCGGCGGCGGCGGAGCGCGGACAAATAGCGGCGGCAGCAACGGCGGGGCCGGCGGCTTCGGCGGCGGCGGCGGCGGCGGCGCCAACGATGCTGGCGTTGTAGGCGGTTCGGGCGGTTTCGGCGGCGGCGGCGGCGGCGGTCAGATCGCCGGCAACGGCGGTTACGGCGCGGGATCTGGCTTCAGGTTGAATGGCGGCGGCGGTGCCGGATTCGGCGGCGCGGTCTTCGTCCGTCCGGGCAACGGCGGCACGTTGGCGCTGACGGGCAATACGAGCTTCAGCAACGGTTCGGTCGCGGGCGGTGTCGGTGGCGGCAATTCGGGAACGGCAGCGGGCAGCGACCTGTTCTTTTCAAGTGCTATCAATTTTGCCGTGTCACCCGGCGCCGGCAACACCGTCGCGTTTGGCGGCAGCATTGCGGATACCAGTGGAACCGGCGGATCGTTGACGATCAACGGCGGCGGCACCGTGGCATTCTCAGGCGGCGCCAGCGGCGATATCTATGTCGATGGCGCGGTGCTGCAGGCGACCGCTTCGGGCGCGTTCGGCGATGCCGTAATCCACATGATCGATCCCACGATCCAATATTCGGCCACCGGCACCTACGCTAACGAGATCCGGCTCGAGGTGGAGGCTCCCGCCTCGGCCGATCCGACCACATTCCTCGCCGATGCCGGCGTCACCGCGACGCTGACGGGCCAGGTGCACGAAACCGGGATCGGCGATCCCAACCAGCCGGTGATGATCGCCGGCACCGGCACGATCCTACTGACCAACGCGGCCAACAACTGGAGCGGCGCAACGACGATCAATGCAGGGGCGACGCTGCAGGGCACGAACCAGTCGATTTCGGGCGGAAACATCGTCGACAACGGGACGCTGGCCTATGTTCAGGCCAATGCAGGTACCGTCGGCCAGAATATTTCGGGCAGCGGCGTCGTCACCGTCAACGGCCTCGATTCCGGCCAGGCGCTGACCTATGCCGGCGACAATAGCCAGTGGGGTGGCTTCCGCATCGGCGACGATTCGGCGGTTGTCTTTGCCGGATCGAACAGCGGTGCGGCGACCGAAGTTATCGCCAACGGCGCGGCGACGATCACGGTCGCCGACGGCGGGTCGATCGCCGGATCGGTGACCGGCGTGTTTCTCAATGCGGGGGGCAATGTCGTCATTGCATCGGGTGGTGCCGTATCTGGCGGCGCCGACGGCGTGACGGCTTATGGCGACAGCGTCACGGTCCGTAACGGCGGATCGATCAGCGGTGGGGCGGGTGAGTATCAGCACGGCGTTTTCGCGCTGGGCACCAATGCCTCGATCATCAACGAAGCGAGCGGAACGATCGCGGGCGGTCGCGCGATCCAGTTCAGCGCAGCGGGCGCGCGGATGGACAATTTCGGCACGATTACCGGTGCCGCCACCAGCGTGGGTTATGGTGTCACGTTATTCGCCGGCGGGACGGTGAACAATGCGGCGAATGCCGCGATCTATGGCGGCTATCGCGGCGTGGCCATCCAGGGCGGCGCGGGCAGCGTCAGCAATGCCGGAACGATCACGGGCGGCCTCGACAATGCGATCTCCCTGTTCGCAGGCGGCACCGCCACCAACCAGGTCGGCGGCGTTCTGAATGCGGTCGGCGCTAGCGCTGCCTGGGGTATCTACAGCACCGGGGGTCTGGCCACGCTCGTCAATGCGGGAACGATCAACGCCGGCGGCGGCATCGTCACCGCTTTCAACGGGACGACGGTCGACAACAGCGGCACGATCAATGGCCAGATTCAGGGCGTCTGGGGCTATGGCGGCACCAGCCTGGCGCTGACCAACACGGGCACGATCGGCGCGAGCAGCGGCGACGGCGTGCTGCTGTCGGGCGGCGGCTCGATCACCAACGATGGCGGGTCGATCAGCGGGTCATCGCGCGGCATTCACGTCGAGGCGGGCAGCGCAACGATCGTCAATCGCGATGGCGGTACGATCTCGGGTTCCAGCTCGGACAGCCTGTTGGCCTCTGGCGGTACGCTAGCACTGATCAACGGTCAGGGATCGACGATCTCCGCCCCCAATTACGCGGCGATCGCGATCACCGGTGCGGCGGCGGGCACGATCACCAATGCTGGCACGCTGAGCGGCGGTACCGACGGTACTTATGGCGCGGCGCTGCAGCTCAACACCAGCGGAACGGTGACGTTCAACAACTACGGCTCGGCGAACGGGCAAGCGGGCGCGATCGACGGCAGGGGCAACGGCGTGCTCGTCGCCAATCTCTATGCCGGATCGACCACTAGCGCGATCAGGCTGGGTGGCGGCAACGACGTCGTTGCGCTCTACACCGGTACGGGCGCAGACTTTGCCGGCGTCGTCGACGGCGCCACCGGACTCGTGCTGCAGAATGCGGGCTTCAACGCGGCGGCCGACGTCGGCGCGATCGACATGGGTGGCGGCGCCAACACGCTCTCCCTGCGCGGATACGGCACGACCGCCGAGACAGCGGGCAGCTTCGACCTTAGCGGCAGCGCCAACGTCACGACGCTGGACAAGCGCGACGGCGGCACCTGGACGCTGACCGGCGATGCGTCGGGCTTCGGCGCGAACATCCTCGCCGGCGACGGCGGCAATGACGACGGCCTGCTGATCTTCGACGGCACCGCCGGCCTCACCGGCGACATCACCGTCAACGGCGCGATCATCCGCGCGGCC
Organism: Sphingomonadales bacterium; assembly: GCA_009993585.1. GTDB lineage: Bacteria > Pseudomonadota > Alphaproteobacteria > Sphingomonadales > Sphingomonadaceae > Flavisphingopyxis. The sequence goes on from JAACTG010000132.1 coordinate 7,607, forward strand.
ACCGCCGGCGCGTTCGGCAGCGGTACGATCTATACCGTCGATCCGACGGTTCAATATGGCGCCACCGGCACCTATGCGAACAATATCGTCCTGATGTCGGCCGACCCGGCGGGCGATCCGACGATCCTGCAAACCTTCGGCACCGGCATCACCGCCACGCTGACGGGGTTGATCAGCCAAAGCGGCGCGGCGGCGCAGCCGCTGGTGTTCCGCAGCACCGACAGCGACGGCAACCGCACCAGCGGCACGTTCGTCCTGACCAACGGCGGCAACGATTATGCCGGCCTGACCACGATCGAGACCGGCACGACGGTGATCGAACGCAATACGGGCCAGGCGCTGGGCAGCGGCGGCGTGGCGATCCAGACCGGCGCGGTCTTGCAGATCGACAATCAGACGAGCGGTGGGGCATTCCTCGACCGCGGCACTTACAGCGGTGCGGGCACGCTCCGCTTTACCGGGAACGCCGGCAGCGTAACCTATTTCGGTTTTCAGGGTAATATGACGACGATCGGCCTCGCTTCGGGTGGGTTGGTCGACATCGTCAGCGGCGTCGTTGCCGGCAGCAGCAACCATGCGGGCTTCTGGACGAACAACCTTGCCGACATGACGATCGCCACCGGCGCGACGTTCAACACGGTCGAAGGCAATGTTCGGGTCGACGCACTCAACGGCGGCGGCACCCTGCTCGGCGGATTTTACGGCGAGGGCAGCATGACCGTCGGCGTCGACAACGGATCTGGTTCGTTCAGCGGGACGATCGCCGACAACGACGCGGCGACCGGCAGCCGGATGGTCTTCACCAAGGCGGGCAGCGGCACGCAGATCCTGACCGGATCGGGCACATGGACCGGCACGACGACGATTTCAGGCGGTGTGCTACAGGGCACGTCGGCGAGCATCGGCGGTTCGAACATCGTCGACAATGCCACGCTGGCCTATGTCCAGAACGTCTCGGGCACGGTCGGCCAGAACATCTCGGGCAGCGGCGTCGTCACCGTCAGCGGCCTCGACGCGGGCGCGGCGCTGACCTTTGCCGGCACCAACACGCAGCGTGGCGGCTTCGTCATCGGCGACGATTCGGCGGTTGTCTTTTCCGGATCGAGCAGCGGCGCGGTGACCGAGGTCACCGCCAACGGCGCGGCATCGATCACCGTCGCCGCGGGAGGTTCGCTGAGCGGTTCGGACTACGGCGTCCGGATGCTGGCGGGCGGCAGCGTGACCAATGCCGGGACGATCAACGGCACCAACGCGGGCGGCGTTCGTTTCGACGCCGGCGGCACATTGCTCAGTTCGGGCGATATTTTCGGCGGGACCTGGGGCGTCTATTCGGGCGGAACGCTCGATGCCAAGATCACCGGGGGAACGATTTCCGGCACTCTGTACAACGCCTTCTTCAATCGCGGGGTCGGCAGCCGGATCGTCAACGGCGGGACGCTGGTCGGCGGCAATGCGGCGATCTACACCGACGGGGCCAACCTGACCGTCGTCAACGACGGCACGATCTTGATCGTCGGCACGACGACGCCGACCGTGACCACCGCCATCTATTCGAGCGCGGCCGGCCTGAGCGTCGTCAACACGGCGACGGGCTTGATCGAGAGCACGCTCGACAGCGGCAACGGGATCAACCTGACGCTCGGCGGCGTGGTCGAAAACGCCGGCGCGATCTTGGGCGGGAGCGCCAGCGGCATCGGCATTCTCGCCGGCGGCGCGACGACGATCGTCAACGCGTCGGGCGGGCGCATTTTCGGCGGAGGCGGCTCCATGCTGCTGACCGGATCGGGCAATTTCACGGTCGACCTGCAGAGCGGATCGACGGTGGTCGGAACGATCGACGCCAGTCGCAGCAGCGGGATCAACAGCTTTACCGTCGGCGGCGTGCTGAACGGCAACCTGCTCGGCGGGAGCGGGAGCGACACGCTGACGCTGGGCGCGACCGGAACGATGACCGGCGCCGATCTGGGCGCCGGCAACGATGCCTTCAACTATCACGGCGGCGTCTTTTCGAGGCTGATCGACGGCAATGCCGGCACCGATATCTTCACCGCGACCCTGGGGGCGGGCAATGCCGCCACGATCGACCAGAGCAATGCACTCAATTTCGAGGATTACCGGCTGATCTCGGGCGACCTCACCCTCACCGGCGATCGCGACGGCCGGGGCGCGGGCTGGAGCGTTTTCGGCGGCAGCCTGACGCTCGACGGATCGCTGACCAATGTCGGCACCGATTATAACGGCAATCCGTCGCACGGCATCGCCGTCCTCGGCGACGACGTCACCATCAACGTCACCGCCGGCAGCGTCCTCTGGGCCCCGGTCCAGAACGCGATCCAGCAGGGGTTCCACGACAATCTGACCGTCGTCAACGCGGGTCAGATCGGCGGCGGAAGCGACGGCGCATCGGGCATCCGGCTCAACCGTTCGGCGACCGTCACCAACCAGGACGGCGGCCTGATCACCTCGTCGGCGAACAACCCCAATGGCGCGGGCATCAGCACGAGCGGCGCAGGCGTTCTCGTCGTCAACGAGGCCGGCGGCACGATCTCCGGCTACTATGCGGGCATCGCCAATGTCGTCGGCATCGAGGGGACGATGCCGGGCCTGACAATCGACAATAGCGGCGCGATCACCAGCTTCGCCGATGGCAGCGGCGTCTTCTCGAACGGCGGCGATCTGGCGATCACCAACCGTTCGGGCGGCACGATCGGCGGCAGCAGCGGCGGCATCGTCGTCAGCGGCGGCAATGCCTCGATCACCAACAAGGCGGGGGCCGAAATCAACGGCGCCGATGTCGGCATCCAGGGATCGAGCGGCAGCACGCTGGTCATTGCCAATGGCGGTTCGATCACCGGCGGCACCAGCGTCAATTCGGGCTATGGCATCTACACCTATGGCGTCCTCGACTTCACCAATGAGAGCGGCGGCGTCATCAGCGGCAGCGACTCTGCCGGTGCGATCCTTTCCTATGGCAAGACGACCATCGACCTGCAGGACGGCTCGATCGCCAATGGCGGCATCGCGTTGCTCGGCAGCGAGGGCAATCGCGTCAACATCGCCGGCACGCTGACCGGAACGCTTTACGCGGGCAACGGCAGCGACGCAGTGGTGCTTGCCGCGACCGGGACGATGGCGAGCGCTTATCTGGGCGACGGCGACGACGCCTTCAACTTCGAAGGCGGCAGCTTCAGCGGCATCATCGACGGCGGCACCGGCATCGACGACCTGATCCTCGGCGGCGCGGGCACCGCGTCGCTTGCGATCGATCGCGTGCGGAATTTCGAAAGCCGCGTGAAAACCGGGACGGGCAGCTACACGCTGACCGGGACCGACTATTCGTCCGCCGGCTGGACGATCGAACAGGGCACGCTGACCGCCTCGGGCGGTTCGTCGATCAACGACGCGGTGCTGGTCACGATCCTCGCCCCGGGCACGCTCAACCTGGCCGACAGCGAAGCGATCGGCGGTCTTGCCGGCATGGGTTCGGTCACGCTCGGCGCGAACACGCTGTTCATCGCCGGCAACGGTTCGACCGAGTTCGGCGGCGTCATCAGCGGCACGGGCAACCTCGCGATCACCGGCGGCGGCACGCTCGAACTCAGCGGTGCGAACAGCTATAGCGGGACGACGGCGATCATCGACGGCACTTTGCGCCTCGGCGCATCGAACGTCCTCAGCGATCTGAGCGCGCTCGGCATCGCCGAAGACGGCGTACTGGACCTCGGTGCCTTTTCCGAAACCGTCGACACCGCATCGATCGCCGGTACCCTGAATGGCAGCGGCACGCTGACGGCGAACGATTACGCGCTTTACGGCGCAACGATCAACGGCAACCTCGGCGGCGGCATGCTCTATGTCGGCACCGGGACCTCGCTGCTCAACGGGACCGCGGGCGCGACCAGCGTCGAAATCGCCGGCACGCTCGTCCTCGGCGCGGCCGAACGGCTCGACGACAGCGCGATGCTGCAGGTCGACAGCGGCGGCGTCCTCGACCTCGGCGCCTTTGCCGAGACGGTCGACACCGCCGTCATCGCCGGCACGCTCAACGGGACGGGCACGCTGACGGCGAACGATTACGCGCTCTACGGCGCAACGATCAACGGCAACCTCGGCGGCGGCATGCTCTATGTCGGCACCGGGACCTCGCTGC
>JAACTG010000149.1 GCA_009993585.1 Sphingomonadales bacterium
GTTCGATCCGCGCGACGAGGTCGCGGTCATAGCCAAGCCCAGTGACGATATCGTCGACCGACGCCTCTTCTTCGACCAGCGCATAGAGGATGCGGTCGAGGATCTCGTATGGCGGCAGGCTGTCGTCGTCGCGCTGGTCGGGACGCAGTTCGGCGCTCGGCGGTTTGGTGATCACGCGATCGGGCATCACCGCGCCAGAGGGGCCGAGGCCGAGCGACGGCCGGTTCTCGTTGCGCCATTTCGACAGCAGGAAGACGGTGCTCTTATACGCATCCTTGAGGACGTTGTAGCCGCCCGCCATGTCGCCGTAGATCGTCGCATAGCCGACGCTCATCTCGGACTTGTTGCCCGTCGTCAGCAGCATCGGGCCGAACTTGTTGCTCAGCGCCATCAGCGCGACCATGCGGATGCGCGACTGGACGTTCTCTTCGGTGCTGTCGACCTCGGCATCGGCGAAGCTGCCCGACAGCATCGTATCGAATGCCGCGACCGCCGGGGCGATCGGGATCGTGTCGAGCCGGCAGCCGAGCAGGTCGGCGCAGCCCCGGGCATCGTCGAGGCTCGCCTGGCCGGTAAAGCGGCTCGGCAGCATGACGCACCAGACGCGATCGGCGCCGAGCGCGTCGACCGCGACCGCCGCCGACAGCGCCGAATCAATCCCGCCCGACAGGCCGAGGACGACGCCGGGAAAGCCGTTGGCGTCGACATAATCGCGCAGGCCCATGATCATCGCATTGTAGATATCGGCGGGATGGTCGTCGAACGGGCTGATCTTGCCGCCCGCGCAGCTCCAGCCGTCGGCCCCCTTGGTCCATTCCGTGTCGCGCGCCGACTCCTCCCAGTCGGGCAGCTGATGCGCGAGCGCGCCGTCGCCGTTGACGACGAACGAACAGCCGTCGAACACGATTTCATCCTGGCCGCCGACGCGGTTCAAGAAGATCAGCGGCAGGCCGGTCTCGGCGACGCGCAAGCCGGCGACCTGCGCGATGCGGCGATCGTCCTTGTCGATCTCGAACGGGCTGCCGTGCGGCGCGAACAGGATTTCGGCGCCCTGCGCCTTGAGATGCCCGCAGACGGTCGGGAACCAGATGTCCTCGCAGATCGCGACGCCGAGGCGGACGCCGCGCAGCGCGATCGGCTGCGGCAGCGGGCCGGGTGCGAAGACGCGCTTTTCGTCGAACGTGCCGTAATTGGGCAGTTCGTGCTTGCGTGTGCGCGCGACGACGCGGCCGTCGTCGAGCGCGGCGACGATGTTGTAGACGAGGCCGCCCTCCTCCTCGATCGTGCCGACGAGCATCGCCGGCCCGCCGTCGCCGGTCGCCTGGGCCAGCCGGTCGAGCTCGCGCGCCGCGCGCGCGATCAGCGCGGGCTTGAGGACGAGATCCTCGGGCGGATAGCCGACCAGCTGCAGCTCGGGAAAGGCGACGATATCGGCGTGCATCGCCGCCGCGCGCGCGGCGAGCATGGCGTCGGCATTGGCGACGAGGTCGCCGACGCGCTGGCGGCACTGGACGATCGTGATGGTCAGCGGAGCGGTCATGATCGGGCCGGTCTAGTCGCGCGCGCAGGCGGCGGCAACGCCCCGCTTTGACAATCGCGCGCGGCCCGCTAACAGGCCTTCATCCGATCAGCACCAGCGAAGGGCGGCGCCATGAAAATCCTTGCGGGCAACAGCAACCAGGAACTGGCGCGGGCGATCGGCGAATATCTCGACATGCCGCTGACCGATGCCAGCGTCCGCCGCTTCGCCGACGACGAGATCTTCGTCGAGATCCACGAGAACGTGCGCGGCGAGGACGTTTTCGTCCTCCAGTCGACGAGCTATCCGGCCAACGACAATCTGATGGAGCTGCTGATCTGCATCGATGCGCTGAAACGCGCATCGGCGCGGCGCATCACCGCCGTCATCCCCTATTTCGGCTACGCCCGGCAGGACCGCAAGCCCGGCCCGCGCACGCCGATTTCGGCCAAGCTCGTCGCCAATATCATCACCACCGCGGGCGCCGACCGGGTGTTGTCGATCGACCTTCATGCGGGGCAGATCCAGGGCTTTTTCGATATCCCGACCGACAATCTCTATGGCGCGCCGGTGATGAGCGCCGATATTCAGGCGCGGTTCGGCAGCGAGGAGCTGATGATCGTCAGCCCCGACGTCGGCGGCGTCGTGCGCGCCCGCGCGCTGGCCAAGCGGCTCGACAACGCGCCGCTCGCGATCGTCGACAAACGCCGCGAGCGCGCCGGCGAATCGGAAGTGATGAACATCATCGGCGACGTGAAGGGACGCTTCTGCATCCTGATCGACGACATCGTCGATTCGGGCGGGACGTTGTGCAACGCGGCGCAGGCGCTGATGGACCAGGGCGCCAAGGGCGTCGCCGCCTATTGCACGCACGGCGTGCTGTCGGGCGGCGCGGTCGCGCGCGTC
>JAACTG010000133.1 GCA_009993585.1 Sphingomonadales bacterium
GTCGGCGGAATAAGCGCCGGTTTCATTTCGGAAACTCAATCGCTTGTGGCGCGTTGGAGGGGGTAAGAAGGCGCGCCGTTCTGCGCGCGCCGTAAACTCCCGGAGATTTCATGCGCACCCTGATCCTTGCCACCGCCGTTTCGGCGCTCGCCCTTTCCGCCTGCAACTTTGCCGACGACAGCGACGCGTCGAACGAGGCGGTCACCACCGCCGACAATTCGGATCCGCTCGCGCCCGCCGACTGGCAGCCCGACCCCATGGCGTCGAACGATGACGCGAGCGGAGACATGGCGGGCATCGCCCAGGACGACAAGCCGCGCCCGCTGATGCAGGCGCAGGTCGTGCTCGATCGCATCGGCTTCGCCCCGGGCGTCGTCGATGGCAAGATGGGCATGTCGACCAAGAACGCGCTGACCGGTTTCCAGACCGCCAACGACCTCAAGGTCACCGGCGAACTCGACGAGGCGACCAAGCAGGCGCTCTCGCAATGGTCGACGATATCAGCCACGCGCGTCGTGACGGTGCCCGAAGATTTCGCCGCAGGCGAATTCAGCGATCTGCCCGACGATCCGCAGGAAAAGGCGAAACTCGACCGGCTCGGCTATGAAAGCCTTGCCGAGAAGCTGGCCGAGCGTTTTCACACGACGGTGGCAGTGCTGAAGGAGCTCAATCCTGGCGGCACCCCCGCGGGCATGGAAAAATCGGCCGACGACGCCATGACGTCATCCTCGAAGAGATCCGATCAATCCGGTGCAAGTGACAAGAAAGACGATGATTCCTTCTTCTACGCGGGCCAGAAACTGCGCGTTCCCAATATCGGTGGCGACATGATCGATCCGAATTCGGTCAAGGACGCCGCATGGCGCGACACGCTCAAGATGCTCGGCGTCGGCTCCGAACAGCCGCAGGCTGCCAAGATCGTGGTTGACGAGTCGGATGGCGTGCTGCGCGCGTTCGACAAATCGGGCAAGCTGATCGCGCAGTTCACCGCGACGATGGGGTCGAAGCATGATCCGCTGCCGCTCGGCGACTGGGGCATCACCGGCGTCGCCAAGAACCCGCCGTTCAACTACAATCCCGAGCTGTTCTGGGATGCCGACGACAGCGACAAGAAGGCCAAGCTTCCGCCGGGCCCGAACGGCCCGGTCGGGGTCGTGTGGATCGACCTGACCAAGGAACATTACGGCATCCATGGCACGCCTGCGCCCGAAACGATCGGTCGCGCGCAAAGCCACGGCTGCGTTCGCCTGACCAACTGGGACGCGGCACGCCTTGCGCAGATGGTATCGACCTCGACAAAGGTCGTCTTCCAGGCCTAAGCCCGCGGCATGAGCGCACCCCAATCCGACTGGCGCCGGATCGCCAAGACGATCGCCGTCACCGCGGCGGTGACCTCGGCGATCTGGATCGTCGTCGCGGCGTTCCTGCTCCAGCGTTACGCCGACTTTACGCCGGGCCGCACCGACGCCACGCCCGATCGCTCGGTGGCCGACGCCCGACCGCGCGATCAGGATGTCGGCGCGCCGGGATCGGTGTCGCCGCCGCCGTCGTCGGTCGCAACGTACAAGGCGGCGACCGGCGACCTGATCGTGCCGGTCGCCGGGGTTCGTCCCGGCGACCTCGTCGATACCTTCACCCAGGCGCGTGCCGGCGGCGCGCGCGTTCACGACGCGATCGACATCATGGCCGCCGACGGCACGCCGGTCGTGGCCGCGGCGGGGGGACGCGTCGAAAAGCTGTTCTATTCGAAGGGCGGCGGCGGGATTACCGCCTATGTCCGCTCGCCCGACCAGAACTGGGTCTATTATTACGCGCATCTGCGCGATTACGCGCCGGGCCTCAAGGAAGGCCGGACGATCGCGCGCGGCGACCCGATCGGCACCGTCGGCCATAGCGGCAATGCCAGCGCCGAAGGGCCGCACCTGCACTTCGCGATCCATCGGATGGAGGATGGCGAGGGCTGGTGGCAGGGCACGCCGGTCAATCCCTATCCGCTGCTGACGCGCTAGCCGCTCCACATTCCATTTGCCTTTCGATGACGCGGGCGTAACAACCACGCGCGTCAACAAGAGGGGGATGGGATATGGCGACTGCGGCACCTGGGGCGGCGATGCCGCTGCGCGAACTGACGATCCGCGGGATCATCCTCGGCGCCGTGATCACCGTGCTGTTCACCGCCGCCAACGTCTATCTCGGCCTCAAGGTCGGGCTGACCTTTGCCACGTCGATTCCCGCCGCGGTCATCTCGATGGCGATCCTGCGCATGTTCCGCGACGCCAACATCCTCGAAAACAACATCGTCCAGACGATCGCCTCGGCCGCCGGCACGCTCGCGGCGATCATCTTCGTCCTGCCGGGTCTCGTCATCGTCGGCTGGTGGCAGGGCTTTCCCTATTGGACGACCGCCGCCGTGTGTTTCGTCGGCGGGACGCTCGGCGTCATGTTCTCGGTGCCGCTCCGCCGTGCGCTGGTGACCGGATCGGACCTGCCCTATCCCGAGGGCGTCGCGGCGGCCGAAGTCTTGCGCGTCGGATCACAATCGGCCGAGGGGGCCGAGGAGAATAAAAAGGGTCTGGCGACGATCCTCGCGGGCAGCCTGGCCAGCGCGGGCTTTGCCATTCTCATCGCGATGAAGCTCGCGGCGGGCGAGGTCGGCAAGAATTTCAGCCTCGGCGGCGCCAGCGCCAGCGGCGCCAGCGCCAGCGGCGTCACCGCCAGCCTCAGCCTCGCGCTGATCGGCGTCGGCCACCTCGTCGGCCTGTCGGTCGGCATAGCGATGTTCGTCGGCATGCTGATTTCATGGGCCGGGCTGATGCCGATCCTGACCGCGGCGCTGCCCGGTGGCGGCGCGATGCCCGTCGACGACCTCGTCGGCACGGTCTTTTCGACGCAGGTGCGCTTCATCGGCGCGGGCACGATCGGCATCGCCGCGCTGTGGACGCTGCTCAAGATCCTCGGCCCCGTCCTCGGCGGGATCAGAGATTCGATGGCGGCGTCGAAGGCGCGCGGCGCGGGCCAGCTCGTCGATATCACCGAACGCGATTTGCCCGTCTCGATCGTCGCCGGCACGATCCTCTTCTCGCTGATCCCGATCGCTCTATTGCTCTACCTGTTCGCGCAGGGCGGGCCGATCGCGGCCGATCCGGTGCCGGTGATCCTTGCCAGCCTTGCCTATGTCCTCGTCGTCGGCGCGGTCGTCGCGGCGGTGACGGGCTATATGGCGGGTCTGATCGGCGCGTCGAATTCGCCCGTCAGCGGCGTCGGCATCCTCGCCGTCATCGTCGCCGCGCTGATGCTCGCGGCGTTCTTCGGGCGCACGATGGGGGACAACGACACCGCCGCGCTCGTCGCCTACGCCTTGTTCGTCACCGCGATCGTGTTCAGCATCGCGACGATCTCGAACGACAATCTCCAGGACCTCAAGACCGGCCAGCTGGTCGGTGCGACGCCGTGGAAGCAGCAGCTTGCGCTTGTCCTCGGCGTCGCCTTCGGGTCGCTGATCATCCCGCCGGTGCTCGACCTGCTCAACCAGGCGTTCGGTTTCGCCGGTGCGGCCAATGCCGGACCCAATGCGCTGCCGGCGCCGCAGGCGGCGCTGATCTCGGCGCTTGCCAAGGGCGTGCTCGGCGGCGATCTGCGCTGGGACCTGATCGGCTACGGCGCGGTGATCGGCGCGGTCGTCATCGTCATCGACGAACTGCTCGGCAAAATGGGCAAGATGCGGCTCCCCCCATTGGCTGTTGGCATCGGCATCTATCTGCCGATGGCGATCACCATCCTCGTGCCGGTCGGGGCGGTGCTCGGCCATCTCTGGGAAAAACGGTCGGCGCGCGCGAAGCATCCCGAATTCTACAGCCGCATGGGCATCTTGCTCGCGACCGGGCTGATCGTCGGCGAAAGCCTGTTCGGCGTCGTCTTCGCCGGGCTCGTCGGCGCCACCGGGAGCGACGCGCCGCTCGCCATCGTCGGCGAGGATTTCGCCCTTGCCATCCCGGTCGCGCTCGCCGTCTTCGTCGGTATCATCGCGTGGATGTACAAGCGCACCCACGCATCGGCGCGCGACGCCTGAGCGCGATGAACGATCCGGTTGCGATGATCGGCATCGCCCGCTAAGGCGCGCGGCAACCGATCGGCGTGCCCGGTCCGCTCTTTCCACCGTCAACCAGAGGTTTCGCCCATGAAGATCAGCGGCGTCGATATCCGTCCCGGCAATATCATCGAATATGAAAAAGGCATCTGGAAGGTTGCCAAGATCCAGCACACCCAGCCCGGCAAGGGCGGGGCGTTCATGCAGGTCGAGATGAAGAACCTGATCGATGGCCGCAAGACCAACGTTCGCTTCCGCAGCCAGGACACGGTCGAAAAGGTGCGCCTCGACACCAAGGATTTCCAGTATCTCTACATGGACGGCGATGCGCTCGTGTTCATGGACACCGACAATTACGAACAGATCAACCTCGACGCCGACATCATCGGCGACGCGGTCGCCTTCCTCCAGGACGGCATGACGGTCACGCTCGAACTCTATGACGAGCGCCCGATCTCGGTCGCGCTGCCCGAATATGTCGAAGCGATGATCGTCGAGGCCGATGCGGTGGTGAAGGGACAGACGGCATCGTCGTCGTACAAGCCCGCCCTGCTCGACAACGGCGTGCGCGTCATGGTCCCGCCGCATATTGGCGCGGGCACGCGCATCGTGGTCGACGTCTATGCGCAAGAATATGTGAAAAAGGCCGAATAAGCCGCTTCCCCTCCTGCTTGCGGGAGGGGCCAGGGGCGGGTGTTTTCCGCCTGTCTCTCATCTGCCCACCCCCGACCCCTTCCGCACGCGGGAGGGGGGAGATTACGAATATGGCACAGGTTTCCGGTCTCATCACCGTCATGGAACGCGCCGCGCGCAAGGCGGGGGCGAAGCTGCGCCGCGACTTCGGCGAGGTCGCGCATCTCCAGGTGTCGAAAAAGGGCCCCGCCGATTTCGTCTCCAAGGCCGATATGCGCGCCGAGCGCATCCTATATGACGAGCTGACGCATGCGCGGCCCGGCTGGGGATTCCTGATGGAGGAAGCCGGCGATATTCCGGGCGATCCCGGCAAGCCGCGCTTCGTCATCGATCCGCTCGACGGCACCACCAACTTCCTCCACGGCATCCCGCATTTCGCGATCAGCATCGCCGCGCAGGAACCCAAGCCCGGCGGCGGCTGGGGCGCGGTCACATCGGCGATCGTCTACCAGCCGATCACCGACGAGAGTTTCTGGGCCGAAAAGGGCAGGGGCGCGTGGTTGCACGATGCGCGGCTGCGCGTATCGGCGCGCCGCAGCCTCCACGAAGCGCTGATCGCCACCGGCACGCCCTATGCGGGCCATGGCGATGTTGCGCAATGGGGCCGGATTTACGACGCGCTCGCCCCCGAAATCGCGGGCCTGCGCCGCTTCGGCGCCGCCAGCCTCGATTTCGCTTGGCTCGCCGCGGGTCGCTATGACGGGTTCTGGGAAACCGATCTCGAGCCGTGGGATGTCGCCGCCGGCCAGCTGCTGGTGCGCGAAGCGGGCGGCTTCGTCACCGATTTCCGCGGCGGCGACCAGACGATCGAACGGCGTGAATTCCTTGCCGCCAACGATGTCCTCCATTCCAAGCTGCACAAGCTCGTCGCGCGCGCAATCAAGCGCTGACGCGCGCCCGAACGCGACCGTTTTTGTGCCACCAAAGGGTTGCGGCGGGGACCCGCGCCGCCTAGAAGCGCGGGCAATCCCGCCACGGGAATCGCCAGCAGTCAAAGGCTCGTCTTGACCGATCTTTCGCAATATCTGCCGATCCTGATCTTCCTCGGCATCGCCGTGGGCCTGTCCGCGCTGTTCGTGTTCCTGCCGATGGGCGTGTCGCGCCTGACGGGCACGCACAATCCCGACGCGGCCAAGCTCAGCGAATATGAATGCGGCTTTCCCGCGTTCGAGGATTCGCGCAGCCAGTTCGACGTGCGCTTCTATCTCGTCGCGATCCTGTTCATCATCTTCGACCTCGAAGCTGCCTTCCTGTTTCCCTGGGCGGTGTCGCTGCAGGATATTGGCTGGGCCGGCTGGGCGACGATGATGGTATTCCTCGGCGAGCTCGCGCTCGGCCTGGTCTATGCGTGGAAAAAGGGAGCGTTGGACTGGGAATGACGGGCTCGATCATCACCGACACGCGCGGGCTGACGCCCGAAGGCCATGTGCCCGAGCTGCATCCCGCCGAAGGGACGCCGCCCGACCGCGCCTATTTCGACGACCTCCACGGCGAGCTCGGCGACAAGGGCTTCCTCGTCACCTCGACCGAGGACCTGTTCAACTGGGCGCGCACCGGTTCGCTGTGGTGGATGACCTTCGGTCTCGCCTGTTGCGCGGTCGAGATGATCCACGTCAACATGCCGCGCTACGACATGGAGCGGTTCGGCGCCGCGCCGCGCGCATCGCCGCGCCAGTCCGACGTGATGATCGTCGCGGGCACCTTGTGCAACAAGATGGCCCCCGCACTGCGCAAGGTCTACGACCAGATGTCCGATCCCAAATACGTGATCAGCATGGGCAGCTGCGCCAATGGCGGCGGCTATTACCATTACAGCTATTCGGTCGTGCGCGGCTGCGACCGCATCGTGCCGGTCGACATCTACGTCCCCGGCTGCCCGCCGACCGCTGAGGCGTTGCTCTATGGCGTGATGCAGCTGCAGCGCAAGATCCGCCGCGTCGGCAGTTTTGACCGATGATGGCTGTGTCGCGCATTTATAATTTTCCGTTTGTCCTGAGCTTGTCGAAGGACTGTCCTTTCGTTCGGTTCGAAGAAGGGCAGGGCTTCGACAGGCTCAGCCCGAACGGATTTGGGGTGGCGGTTTTATAATGGCCTCCCCCGCACCCAAATTCGCCTCGAACGACGGCATTCTCGACACGCTCGTCGGCGCACTCGGCGACGCCGTTCTGTCATCGAAGGAAGCCGTTGGCGAGATCGCGCTGACCGTCGAGCGCGACAGTCTCGTCGCGACGCTGACGACGCTGCGCGACGATCACGATTACCAGCAGCTGATGGAGATCGCCGGGGTCGACTATCCCTCGCGTCCCGAGCGCTTCGAGGTCGTCTACTGCCTGCTCAGCCTGACGAGGAACCATCGCATCCGCATCCAAGTCACGACCGACGAGGACATGCCGGTGCCGAGCGTGACCGGTCTGTGGCCCAATGCCGGCTGGTTGGAACGCGAAGTGTTCGACATGTACGGCGTGCTGTTCGCGGGCAATACCGACCTGCGCCGCATCCTCACCGATTACGGCTTCAAGGGCCATCCGCAGCGCAAGGACTTCCCGCTGACCGGCTATGTCGAGCTGCGCTATTCGGAGACCGAAAAACGCGTCGCCTATCAGCCGGTCGAGCTGGCGCAGGATTTCCGCACTTTCGATTTTCAGTCGCCCTGGGAAGGCGCTCAATATGTCCTGCCGGGCGACGAGAAGGCGCCGCAGGAACCCGGCGCGCCGTCGGAGATCAAGTCGAAGGAAGCCGCAGACGCCAAGGCGAGCGAGAGCGAGGCCAAGGCGCCGCCCGCCACGCCCAAGACCACCGACAATGCCTCCCAGACCGGCGCCGGCAAGGCGACCGACGAGAAAGCGGCCGAGCCCGTCGACGAGGTCGACAAGGCGCTGAAGTCGGAACCCGCCGCGAAGAAGCCGGCGCCGAAAAAGCCCGCAGCCAGGCGCAAGCCAGCCGCCAAGCCGAAGAAGGAGGGATAACCGATGGCTGACCTCCTCGAGGAAATGGCGCACGAGCGCGACGCATCCGATCCGACGATCGGCGATACCGAGATCCAGAACTACACGATCAACTTCGGGCCGCAGCACCCCGCCGCGCACGGCGTGCTGCGCATGGTGATGGAGCTCGACGGCGAGATCGTCGAGCGGATCGATTGCCATGTCGGCCTGCTCCATCGCGGCACCGAGAAGCTGATCGAGTACAAGACGTACCTCCAGGCTTTGCCCTATTTCGACCGGCTCGATTACTGCTCGCCGCTGTGCATGGAGCACAGCTACGTGCTCGCGATCGAGAAGCTGCTCGATCTCGAAGTGCCGCTGCGCGCGCAATATCTTCGCGTGCTGTTCGCCGAGCTGACGCGCATATCGAACCACATGCTCAACATCGGCAGCCACGTCATGGACGTCGGCGCAATGACCCCGAACCTGTGGGTGTTCGAACTGCGCGAAGACTGCATGAACTTCTTTGAGCGCGTCTCGGGCGCGCGGATGCACAGCGCCTGGTTCCGCCCCGGCGGTGTCCACCAGGATGCGCCGCTCAAGCTGCTCGCCGACATCGGCGACTGGGTCGACACGCGCCTGCCCAAATTGTTCGGCGACGCCATGAGCCTCGTCATCGACAACCGCATCTTCAAGCAGCGCAACGTCGACATCGCCGTCGTCAGCAAGGACGATGCGGTCCGCTGGGGCTTTTCAGGACCGATGCTGCGCGGATCGGGCATCGCCTGGGACCTGCGCAAGTCGCAGCCGTACGACGTCTACGACCGGATGGACTTCGAAGTCCCCGTCGGCACGCGCGGCGACTGCTACGATCGCTTCATGGTTCGCGTCCAGGAAGTCTACCAGTCGGCGAAGATCATCAAGCAGTGCTTGGCGGAAATGCCCGAGGGCCCGATCGCCAGCCTCGACCGCAAGGTGGTGCCGCCCAAGCGCGCCGAGATGAAGCAATCGATGGAAGCGCTGATCCACCACTTCAAGCTCTATACCGAGGGCTTCCACGTTCCCGCCGGCGAGGTCTATGTCGCGACCGAAAGCCCCAAGGGCGAGTTCGGCGTCTACCTGGTCGCCGACGGCAGCAACAAGCCGTACCGCTGCAAGATCCGCCCGACCGCCTTTTCGCACCTGCAGGCGATGGACTTCATGACCCGCGGCCACATGCTCGCCGACGCGACCGCCATATTGGGTGCGATCGACGTCGTCTTCGGGGAGTGCGACCGGTGAGGGCTTGTTTCATTTTTGTAATGGCGGCCGCAATTTCGGCTTGTGGTCAAAATAATAGTCCTGTTGAGGGTTCAGCCTCCAATAATAATCCTCAAGTGATTGATAAGGCGCCTTATGCAAGCGTCACTGAGGCCGATGCCCCTACGGTCAAAGCCCTTGAGGCTTCTGGTTATTCGCAAGTCGATCACTACCCTGTCGGCTGTGTCATACCCGATCAGCCTGCAGCGGCTTGCGATGCGACTGGCGCTGTTTTTATGGACCGGCGCGAGTTTGCTGACGCTGATATTGCAGTCGAGGACGAAGAATACAGCCAATACGAATATGTATGCCCAGCGATTGATAGTGAAGAATTAGCTGCGTGGAAGTGCCGTAAACAAGAGAGCAGCAATGGCTAACGTACCCCAAATTCCCGACGAGGCAGAAACCCGCGCGCGCTGGGGCGCGTTCGCGTGGACGCCTGAAAACGCCAGGGAAGCGCAGCGGCATATCGACAAATATCCCGCCGGGCGGCAGGCGTCGGCGGTGATGCCGTTGCTCGACCTCGCCCAGCGCCAGGTCGGGGCCGAGACGAACACGCAAGGCTGGCTGCCGATCCCGGTGATCGAGTACGTCGCCGCGCAACTCGACATGCCCAAGATGCGCGTGATCGAGGTCGTCAGCTTCTACACGATGTACAACATGGCCCCCGTCGGCAAATTCCACGTCCAGGTGTGCGGCACGACGCCGTGCATGCTGCGCGGCTCGGACGACGTCCTCGCCGCCTGCTATGCCAAGGGCATGAAAAAGGGCGCGACGACGCCCGACGGCCTGTTCACGCTGACCGAGGTGGAGTGCCTCGGCGCCTGCGCCAACGCGCCGATGGTCCAGATCAACGACGACAATTACGAGGACCTGACCGAGGCGAGCATGGCATCGATCCTCGACGATCTCGCGGCGGGCAAACAGCCGGTGATCGGATCGCAGATCGGGCGGCGCACCAGCGAGCAGGTCGGCGGGCCGTCGACGCTCAAGGACATGAAAAAAGAAAACCACGATTACCGCGGGGAATGGGCATGAGCCAGCTGGCCATTATCGTCGTCGCGGTGATCGCCATCGGCATCGCGTGGAAAGTCCTGAAGGGCGTGGTCAAGACCGTCGCGCTGATCGCGATCCTGCTGATCGCCTTCGGCGTCGTTTACGGCGGGGGTTTCTGAGATGCTGCAGGATAAGGACCGCATCTTCACCAACCTCTACGGTTTCCAGCCGTTCGGCCTCGATGCCGCGCGCAAGCGTGGCGACTGGGACGACACCAAGGCATTGATGGCCAAGGGCCAGGACGCGGTGATCGAGGATATCAAGGCGTCGGGCCTGCGCGGTCGCGGCGGCGCGGGCTTCCCGACCGGGCTCAAATGGAGCTTCATGCCCAAGGAGCCGGTCAAGGATCGGGGCGGCAATGCGCGGCCCAACTTCCTCGTCATCAATGCCGACGAATCCGAGCCGGGCAGTTGCAAGGACCGCGAGATCATCCGCCACGATCCGCACAAGCTGATCGAGGGTGCGCTGATCGCCGGCTATGCGATGCGCGCGCGCGCCGCCTACATCTACATTCGCGGCGAATATATCTTCGAAGCCAAGATTCTCCAGCAGGCGATCGACGAAGCCTATGCCGCCGGGCTGATCGGCAAGAACGCGGCGAAATCGGGCTATGATTTCGACGTCTTCATGCATCGCGGCGCTGGCGCCTATATCTGCGGCGAAGAGACCGCGATGCTCGAAAGCCTCGAGGGCAAGAAGGGCCAGCCGCGCCTCAAGCCCCCGTTCCCGGCAGGCGCGGGCCTCTATGGCTGCCCGACGACGGTCAACAATGTCGAGAGCATCGCCGTCGTGCCGACGATCCTGCGGCGCGGGCCGAACTGGTTCGCCGGTTTCGGTCGCGAGAAGAACCAGGGGACCAAGTTGTTCCAGATCTCGGGCCACGTCGAAAAGCCGTGCGTCGTCGAAGAGGAAATGGGCATCCCGTTCCGCGACCTCATCGAAAAGCATTGCGGCGGCATCACCGGTGGCTGGGACAACCTCCTCGCCGTGATCCCCGGCGGATCGTCGGTGCCGCTCGTCCCCGCGCACGAGATCATCGACGCGCCGATGGACTTCGACGGCCTCAGCGCGCTCAAATCCGGCCTCGGCACCGCGGCGGTCATCGTCATGGACAAGTCGACCGACATCGTCCGCGCGATCAGCCGCCTGAGCTATTTCTACAAGCACGAGAGCTGCGGCCAGTGCACCCCGTGCCGCGAAGGCACCGGCTGGATGTGGCGCGTGATGG
>JAACTG010000134.1 GCA_009993585.1 Sphingomonadales bacterium
CAACCGAGTACGGTATGGACGTGCTCGTCGAAGTCCATGACGAGGCCGAGCTCGACCGCGCCGTGGGGCTCGGCGCGACGCTGATCGGCGTCAACAACCGCGATCTGGCGACGTTCGAAACCGACCTGGCGATCAGCGAGCGGCTATCCGAGCGCGCCCCACCCGGCTGTCTGCTCGTGTCCGAAAGCGGCATCGCCGACCACGCCGATATCGCGCGCCTGTCGCGCCGCGGCATCACTGCCTTCCTCGTCGGCGAAAGCCTGATGCGCCAGCGCGATGTCGGCGCCGCGTTGCGACGCCTGATCGCGGACGACGGCGCGCCGGGAGCGGCTTGACAGGGACGCAGTTTGTTGCCTACACGTTCCCTGTCCGTTCCGCCATTTGGGAATTCCCTATGTTGACCAGCAAACAGCACGAACTGCTTTGTTTCATTCATGACCGGCTCGACGAGGGCGGGATTTCGCCGTCGTTCGAGGAAATGAAGGAAGCGCTCGGCCTCAAATCGAAATCGGGCATCCACCGCCTGATCAGCGCGCTCGAGGAGCGCGGTTTCATCCGCCGTCTACCCAACCGGGCGCGCGCGCTCGAGGTCATGAAGATGCCCGAACGCGCCGAAGAGGGCCAGCACGCCAAGGCGAGCAACGTCGTCGCGCTGCACCCGCCGGTGCGCGAGGTCCCGATCGCCGCCAACGACGTCGTCGAAGTGCCGCTGCACGGCCGCATCGCCGCGGGCATGCCGATCGAGGCGTTCGAGGAGGACCGATCGCTGTCGGTACCGACCGCATTGCTTGGCGCGGGCGACCATTATGCGCTCGAAGTGTCGGGCGATTCGATGATCGAGGCGGGCATTTTCGACGGCGATTACGCGCTGATCCAGCGCGCCGACACCGCGCGCGAGGGCGACATCGTCGTCGCGCTCGTCGACAACCAGGACGCCACGCTCAAATACTTCCGTCGCGAAGGCGCGATGATCCGGCTCGATCCGGCTAATTCGTCCTACGAGCCGCAGCGCTATGCGGCCGACCAGGTATGCGTGCAGGGCCGGCTGGCGGGCTTGTTGCGCCGCTACCATTGAGGCTTCGTCGATAGGATCGCATGCGCCAGGGATGACGGTCGCCGACCGATCGGCTCTGGCGCAGCCTCGGCGGATCGAGATAGACGGCGAGCCCGCCGGTCTGGCGCAATGAGCGACGGTCGGCCTTGAGCCAGCGCGGCGAACAGCGATAGGGCAGGCTGCGGTCGGAAATGACGATATCGACGCGTTCGCAGGCGCGGATGAGGTCGAGCGCATCGACATAATAGCTGCTCGTCGAGGACATGACGCTGAGCGCCTCGTCGCCCTTGCCGATCTGCCAGATGCAGAAATCCCTGCTGCAGCGCGCGTCGCCGCGATTCCGCAGCGGCAGCAGTTCGAGATCGCTGCCGACGCTCTCTGCAATCGTATCGCGGACGTAATCCCCCGCGCGATCGCGCAGGATCGCGACGCGACCGTCGACGCCGCGCGCCGCGACATGGCGCCCGTCGCTCGTCACCAGCAGGTCGGGCACGGGACTGAGCGCCATGGCGAACGCCGCGCCGACCAGCACGGCCCCGCCCAGCCAGCGAATTCGCGATCGCCATATCGCCAGCCACAGTCCCGCCAGCACCGCCAGCGCGAACAGCCAATGCGCCATGGCGGGGACCAGCGCCACCGCGCCGGGCCGCGATGCGGTGAAATGGGCCAATGCCAGCAAGCCGTCGAGCGATCGTCCGGTCAACCACCAGAACGGCGCGCCAAGCCCGACGACATCGAACAGCAGCGCGAGCGCTTCGAGCGGCATGATGACGAAGGTGGTGAGCGGGATGGCGATGACGTTGGCGAGTGCCCCGTACAGGCCGGCCTTGTGGAAATGGAACAGCGCGATCGGCATCAGCGCCAACTCGACGACGATGCCGGTCAGCAAGAGCGAGGCGAGGCCGCGGCCCAGTTTCCTGGCCCTGCTTTCCTCGCGCCGCGCGAACCAGCCGCGCACGCGTGGCATCTCATGCAGCGCGACGATCGCGGTGACCGCGGCAAAGCTCAGCTGGAAGCTCGGTCCCATGATCGATTCGGGCCATAAGACCATGACGAACAGCGCGCCCGCGGCAATCAAGCGCAGCGTGATCGCCTCGCGCCCCATCGCCAGCGCCGCGAGCACGAGCAGCGCGGCGATGCACGATCGCACCGTCGGCACCTCCGCCCCTGTCACGAGCGTATAGGCGATGCCGACGGCCGCGCCGGAGCCTGCCGCGATCAGCATGATCGGCGCGCGGAGCGCGAGCCGCGGGCTGAGTGCGAGCAATCGGAGCACGAGCAGGAATGCGGCGCCGACGACTGCGGTGACGTGCAGGCCGCTGATCGACAGAAGATGCGCCAGGCCCGAGCGGCGCATTGCCTCGGCATCGGCTTCGGGCAGTGCGCCGCGATCACCGGTCGCGAGCGTCGCCGCGACCGCGCCGGCCGAACCGCCAACGCGCGCGCGGACATGCGCGCTCAATTCCTGACGCAGACTCGAGGTCCTCGCTGCGCGCGTCACGCGGACGTCGCCGATCGCGCTGCCGGTCGCGCCCAGCCGGTCGAACCAGGCGCGGCGCGCGAAATCATAGCTGTCGGGCAACGCCGGCTGCGCGGGGGGCATCAGGCGCGCGCGCAATTCGACCTCGGCGCCCGCGCCCAGGCCCGGTGGAACCTTGTCCTCGGGGATGTTGATCCGCGCGCGCGGCGGCAAATCGGGTCGATCGACCGGCGCGACGACGATCCTGACGATCGCGCGCGCCGGAATCTGCTCGACCCTGGCGACGTCGGCGGTCAGGCGGGTCACCACGGGGCGGTCGAGAACCGGCGCGGCGACGACGAGGCTGCGGCCCCAGGCCAGGCCACAGCCCAGCGCGATCGCGATCGTTCCGATCGTGATGCATCGCGCAAGCCGCGTGCCGCCGGTCATCGCGCCGCCAAGCAACGCGATCCCCGCCGCCGCGACGATCAGGCCGAGCCACCAATTGGCGTCGGGGAGCAGGAACCAGGCCGCGATGCCGCCGCCGACGGCGACGGGCAGCCAGAGCGGCAGTTGGTCGCGTTCGCGTTCGAGAAACCGTTCGATGCGAGGGAGAAGCGCGCCCGGACTGCCGTTTCGCAGTTGCGAAAAGCCTCTTTGAAGCGCATTGGATCCCATGCTAGGGCCGCCTCCGGTGCTTGGTACCAAAGCCGAAATCAGTGTGGGAGATAGCGCCGGTGAGCGCAACCGAATTGACTCGCCCGACGACAGCGGGACCGGTCGTGACGCGTTTCGCGCCGTCGCCGACGGGATTCCTGCATCTCGGCGGCGCGCGGACCGCGCTGTTCAACTGGCTGTTCGCGCGCCATCACGGCGGCCAGTTCAAGCTCAGGATCGAGGATACCGACCGCGCCCGTTCGACCCAGCCCGCGATCGATGCGATCCTCGACGGCATGCGCTGGCTCGGCCTCAACTGGGACGGCGATGAAATCTATCAGTTCGCCCGCGCCGAACGCCATGCCGAGGTCGCCGAGGAGCTGATCGCCAGGGGAGCGGCCTATCGCTGCTATCTGTCGACCGACGAGCTCAAGGCCCGCCGCGAGGCCGCCCAGGCGCAGCGCAAGCCGTTTCGCCTCGTCAGCGAATGGCGCGATCGCGGGCCGGATGACGCGCCTCCGGGCGCCTCAGGCGTCGTCCGCCTGAAAGCCCCGCGCGAGGGCGAGACGACGATCGAAGACGCAGTCCAGGGCAAGGTCACCGTCCAGAATGCCGAGGTCGACGATTTCGTCCTGCTGCGCTCGGACGGCACCCCGACCTATATGCTCGCAGTCGCGGTCGACGATCACGACATGGGCGTGACGCATTGCATTCGCGGCGACGATCATCTCAACAACGCCTTTCGCCAGCGCGTCCTGATCGATGCGATGGGCTGGGACCGCATGGTCTATGCCCACGTCCCGCTGATCCACGGTCACGACGGCGCCAAGCTGTCGAAGCGCCACGGCGCGCTCGGCATCGAGACCTATCGCGACGAGCTCGGCATTTTGCCCGAGGCGATGGTCAATTACCTGTTGCGGCTCGGCTGGGGCCATGGCGACGACGAATTCATCTCGCGCGACGATGCGGTCAAATGGTTCGACCTTGCCCATGTCGGCCGCTCACCATCACGTTTCGACATCAAGAAACTCGAAAATCTCAATGGCCATTACCTGCGCGAAGCAGACGATGCCCGGTTGGCCGGGATCGTTGCGCCCGATATCGCGAACACGCTCGACAAGCCCCTGTCCGCCGACGACATGGCGCTGCTGACGCGCGCCATGCCCGAGCTCAAGCCGCGCGCGAAGACATTGCACGAGATCGCCGACGGCGCGCTGTTCCTGTTCCGCGTACGGCCGCTGACGATGGACGACAAGGCGGCCGCGCTGGTGGCCGAGGCGCCGACCGGGCTGTTCGACGAAATTGCGGTTGCGCTATCAGCACTTGATCAATGGACCACCCAGACCATAGAGGAAGCGCTGCGCGAACTGTCCGAACGGCTTGAACTCAAGCTCGGCAAGCTGGCCCAGCCGCTCCGCGCGGCGATGACGGGTACGACGGTTTCGCCCGGAATATTCGATGTCCTGGCCCTGTTGGGTCGCGACGAGACCCTAGCGCGACTGGCCGACGCATCGCAGATGCGCGCCAGCCACCAAGACTGACCAGGAGCTACCATGGCCGACCGCAACGCCAAACTGACCATCGCCGACAGCGACTATGACCTTGCCGTGCTTACGGGCACGATGGGTCCCGATGTCGTCGATATCCGCAAGCTCTACGCGCAGAGCGGGAAATTCACCTACGATCCCGGATTCACTTCGACGGCCAGCTGCGATTCGGGCCTGACCTTCATCGACGGCGACAAGGGCGTGCTGCTCCATCGCGGTTACCCGATCGATCAGCTCGCCGAGAAGTCGAGCTTCATGGAAGTCGCCTATCTGCTGCTCGACGGCGAGCTGCCCAACAAGGCCGAGCTCGACGAGTTCGAATATACGATCAATCGTCACACGATGGTCCATGAGCAGCTCAAGACGCTGTACAACGGCTTCCGCCGCGATGCGCATCCGATGGCGATCATGTGCGGCGTCGTCGGCGCGCTGAGCGCCTTCTATCACGACAGCACCGACATCAACGATCCCGAGCAGCGCCGCATCGCCTCGCACCGGCTGATCGCCAAGATGCCGACGCTCGCGGCGATGGCGTATAAATATTCGATCGGCCAGCCGTTCCTCTATCCCGACAACGACCTGAGCTATGCTGGCAACTTCCTGCGCATGACCTTCGGCGTGCCGGCCGAGGACTATGTCGTCGATCCGGTGATCGAACGCGCGATGGACCGCATCTTCATCCTCCACGCCGACCACGAACAGAATGCGTCGACCTCGACCGTGCGGCTCGCCGGTTCGTCGGGCGCCAACCCGTTCGCGTGCATCGCGGCGGGCATCGCCTGCCTGTGGGGCCCGGCGCACGGCGGCGCCAACGAGGCTGCGCTCAACATGCTGCGCGAAATCGGCACCCCCGACCGCATCCCCGAATATATCGCGCGCGCCAAGGACAAGGACGATCCGTTCCGCCTGATGGGTTTCGGCCATCGCGTGTACAAGAACTACGATCCGCGCGCCAAGGTGATGGCGGAAACCGCGACCGAGGTGCTCGACAAGCTCGGCGTCAGCGATCCGGTCTTCGACGTCGCGCGCAAGCTCGAGGAAATCGCGCTCAGCGATCCGTATTTCATCGAGAAGAAACTCTATCCCAACGTCGATTTCTATTCGGGCATCATCCTGTCGGCGATCGGTTTCCCGACGACGATGTTCACCGCTTTGTTCGCGCTCGCGCGCACCGTCGGCTGGGTCGCGCAGTGGAACGAGATGATTTCGGATCCCGCGCAGAAGATCGGTCGTCCGCGCCAGCTTTATACGGGTCCGACGCAGCGCGATTACGTGCCGGTCGACAAGCGCTGACGCGCTAGTCGGGCCATTTCGGCAGCGTCAGGGTAAAGGCGGCGCCTGCGCCCGGTTCGCTGGCGATATCGATCGATCCCGACATCGCGCGCGCCAGACGGTTCGAGATGTAAAGGCCAAGACCGCTGCCGCCATGGTCGCGGCGACCGAGCCGTTCGAACTTCTCGAAAATCCGCGCGCGGTCTTCCTCGGCAATTCCGGGACCCTGATCGGATACCGTCACGCTGACGTCGCCTGTGCTCCGGTCGCCCTGGGCGGTGACGACGATGTCGCTGTTCTCTGGCGCGTAGCGCACCGCATTGCCGATGAAGTTGATCAGGATCTGCAGCACCCGGCGAACCTCGCCGATCGCGACGACCGCGGTCGGGCCGGTTTCGACGCGGACCCGCATCGCCTTTTCATTGGCGCGCATCGTCAGCAGGCCAGCCGCCTGGATCGCGACCTTGGTCAGATCGACGCGCTCGCGCGCGACATCGAAATCATCGCGCTCGATCGCCTGGAGGTCGGCGAGATCGTCGATCAGCCCGAGCAGATGCTTGCCCGCCGAAGCGATATCGCCGGCGTAGCTCGCATAATCGTCGGCCACGGGGCCATCGAGCTTGCGCGCGATCGTTTCGGCATTGGCGATGATGCGACCGATCGGCAGGCGCAGCGCCTCGTCCATGCGGCGATCGAGCGCCCCCCAGTTGCCGGGAAGATAGGGTGCCTCGTTCGCGCCCTCGTCGCGTTCGGGCCGGATCAGCTTGAGCGTTCCGACGAGCCCCAAAAGCGATCCGTCGTTCGCCAGCCGCGGGCGCGCACTGAGTTCGGCACGTGCGGAAATGCCGTCGATCAGCGCATCGACGGGTAAATCGACGAGGCTTTGTCCCGCGGCCAGCAGCTCGGCGATCTTGCCGTCGATCGCGGGGTCGACCGGTACGAACAGGCTGTCGATCGCCTTGCCGATCCAGTCGCGCGTGCGAATGCGGGCGGCGGCGCCCTCTGCCCAGAGGCCGAGAATGGCGAGATCGGCATCGCACTCGAACCGCCACCCCGGTGCGTCGAGCGGAAAGGGTTCGCCCTCTGCGGTCCCCGGCAGGCGCTTGGCGTCTTCGCTCCAGCCCGTGATCGTGAGATCGGCCCCCTTGTCATCGGGGCGAATATGGACCCAGAAATGCAGGTCGAAGTCGGCTTCGCCGGCATAGACGCGGCGCATCACCGGCGCCCCGAACCGCAGCGCCGAGGTGACGGCGACCGACAATTGCGGAACGATGATCACGCCGGGGACGCTGCCGCCCGCGCGTTCCTGCAGACGCGCCAGCGCGGCATCAGCCCGGATCAGGCGCGCGTCGCGATCGACGCGGCCGATGATCGGTTCGGCGGTCATCGGTCGCTCGCCCGATAACGGGCGGCCGCATGCGCGATCGCGTCGGCGCGGTCGGCGGGCCAGCCATCGGCATCCGCACCGGCAACGCCGGCATCGTCGAACGAACGCGCGTTCCAGCCGGGGGCAAGCGCCCGGACGAGTGCTCCGACCGCATTCGCGCCGAAGCAGGCGGGTGCGAGCCAATCGCGAATGGCGCCTTCGTCGCCGACGGCGAGCGCAATCATCGATGGTGCCGATCCCAGTCCGGTTCGCTCGCCGACAAGGGCCGCGACCGCGGGCCAGGCCGCACGATTCACGAGGTCGACCATCAGTTCGTCGGGCGAACGCTGCGACAGCGCGCCGTCGACGAAGCGCGCAGCGACGATCTCGATCGATGTTTCCTCGCGGTGCAGCTGGGTGACCTGATCGGCCGCAGCGACCATCGCGGCCATGGTGTCGCCGTCCTCGCCCAAGTCGCCGATAAGCGCGCCGGCGACGCAATCGACGAGTTGGGCCTGCATCTCGAGCGGCAGTCCCGACATCGGCAAGACCGGCGCGTTCCAGGCGTTTCGGGTGCGGCATTCGGCGACGAGATACGCGGTCCAGAGGCTCGCCAGGGCGGGATCGTCGCCAATGAACGGCGGCGACACGGCATCGATGCCCGGCCTGTCCAAGCCATGTTCGAGGACATTCGCGAGGATGACGTCGGCGAGATTAGCGATCGGCAGGCCGCGGGGCGCAATCGCCGCCCATGCGGACGGTTCGGCGGGTGCGCCCAGATAATGGCGAAGATCGCGTTCGACGCCGTCGACAAGGCGGTGCAGGATGGCGAGCCCCTGCCCCCGCTCCCGTTCGTTGAGGGTGACGGCGAAAGGCGTCGTTACGACCCGGTCCATCGCCTCGGCGAGGGCGCGGCAGCGGCGTGCGAGCAGCGGCGGCAGCGCCGTCGCCGCGCCGTCGCCAGGATCGCGCTGTCCCGCCTGATTGCCACCGTGGTCCTTCATATCCTGCGCGCGATACGACAATCAGCGTTAATTTCGGATAAACCCTTCGCGACTTTCTCTGCCTCGTGAAAGGCTGTCATAGGTCATCACCGCCGCCGCGTAGAGCGCAAGCGCGCCGATCGCGATCGGCGTCCTGTCCGCCAGGGCGGCCGCGCCGATGACGCCAAAGCCCAGTCCCGCATCCGGCAGCAGCCGACCGAACCAGTTCGTCATCGGAGACGACGCGCGGGCATTCGCCTGGACCAGTACGGCGGCGTAGATCAGCATCAGCAGCGCGATCGGCCATCCCGCGCCATCGGACCATAGAAGATGCAGGGCCAAAGCCGCGAACGAGACGATGGGAACCAGATCGAGGGCGATCATGCGCCAGCGCGGCGTCGGCGGTTCGAGCGTGAACAGGCCGACATAATGCGCCATTGCCGCCGTCGCGACCGACGTCAGGCCGAGCGCCGCGCCCGTTACCAGCCATCCGCAGGAAAACGCCGCGATCGTCAATATCGCCAGGGCCACCGCGCCGAATTCGAGCGGCTTCGACCGCGCGCCGCGACCGAGCACGGTCGGCCCCGCGAACCTGACGAGCGGCGCCAGGAAATTGCCCATCGCGAGCCCGGATTCGCCAACGGCGGCAGCATCATAGACCCGGTCGCCCACGGCCGACGCCGCGACCGCGCGATCGATCACGACCAGTTCGCCGGTTTCGAACAGGCCGGGATCGCACCGCAGCTTGACCGCGCCGCGCTGCACCGCCCGGCGCAAAACCGTCGAGGCGAGATCCCAGTCGTCGGGGACATCGGTCAATTCGCCGAGCATGTCGCACCCCGTCATCGCGAGCCCCGCCCAGCGCTGATCGGCGGCGATACGCTCAAGTCCGCGCGTCACCGGGCTATCGTCGGTCACGAAGACCGCAAGAGCCGGACCGGCGGCAAATGCCGAAACCTGCTCCTGCGGCGCGTAAAGACCGTCGAGCAAGAGCATCAGCTGATCGCGGGCATGCGTGCGGTCGACGATCTCGCTGACGCGGCGGACCGGCTCGACCACGAAACCAGCGGCGCGCAGGCGATCGAGCGCGCCGACCAACGCATCGGTCATCCCCTCGACGCTGACGAACAGCAATTTCGCGCCCGCAGCCCGGCACAGCCCTGCCTGGCGCTCGAGCAGCGACTGGCCCGCCACCATCTGCGTGGCGCGCAATTCGGTGCCGTCTTCGGCGGTTTCGATGGCGCTCAGCAACGCGTGCAGGGTCATCCCGACCTCCTATCGTCGGCGGCAAGGCGGCGGCAACCGCTTTTGCAGGATCGACCCCGCAAAACCGGCGAAAAAACTTCGCTTCCGGCCCGCAAAAATCGGGCTCAATCGCTGGTCAAAGCCCGGCATATCGTCTAGCGTCGCGAAACGATAAAAATCACCGAAAAGGGCGCGTTTTGAGCGAAGATGACCAGGCCGTAATCGGGTCGGACGATATCCAGCCGATCAATATCGTCGACGAGATGAAAACGAGCTATCTCGATTATGCGATGAGCGTGATCGTGTCGCGTGCATTGCCCGACGTTCGCGACGGTCTGAAGCCCGTCCATCGCCGCATCCTCTATGCCAGCCAGGAAGGCGGCTTCGTTCCCGGTCGCCCCTATCGCAAATGCGCCAAGATCGTCGGCGACGTCATGGGCAATTACCATCCGCACGGCGACAGCGCGATCTACGACGCGCTCGCGCGCCTGACGCAGGACTGGTCGATGCGCGTCACGCTGATCGACGGCCAGGGCAATTTCGGGTCGATGGATCCCGACAAGCCGGCATCGATGCGCTACACCGAGGCGCGCCTCGCCAAGGTCGCGATGACGCTGCTCGAGGATCTTGACAAGGATACCGTCGATTTCACCCCGAACTACGATGCCAGCCGGACCGAGCCGCAGGTCCTCCCGGCCCGCTTCCCCAACATCCTCGTCAACGGCGCGGGCGGTATCGCGGTCGGCATGGCGACCAACATCCCGCCGCACAATCTGGGCGAAGTCGTCGATGCGTGCCTCGCGCATATCGATCGCGAGATCGTCGGCGGCGAGGTCATGTCCGACGAGGATTACATTGCAATCGTCCCCGGCCCCGATTTCCCGACCGGCGGGCTGATCCTCGGCCAGGGAGGCGCGCGCAGCGCGTACCTCACCGGACGCGGATCGATCATGATGCGCAGCCGCCACATCATCGAGGAGCGCCGCGGCGATCGCCGTTCGATCGTGCTCACCGAAATCCCCTATCAGGTCGGCAAATCGGGGCTGGTCGAGAAGATCGCCGAGGCCGCCAAGGATAAACGGATCGAGGGCGTCAGCGACATTCGCGACGAATCGAACCGCGAGGGCGTGCGCGTCGTCATCGAATTGAAGCGCGACGCGACGCCCGAGGTCGTGCTCAACCAGCTGTGGCGCCATACCCCGGCGCAATCGAGCTTCCCCGCCAACATCCTCGCCATTCGCGGCGGGCGGCCCGAAGTGCTCAGCCTGCGCGATATCATCACGACCTTTGTGAAGTTCCGCGAAGAAGTCGTTACCCGGCGGTCGAAATTCGAGCTCAACAAGGCGCGCGAACGAGCCCATATCCTGCTCGGCCTGGTCGTCGCGGTCAGCAATCTCGACGAGGTCGTGCGCATCATCCGCGGTAGCTCCTCGCCCGGCGACGCGCGCGCCGCATTGATCGCGCGACAATGGCCGATCGCGGAAATCGCGAGCTATATCAAGCTCGTCGAAGCGGTTGAGGTCGAGGTCGAGGGCGACACCTATCAGCTGAGCGAGCGCCAGGTGAAGGCGATCCTCGACCTGCGCCTGCATCGCCTGACCGCGCTGGGTCGCGACGAGATCGGCGGCGAGCTCAAGGAGCTGGCGGTCACGATCGAGGAACTGCTCGCGATTCTCGGCGATCGCGCCAAGCTGTACGAAGTCGTGCGCCAGGAGCTGGTCGACGTCCGCGCCGAGTTCGCCACCCCGCGCCGCAGCGAAATCGCGCCCGCCTGGGACGGTCTCGACGACGAGGACCTGATGGAGC
>JAACTG010000135.1:0-9710 GCA_009993585.1 Sphingomonadales bacterium
GACGCCGCCGTCCTCCTCGCCGAGCATGGCGGGGCGATAGGGCGCCTCGATGACGTCGGGCATGTGGCACGTCGCGCTGATGTCGGCGATCGCGACGGGACCGTCGTTATCGTGCACGTCGAGGATTTCGCCGACCAATATGCCCGCGTCGAGCGCGACCGCTTCGCCGGGCTCGATATAGATCTGGCAACCCGTCTCCTCGGCCATTTCGGCGAGGAATTCGACAAGCGCCTCACGGTCGTAATCGGCGCGCGTGATGTGGTGGCCACCGCCGACGTTGATCCAGTCGAGATGGTCGAAATAGGGTTCGAGCTCGCCCTTCACATGCTCCCAGGTCTCCAGCAGCGGATCGAAGCCCTGCTCGCACAGATTGTGGAAATGGATGCCGCGAACCATCTCGACATGCTCGTCGGTCAGCTGCGAGATCGGGAAACCGAGCCGCGATCCCGGCGCGCTGGGATCGTAGCGCGGCACCTCGCCGAGCGGGATCTGGGGGTTGATGCGCAGGCCAAGATCGAAATCCTCGCCACCCGACTTCATCCGCTCGAGGATCGGCACGAAGCGTTCGAGCTGGTCGGGCGAATTGAAGATGACGTGATCACTGACCGCGCAGATCACCGGCAGGTCCTCGATGCGATAGGCGGGGGAATAGGTCGCGACCTCGCCGTCGTAATATTCGCGCCCGAGCAACGCCTCGTTGAGGCCAGAGGCGCAGACGCCGTCGAGATACTGTCCGATCGTGTCGGCGAGCGACCACATCGAAAATGCCTTCAGCGCCGACAGCACCTTGGCCCCCGACCGGTCGCCGATATCGCGCAGCACCGCGCAATTGGCGCGAATCCTGGCCGCATCGACGACGAACGACGGCGTCGGCACGCGGCTGAGGTCGAACTGCGCGAACGCGCCCGGATCGCCGGCTTTGGTTTCCATCAGAATGTCAGCGGTCCGTCGAGGTCCTTCACCTGCCACCGCAGGCCCTGCTCGTTCAGCATGTCCATGAACGGATCGGGATCGAACTCTTCCATGTTGAACACGCCGTCTCCGGCCCATTTGCCGGTCAGGAGCATCGCCGCACCGATCATCGCCGGGACGCCGGTGGTGTAGCTGACCGCCTGGTTGCCCGTCTCGGCATAGGCGTCCTCGTGGTCGCAGACGTTCCAGATATAGACCGTCTTGGACTGGCCGTCCTTCATGCCGGTCGCGATGACGCCGATATTGGTCTTGCCCTTGGTCGTCTCGCCGAGGCTCGACGGTTCGGGCAGCACGGCTTTCAGGAACTGAAGCGGCACGATCTCCCGGCCCTCGTACATCACCGGGTCGATCCGCGTCATGCCGACGTTCTGGAGCACCTCGAGATGCGTGAGGTACGCGTCGCCGAAGGTCATCCAGAAGCGCGCGCGCTTGAGCCCGGGGATATGCTTGGCGAGGCTTTCGAGCTCCTCATGGTACATCAGGTACATGTTCTTTTCGCCGACCTCGGCGAAGTCGAAGCGCTGCTTGGTCGATAACGCGGGCGTTTCGATCCACTCGCCGTTCTCGTAATGGCGCGCGGGCGCGGTCACTTCGCGGATGTTGATCTCGGGATTGAAATTGGTCGCGAAATGCTGGCCATGATCGCCGCCGTTGCAATCGAGGATGTCGATCGTCTCAATCGAATCGAGATGGTGCTTGGCGAGATAGGTCGAAAACACGCTCGTCACGCCGGGGTCGAAACCCGAACCGAGCAAGGCGGTCAGCGCGGCGGCCTTGAAGCGGTCGTGATACGCCCATTGCCAGTGATATTCGAACTTCGCCTCGTCGCGCGGCTCGTAATTGGCGGTGTCGAGATAATCGACGCCCGTCTCGAGACACGCGCCCATGATGTTGAGGTCCTGGTACGGCAGCGCGAGGTTGACGACGAGATCGGGTCCGACCTCGCGGATCAGCGCGACCGTCGCGGGGACGTCGTCGGCGTCGATCTCGGCCGTCTTTATCGTCACGCCGGTGCGCGCCTTGACCGATTCGGCGATCGCGTCGCATTTGAAGCGGCGACGGCTCGCCAGCGTGATCTCTTCGAAAATCTCCGCGTTCATTGCCATCTTGTGGACCGCGACCGATCCGACGCCGCCAGCGCCGATCACCAAAACCTTGCCCAAATCTGCCTCCTGTTCAATGCTTCGCCGCCGCCTATAGGGGGACGCGATGACAGAACAAAGCCCAGCCGATCTTGTTTCCCCGCTTCGCGTGCCATCGCCCGCCGGTGTCGAACGCGCCGCCGCCAAGATCGCGGCGATGCTGCCGCCGACACCGTTGTTGCCGCTGACGATCGACGGCGTGACGATCTGGTGCAAGGCCGAGGGGCTGCAGCCGATCGGTGCGTTCAAAATTCGCGGTGCCTGGCACCGGCTGAGCGACCTGTCCGATGCCGAGCGCGCGCGTGGAGTCGTCGCCTTTTCGAGCGGCAACCATGCGCAGGGCGTCGCCTGGGCGGCGCGACGTCTCGGCATCGCCGCGACGATCGTCATGCCCGCCGACGCGCCGCACGCGAAGATGCAGGCGACCAAGGATCTTGGCGCCACCGTCGTGACCTACGATCGCCGCGGCGAATCGCGCGAGGAGATCGCCAAGACGCTGGCGGGCAAGAGCGGCGCGACCGTCGTGCCCAGTTTCGACGACCCGTGGATTATCGAAGGGCAGGGGAGCCTCGGCATCGAAGCGGCCGCGCAGCTGGCCGCGCAGGCCGATGGCGCAACCTTCGATTCGATCGTCGCGTGTTGCGGCGGCGGCGGGCTGGCGAGCGGCACCGCGCTCGCGTTGCCCGGAGCGGCGGTCACCATCGTCGAACCCGACTGCTGGGACGACATGGGCCGTTCGCTGCGCGGCGGGACGATCGTTCCCGTTGCGCCCGACGCCCCCGACACCCTGTGCGACGCGCTGCAGACGCCGCGCGTTTCGCCGCTGACGTTCGATATCTTGCGCGCGCGCCGGGCCGAGGCGGTATCGGTCAGCGATAGCGAGGCGCAGGCCGCCATGCGCCTTGCCTTCGAGCGTCTCCGGCTCGTAATCGAACCCGGCGGTGCGGTCGCGCTGGCGGCGTTGATGACGGGCAAGGTCCCGCCGGGCCGCAACACACTCGTCACACTGTCGGGCGGCAACGTCGATCGGCTCGTCTTTCGTGCAGCACTTTTCGACCGATAGGCGCAACCCGGTGCGGCAATATGCGTTGGTCGGTCATGAAAAACCTAGCCTATGCCCTCGCGCTCCCGCTCGTCGCCACGCTCGCCGCGTGCGATTCGACTCCGTCTGACAATCAGGCCGACGCACCGACCGGCGCCATGACGCCCGAAGAGAGTCCGATCGCTGCGACCGAACCCGCTACCAACGATCAAGCCCCCGCCGGGCCTTCGAGCGCCGCGGCGCCGCACCGATTCGCCGATTGGGCGGGAAAATGGACGGGGGTCGAAGGCGTGTACCTCGTCATCACGCCGACCGAGGCCGAGCGCTACAGCCTCGAAATGCAATATGATCTCGACAACAAGGTCACCGTCGAAGGCCGCGACAGCGAGCACGGCATCAAGTTCGATCGCGGCGGCAAGCCCTATAGCCTGCGTCGCGCCCAGGGCGGGGAAACCGGCCTCAAATGGCTCGCCGACAAGAAGGATTGCCTCGTCGTGCAGGACGGCGAGGGCTATTGCCGGGACTGACCGCGACGATCAGGCGGCGAGGCGGAGCTCTTCGCGCGTCCAGATTTCGCTGAGCGCGCCGACCAGCGCGCGAATCATCGATTCGTCGTGCATCGGGCCCGGCGTGAAACGCAGCCGCTCGGTGCCGCGCGGCACCGTCGGGAAATTGATCGGCTGAACGTAGATGCCGTATTCGGCGAGCAGGATGTCGCTGATCTTCTTCGCCTTAACCGGG
Organism: Sphingomonadales bacterium; assembly: GCA_009993585.1. Taxonomy (GTDB): domain Bacteria; phylum Pseudomonadota; class Alphaproteobacteria; order Sphingomonadales; family Sphingomonadaceae; genus Flavisphingopyxis. The sequence goes on from JAACTG010000135.1 coordinate 3,898, forward strand.
TCGCCGACCATCAGCGGGACGATATGCGTCGTCGACGGCATGACCGGCAGACCGGCCTCGGCGAGCAGCGCCTTGAGCATCGCTGCGCTTGCCTGTTGCGCATCGCGCTCGGCGCTCGATGCCTTGAGGTGGCGCACCGCGGCGAGGACGCCCGCGACGAGCACCGGCGACAGGCTGGTGGTGAAGATGAACCCCGGCGCATAGCTGCGGATGACGTCGATGATCATCGTGTCGGTGGTGATGTAGCCTCCCATCACGCCGAACGCCTTGCCCAGCGTCCCTTCGATGATCGTCACGCGATCGGCGAGGCCGTCGCGCTCGGTGATGCCGCCGCCGCGCGGGCCGTACATGCCGACGGCATGGACTTCGTCGCAATAGGTCAGCGCGTTATATTGATCGGCCAGGTCGCAGATGGCGGCGATCGGGGCGACGTCGCCGTCCATCGAATAGACGCTTTCGAACACGATCAGCTTGGGCGCTTCGGGATCGTCGGCGGCGAGCAGCTGTTCTAGATGCGCCATGTCGTTGTGGCGATAGACGCGCTTCTCGCAGCCGGCGTTGCGGATCCCCGCGATCATCGAGGCGTGGTTGAGCGCGTCCGAATAGACGATGCAGCCGGGCAGGATCTTGGCCAGCGTCGACAGCGTCGCGTCGTTCGAGACGTAACCGCTGGTGAACAGCAGCGCGCCCTGCTTGCCGTGGAGATCGGCGAGCTCGGCCTCGAGGTCGACATGATAATGCGTGTTGCCGCCGATGTTGCGCGTGCCGCCCGATCCGGCACCGACATCGTTCAGCGCCGCTTCCATCGCGGCGGTGACCTCGGGATGCTGGCCCATTGCGAGATAGTCGTTCGAGCACCAGACGGTGATCGGCTTGGGCCCGTTGTGCCCGGCGAAGCAGCGCGCGTTGGGATAGGCGCCCTTGTTGCGCAATATGTCGATGAACACGCGATAGCGCCCCTCGGCATGGAGCCGGTCGATGGCCTTTGCGAAAACGTCTGCGTAATTCATATCCCGCCCGCTTGGTTCGGTCGTGCGGTCCCGTCGGACCCGCGTTGACCGGCCCATAGGACGCATAACCCGCGAATTCCAGTGATAACGGCTCTCAATAAGCGGTTACAGCAACTCGATCGTCGACAGTCCGTAGGCGTTGAGCGCGTCGGCATATTCGCGCTCGCGCGCATCGAGGCGGGTGAACACCGCGCGGCCCGCGCTAGGGCGATCGGGCCACGCTTGCGTTCGAGTGAGATATTCGACGCGGCGCGCGATGCCCGCCGCGCCATCGACGAATGCGATGCCCGGTGCGACCGCGCTCAGCTCGTCGCGCACCAGCGGAAAATGCGTGCAGGCGAGCACGACGACATCCATCGCATCGCCGCCGGGCTGCCGCGTCAGGCCCGCCATCGCCGCGGCAAATACCGCAGGGTCGCGATGCTCGCCGCGCAGCTTGGCCTCGGCGGCAAGGACGAGATCGCCGCTGCCATGGCGCAGGATGGTGGCATCGCCGGCGAACTGTTCGGCGAGCCGCGCGACATAGGGCTGGCGCACCGTGGCATCGGTACCGAGCACGCCGATCACGCCGCTTTTCGACAGCTCGCTAGCGGGCTTGATCGCCGGCACTGTGCCGACGACCGGGATGTTGAGCGCGGCGCGGACGTGATCGAGCGCGATGGTCGATGCGGTGTTGCAGGCGATGACGGCGATGCGCGGATGAAATCGTTCGACCAGCCGGCCGAGCAGCGCGGGGACGCGCGCGGCAATCTCGGCCTCGCTCTTGGTGCCATAGGGCATCGCCGCATAATCGGCGGCATAGACGATCGGCGCCTGCGGCAGGAGCGCCTGGATCGGCCCGAGCACCGACAGGCCGCCGATGCCCGAATCGAACACCAGGACCGGGGCATCGGGGGAGCGGGAAGGGGAAGCGCCGACCATCGTGCTGCGCGTGGTAACGCGCGGGCGCGATTGTTCAATGCCCGATATCGGCTATGACCGTGGGGACACGCGCCAAAGGCGCGAATCGCGAGGGAGGCGACCGCGACATGGACATTCTTTGGGAAACGCCCGCCGCAATGCTCGCCATGGGTTATCTGCTCGGGTCGATTCCGTTCGGTATGATCCTCACGGCACTCGCGGGCGCCGGCGATCTGCGCGGCATCGGGTCGGGCAATATCGGGGCGACCAATGTGCTCAGGACGGGGCGCAAGGGTCTTGCCGCGCTCACGCTCGTACTCGACGCGCTGAAAGGCGCGGCGGCGGTCTGGATCGCAGCACACGTCTCGCCCGGCGACGTCGTCCTCGCCGCGATCGGGGCTTTTTTCGGCCATCTCTATCCGATTTGGCTCAAATTCCGCGGCGGCAAGGGCGTCGCCACCTTGGGCGGCATCTGGATCGCCCTCGCCTGGCCGATCGGGCTGATTTACGCGGGCGTCTGGCTCGGCGTGCTCGCGCTAACGCGGTTCAGCTCGCTCGCCGGCATGACTGCGGCGATCGTCGCGCCGATCGTTGCGGCGGCGACGGGGCGCTGGCTGTTCGTCCTGCCCGGCATCGCCTTCGCGCTGATCGTCCTGTGGAAGCACCGCGGCAACATCGCGCGACTGAGGTGCGGCGAAGAGCCGCGGGTCGGCGGGAACAAAGAGCCTGCCGGGTGAATCGAAGCATGCCGCTTTCGGGCGATTGCTTCGATCGCCTGCGACTGATCCGGTCGGCCAATATCGGCCCGGTGACCTTCGTCCAGCTGCTTCGTCGGTTCGGTAGCGCGACGGCCGCGCTCGACGCAATTCCAGACCTTGCCGCGCGCGGCGGGGGCCGGGCACCGCGGCTTGCCGATCCCGGCGCGATCGAGCGCGAAATGGCGGCGGTCGCCGCCGCCGGCGCGCGCTACATCTTCCTCGGCGATCCGGCATATCCTGCCTATCTCGCCGCAATCGACAGCGCGCCGCCGGCGCTGACGCTGCGCGGGGACGATTCACTGCTGGCGCGCCCGATCATCGCCATGGTCGGCGCGCGCAATGCGTCGGCTGCCGCCTGCCGCTTCGCGCGCGAACTGGCCGGCGCGCTCGCGGCCAAGGGCGCGGTCGTCGTCAGCGGTCTGGCACGCGGCATCGACACCGCCGCGCATGTCGGCGCCATGGGCGCGGGCGACGGCGGCGGCACGATCGGCGTCATCGCCAGCGGCATCGACATCGCCTATCCGCCCGAAAATGCCGGGCTCCAGGAGCGGATCGCGACCGAACAGCTGCTGATCGCCGAACAGCCGCCCGGGACCGAACCGCTCGCCCGACATTTTCCCTTCCGCAACCGCATCATCGCCGGACTGGCGGCAGGGACCGTCGTCGTCGAGGCGGCGCCGCGGTCGGGATCGCTGATCACCGCGCGGCTGGCGGGCGAGTTCGGTCGCGAGGTCATGGCGGTGCCCGGCTCGCCGCTCGATCCGCGCGCGCAGGGGTGCAATGCGCTGATCCGCGACGGCGCGACGCTCATCCAGTCCGCCGAGGATGTCCTGGAGAGCATCGGGCCGATCGACATTCGCGCCGCCGACCGGTTGCCGATCGGGCCGCATGTCGCCGATGCTGCGGCGCAAGCGAGCGATGCCGAGCGGCGCAGCGTCGTCGAACTGCTCAGCCCGACGCCGGTCGCCGTCGACGAACTGATCCGCCAGTCGCGACAGGACCCGGCGAGCGTGCAGACGGTCCTGCTCGAGCTCGAACTGGCCGGCCGCCTGGAGCGTCATGCGGGCGGCAAGGTGAGTATCGGCTGAGCGCGATTGGATGCTTGACGGATCGCCGCGCCACCAACATCCTCGCGCGTATACGTGAGGCCGCGTCCTGCGGCCCCTTGGGAAAGTTTGCAAATCGCCATGAAACTCGTCGTCGTCGAATCGCCGGCCAAGGCCAAGACTATCGAAGGATATCTCGGCTCCGGTTACAAAGTGCTCGCCTCTTACGGCCATGTCCGCGACCTGCCGCGCAAGGACGGATCGGTCCGTCCCGACGAGGACTTCGCGATGGACTGGGAGCTGTACGGCGACAAGACCAAGCAGATGAAGGCGATCACCGATGCCGCCAAGGCGTCCGACGGCCTGATCCTCGCGACCGATCCCGATCGCGAAGGCGAAGCGATCAGCTGGCATGTTCTCGAAGTGCTCAAGAAGAAAAAGGTTCTGCCCCAGCAGGTTGGCCGCGCCACCTTCAACGCGATCACAAAAGCGGCGGTGACCGACGCGATCGCCCATCCGCGCGAGCTCGACCACGATCTGATCGATGCCTATCGCGCGCGCCGCGCGCTCGATTATCTCGTCGGCTTCACGCTGTCGCCGGTGTTGTGGCGCAAGCTGCCCGGCGCCAAGTCGGCCGGGCGGGTGCAGTCGGTCGCGCTGCGTCTGGTGGTCGAGCGCGAGCGCGAGATCGAAGCGTTCAAGCCGCAGGAATATTGGTCGCTTGCCGCGCAGATGGAGCATGGCGGGCAGGGCTTTACCGCCCGGCTGGTGCGCTGGCGCGGCACGAAGATCGACCGGCTGACGATCGGCGTCGAAGGTGACGCCATGGCCGCCAAGGCCGATGTCGAAGGCGGGCGCTTCACCGTCGAGAGCGTCGACGTCAAGCCGCAGCGGCGCAATCCGCCGCCGCCGTTCACGACCTCGACATTGCAGCAGGAGGCCGCGCGCAAGCTCGGTTTTTCGGCGAGCCACACGATGCGCGTGGCGCAGGGGCTCTACGAGGACGGCGCGATCACCTATATGCGCACCGACGGCGTGCAGATGGACGGCAGCGCGATCTCCGCCGCGCGCAAGGCGATCGCCGATCGCTATGACGGCGGCTACGTTCCCGACAAGCCGCGCCAGTACAAGACCAAGGCGAAGAACGCGCAGGAAGCGCATGAGGCGATCCGACCGACCGATTTTTCGCGCGACCGCGCGGGCAACGGCGACCATGGCCGTCTCTACGACCTGATCTACAAACGCGCGCTCGCCAGCCAGATGGAATCGGCGGCGCTCGAACGCACCAGCGTCGAACTCGTCGACGGCACCGGCCAGCACGCGCTGCGGGCGACGGGGCAGGTGATCAAATTCCCCGGCTTCCTGGCGCTTTACACCGAAAGCCGCGACGATCGCGGCGAAGACGGCGATGACGACGCGCTGCTGCCGATCCTCGCCGCGGGCGACGTCCCGGCGAAAAAGTCGGTCGATGCCGAACAGCATTTCACACAGCCGCCGCCGCGCTATTCGGAGGCGAGCCTGGTCAAGAAGCTCGAGGAACTCGGCATCGGGCGGCCGTCGACCTATGCATCGACGCTGCAGGTGCTCAAGGACCGCGAATATGTGCGGATCGAGAAGAACCGCTTTTTCGCCGAAGAGAGCGGGCGGCTGGTCACGGGCTTTCTCGAACGCTTCTTCGCGCGCTATGTCGAATACGACTTCACCGCCAACCTCGAGGACCAGCTCGACGACATCAGCGGCGGGCGCGCCGAGTGGAAGCACGTCCTCGGCGACTTCTGGCGCGATTTCAAACCGATGACCGAAGAGGTGATGCAGCGCCAGCCGTCAGAGGTGACCGCCGAGCTCGACGGCTTCCTCGCCCCCTATCTGTTCCCCGAACGCGAGGACGGCAGCGACCCGCGCGCCTGTCCGCGCTGCGACGACGGACGCCTGGCGCTGCGCGGCGGCCGCTTCGGCGCGTTCGTCGCGTGTTCGAACTATCCCGAATGCAAATATACGCGCCGCTTCGCGCAACCGGGCGGCGAGGGCGAGGCCGATAGCGGGCCCGAGGAACTGGGCAAGGATCCCGCCACCGGGCTGACGGTCGAGAAAAAGGTCGG